>JAHEYD010000003.1 GCA_023251795.1 Nitrosotalea sp. | reverse complement strand
CTTAGAGACCCTTGCGTTGGAACTCTAATCCAAACCTCATCGGCTCCTCGACCAACCCCATTGCGCAAGTCCTCAAGCGCATTTTCCATACTAAATTTATATGGATCTCTCACCTTTCCTCCATTGCCGCGCGCACGGCGGGCAGTCCATGATTGCCTTCGTGGTCGCAGATGGAAAACCGTCTGATCGCCTCCCGTTGCTGCTCGAAGACCTCCCGAGCATGGAAGGTGCAGAACTCGGGACAGGAGCACGGGCTGGTCGCCGGTGAGACCCTTCTCCTGAGCCTTTCGAGATCGGCTTCGAGGGCGGCGATGCGGTGATGTGCCCACCACTCCCGCTCGTTTTTCGGGAAGTTCGGGTCCGTGATGGCCCGCTCCAGATCCTTCTGAGGAGTCGAACGGCCAGTTTGGGTGACTTCCCCGGCGACTTCCCCGGTATTCTGATTGCTCATTCCGCGCCCCCACCCCTTCGCGCGCAGGGCCGCGAAACAGAAAGCGCGGGCGACGGTGGTGCCGATTGCATGATCGGGAAACTCAACGCTCGCCCAAGAGACGTAGAACCCTCCGTCCTGCGGATCAATCTCAAGCCCCATTCCCTGTAGCGCCTTGAGCGCCGCTTCGAGCGCGAGGCCCTGGTCGGTGGCGAAAGATGGCGGCGGGTTGTGGAACGGGCTGCCATCCGGACCTTTCCACCATGAAAAGTCGGGACCAATAATGCGCTCGTAGCCCATGACTTCAGTGGCAACCAGCGCGCTCAGTTCAGTATCGGAGATCATGGCTTCGTCTCCTCGTGTAGCGCTGCCCTAGCAAGATCCGGCGTATCACCGAATCCAGCAGGTGACTCTTGAAGGTTCACGAAGTCCGGCAACACCGCGCACCACGCATTGCCGTCCATGAATACCCGCGTCTTTGGTCCTCCATGTGCCGGACAGGCAAGGCCGGGGACGTATCCGTCGTAGAGGCCGTCATGTCTATGAATGCGCCCGCTTGCATCGCGGTATGTCTCCCCCTCCGGGCGCTGCCCATAGGCATCCTCTTCGCAGAATCCGTCCGGACAGCCGTTGCTCCACATGGGGACTGAACACTTGCCACGGCCGTCTTTGTCCAGCTTGCGGTGGCACTCCTGCATTCTCATTTTCTCGTCTCCTCGTCGTGCAGCAGGATCGCGCATTGCTCGACGCGCCCGTTCTCTCCCCACTTCTCAGCTTCGTTTTCATCGAATACAACGAACGAGCTTGCCGGCCCTCTTACAACCCACCCTTCCACCGTCCGCACCTTCAGAGCGCTCAGAGCGCGCAGGGCGGAGTCGAAGTCCCTCAGCAAAGAGAACTGGTCCCCGAAGAGTCGTAGGACGCTGCGAATCTCAGGAGAGAGTTCCACCACCCGCTCGACCGCCTCTTTGTAGGACTTCGGATCATTAATCATGGCTATTCCTTTCTCTTCTCTGTGGACAATCGTCGGTACACACGATCAGCGACCTTATTGAACCTATCAATATCGACTGCGAGTTTCTTCGCGGCCTTGTTAGAATCCGATAGTGATAGTTGTGCTTCTCTGAAGAGAGCCTTACGCTGGTGATTCAATTTCCGTACAAGACGCCAATAGACAAACACAGATACTACCGCTACAATTAACCATGACGTGCTTATGACTTCATGCATTTCTCATCTTCCATTATTGGCTTAAAGCACGGGCATTCATAAACCGGAGTTACCAAACCCTCCTCAACGCATAAAAAGTAGAGGCGACGGGCAATCCCACAGTTAGATATATCACCCGGTTTGAACTTACTGCAGGAGTAGCAAAGACAATGTTCTCGATGTTTACCAGCGAGTTCACGATTAGCCCACACCCTCGCGCCATGGTGTTCAATTTGGATAAATTTCTCAATCATGGGGTTCCATCCTCTAATTCATCGACTTTTCCACAGCGTCCCCTATACTAATTACCACTCCTCGTCGCCCCAATCGTCGGGGTCGTACGCACCCGTCGTGCTGTGGTCTATATCGAGGAACTTCCGATCCTTCCTAACGCGCACGATGGCTACGGGGTGACGACAATCGACAGGCTTCCCGCACTCCGAGCACTGCGGGATGCCCGCCCGATAGATCACTTCGTCGTGCTGGCATCCGGGCTGCGGGTGGCTCATCAGCCACTTAGCGAGATCCAGAGCGGCGTCGAAATGGTGATCAATTCGGCACCCGGAATCCCAATACCGCTTATGCGACTTCTTCTCAAATTCACTGAACTTCTGCTTGATCTCTTCGTCACTCGGGAAAGACTCACAGACCTTACGCTCGCGAATATTAGCAACCGCTTTTTGCAGTGCTTCCCTACTAATTTTCGCACCATTCCATCGTTGCTCTAGTAGACTACAAAGGTTATCTACCGCCTCAGCATAATTCATTAGAATCTCTCCCTTATAATATTGGGACGACGCTTTTTCCTCTCACTATATTTAACAATGAACTTCGGGATTGTAACTTCCGAATCGATCATCGAATCCACATTTTGCTTCATCACCTTCTCGATGATCTCGTTCGAACCGGAAAGAGAAAGCCAATCATCGTCAACCTTAACAAACGAACGGTCAGCGGAAGCAGACTTCAAAAAAGACCAGTGAGCATTCTTTGATTGAACAATGTTGCAATGGGTTTTACCATCATGAATCCGAAGCCCGCGACCAGCCATCTGAACAGTGACAATCTTGACGGAATCGCGGACGAAGACCGTGTTAATATCCTCGCAGTCGAAACCCTCGGTCAGGATTGCAACGTTAGCAAGAACCTTAGTCTCACCACTCTCGAAACGAGAAAGAATATCCTCACGATCCGAAACCGGCTGTTGTGAGGAAACTACTTCACAAGAAGGACCGACACCGGAGACAATCGCTTGGAACCTTCGGCACTGATCTAGGGAGTGGAAGAAAACAACAGTCTTTCCCCACTTATCAGGAGATTCCAAATAGGTGTGTGCAACTGTCTCCGGTGTATACTTCTCAATAACCCAATGATGAAACTTCGACAACCAGCCGCCCTGAATCAGGCGGTGAATGCCAGCATCCTTTACAACTTTCTGAAATGGAAGCTTCAATTTGTCAGTACGGTACGGGGTAGCGGACAGGGCCAGATATTTCTTCGGTCGAACTACAGAATCGATGTGTGCAGCGGAAGCGGTCGCGCTGTGGTGTCCCTCGTCAATAATCAAAAAGTCAGCGGCAGGCGGGTTCGAATCGAACATCGAAACCGCGCTGAGTTTCTTGAGCCCAAAGAATTTCGAATTCATTCTGAGAATTTGCGACAGAAGGTTACGACGATTCGCAACCCAATTGGTGCGCCACCCAAACTCCTCCTCGAAGAATCGAGCGATTGCCAGTCCCATGATTGACTTACCAGACCCGCACGGAGATTCGATCATCATGGAGTTCAGTTCGTCCGTACCTTCTCCGGTGAAACCGGAAATGACCTGCTCCACGATCCGCTGCTGGTAATCCCTGAGATCGACTTCCATCGTTTATCTCCTGTCGTCACCAACAGGGGAAATTATATCATAAGGTGGTATATTTTGTCAATATGCGTAATAGCACCCGCAGTATACATACGTAAAGCTATGCCTATCCTGATCCTTTTTTGGCCGTCTTGTGTACATACGCTCCCTATGGGTGTAGATCAACCCACATATGGGGCAATACTCTCGACAGATCTTGTACCAATGTTTCTTCACTTGTTCATCCTACTCAGGCTGTAGTTAGTTAAGGTAAAGCGTATATGTTCGTAAACTTCACATTTCAACTTCAAGTAAGTCTCATGACTCAGTTCACCACTCTCGACCAAACTATCGATATTGTCAAATGCCAACATAGTATCCTTAATCAGATCGTGGTAACCCCTCAAAGAATCCAGAAGAACCCCTTCCTTAGCCAATAGCTCAACCTTTGCCTGAATCTCTTCATAGATCTTTCGCGAGTGCTCCGATTTCATTGCGACCAATTCAGTTTCTGTCTCATAATAAATAGTCACAACGATAGCGGCAAAAAATACAACCAGAAAAATTACTATCAGTATGAAAGTCGAAATGGAGATCATTCCTACCATCTTTCCGTGTCGTGACCAACCTTAAACTTCGGGAACCGGGGAACGCCGTCCGGAGTCAAGTTCTGGAAGACCACCGTAGCCTGCTTCCCAATGAACTCCGAGCGACGGCGGAGATACTCTCGCAGAATCTGCTGAGTACCGACGATATCGGCCTTGAAAGTCTTACCATTACCAAGGTCAAGAATGGCCCGCTTTGCCATCCCGGAGCCGTTCCCTGACCCTTCCTGAATGTCGAGAATAGTAAACTCGCTATCCTGAAATTCCTTGCGCTTGAGAAGGTTGTGAGTACGCTTCGTCTCGTAGGGCTTGTTGATCCTGATAATCATACCCTCGAAACCTTCGGAAAGGAACTGATCGTAGAAGGAATTAACTTCCTCCATGTTGGAAGCTTTGTAAGTCTCAAGCTTCCTGATCGGACCATTCGACAGAATCCAGTTATGACGGGCGGAGAACACTGCATCAGAATTCTTGTGCAGGCAATCATACACCCAATACTGGATCATCTTCTCAGACTCAAGAAGATCATTCTCGGTCGGCTTGGTCTTCTTAACCATCGAAATAATTGAATTGAAATCCTCGTGGAACTCGTGGTTGTATAGCTCGCCGTCGAGTGTCAGAATCTCAGGGTTCTCAAGGAAGAACCGCTTAACCGCTTCCTCGATATGCGGGACAGCGACAATTGGGTTACCCTGACGGGAAAACAAACCATTCCGAGTGGCGATGCAACGAATCCCATCAAGCTTCGGCTGAACGAAAACGGAATTCCCACGCTCAAACTCCGCTTGGACTTTATCAGAGTAATCCTCAAACTTCTTGGCAAGCATGCACTGGAAACGACCGGAATCCATAGCACCTTCGATAGTATCCCGGTATCCACCCTTGATCTTCAATTCGTAAGCCGAAGCGACTTCCTGCTCAGCCTGACCCATAGCACTCGTAGCGTTGGAACGGCCAACGTTCTTAGGAGTCGCGACGGTCCACGCGCTAACAACGATACGACCATTGTACTTACCGGAATAGGTCCGGTACTTATCATCCTCGACTTCCATCCACCAGACTTGGATATCGCCAACAGAAGTCTTCTTGTAGAGCGTCTTGAAAATCATCATTACACCTTTACGAAGTGAAGAAGGGTTTCAAGATAATCAGCCTCGTCGCGACACTGCTGAACCGACTCGATGAAAGCCACGGAATCAGCGCCAGAAAGGCGGGCGACCTTGACTCCGAAACCACCACCAACCACCAGAACGAAGGTACTGCCAAAAGCGGTGAATCCAGTAGCGAAGGGCTTGATTCTCATTTCGTTCCTCCCTCTCAATAAAAGAAGTATATCATACGGAGGGGTATCCTGTCAAGATGTATGTATAAAGAAGGGGAGGGTATTACCCCTCCCCTTTTCCTACTCCCTCACTTAGGCGGCGTTGACAATCATGAAGTCCCGGTTGTCGAAACGCTTCTCCTCACCCTCAAGGTCGAACTCGTTGGCGATTCGGTCACCGATCCAAGCGTAAACCGACTCCGGCTTGGAGAAAATCTCGGGGCGATGGGTCACTAGCTCCGACCCGGTGTTGATCAGGTGGGCGACCGAGCAGTTCATGTTGAGAAGTCGCTGCTTCTTGATAGAAAGTGCGTTCTCCGAAGGAACGTGGTACTTGTCGGAAAGCGAACCGGTAACACGCTCAAGACGGTTCATAATGTCGGTGATGTTCATGCCGGTCTTGATTCCGGAAACAAGAGCGCGGCGGAAAGAGGCGACTTCGGCAATCGAAGCGGGGGTCTTGGACGCTGCATCCACTCGCTGAGAAATCGCAGCGAAACCCTCCTCGTTGGAGAAGGAATCGATGGCGCGCATGAGAACCCGCTCACCGTCGTCCGCACCCTTACCGAGAGAAACCTGAGAACGGAACACCGGGGAAACCGCAACGGCTCCGTTGGTGCAGACCTGACGAATCCAACCGAGAACGATATCAGGAAGACCGAAACCGTCCACAGGGATCGAAACCTTGATCTGAGAAACGGCACGATCCGGGCCGATCTTCCACTCGCGACCGATGGTGTGGTACGAAGTAACAACTCCATCGCGGTAGTCAACCCGATACGGGGTCCTGTCCAGACCACCAAGAACACGGTCAGCAATGTGATCGGTGATAATCGGCTTGCCCGGCGTAGAAACAGCCAGAACTTCCCGTTCCTTATTGTCGATAGCCACGCGAACCTTATGAAGCGGCTTACGGTCCGAGATCCGGCCAAAAACCTCGTCGGGCTCGAAAAGACCGTAGATCGAAGGGGCGAAACCGAATCGGGAGCACATCGAATTCAGGAACCGATTCGTCGGGCGGAATCGCTCACCATTGACGGTGAGAGACTTGATCTTGTTGGAAAAACTTCCGTCCGACTTCTTGACCTGATCCCACTCAGGGGCCAGATCCTTGACGCTGGTGTTCACATACTTAATATCAGCAATGTCCTTGACTTGATTCATTCTTCCTCTCCTCGCGGTATCGGTGGCGGTTAACTCCGCCCCGTTTCCTGCCAATGAAAGAATTATATCATACTATATGGTATTCTGTCAATTAGGGGCACCAAAAGGCAATACCTTCCCACTACTTACTATGATCATACTGCCAGCCACTTTCCTGACCAATTGCATGATCAATTCAGCATTCCCTTGCGCCATGTTCGTAATAGTAGCAAATTCTTGGTCAGTTAAAATAAAAACATGTCTATCAGAACCAGACGGTATACCGAAAAGAACAAACGGCGGATGAATAACCGCAGACGGGTTTTCCGGTAGCGTTCCGACTATGGTAGTGAAAGCTTCCCACGACGATTCTATTAAATTTATCTTTTCTCGAAATTCCCGACTAAGCGTTGAATTAGTATCATCTATACCGTTATATCCTCTAGAACGGGCTATCTTCTCCGCCCATTTTGAGAAATCAACCCTTACATTCTGGTCCGTTATTTCCATTATTTATCCTTTTCCGTCTTTGCCGGTTTAAACGAACGAGATATCACTCTTATGGCTTTTTGCAGTTCTTTCACTTCTACGGGGGTAAGGCCAATATCTATATTGGTGCCTCTCTTATCGGCAGCGCCAATAACAAGCAAGTTTTCGTCATTCATGTAAATTTCTATCTGGTAATCCGTAGCAGTATCAACGTATAAAGACTTTCTAAGCATTTTTCTCTCCCTTATCACAAACAAAGAATCCGGGTTCACCTAATGATGGCGGGACGAAATGTCCACCGCCATATAGTATCTTCTCGCCACAATTTGGGCAATTTCCTACTACTTTGAAATTACATAACAACCATCTAGCATATCCGCGCTGCTTTTCTCTCCGCTTATGATCATTTCTCATAATTTAGAATTTCTTCATGAAGCCAGCGTACGCGAGCGCAGGACCAGCGTATGCCAACACCGTCAACGTTACACCAGCGGCGTTGTTTGGAGCATCAGAAATAATACCAGTCATTGCAACAAGAAACATAACTACACCAAAAACTATTGCTGCTTTGTTCCTCATATCAATATTTACGTTCATTTTAGCTTTCCTTTGCTATTTCTATTACGTCGGAAGCACCGCTCATGGCATCCGATGCCGATGTAACGTGCTTTCCCACTAATGAAACTAAAGTCTTAGAGGTCTTGAGTGCTCTATGCATTTGGAGTAGTAGCGCTATGACCATGAAGACTATTTTCGCTATGTCCGCAATTTTTCCCCAATTAACACCTTCATTCACAGATTCCAAAGCAAACGGACGGCCACCCATTCTAGCCGCTCTTTCACTACTTAAGTACGGTATCAATTTTTCCCTTGCTTCTGCCATTTCTGTTTCGGTTTTCCCGAGCGCTGGTATTAATTTGGATAACATACTCACGCCCTTGACCGAATTTCTAACAGCACTGATCAAACTAAGAATAGTGCTAATAATATTCAAAACTAGACCAACTTTGTCGTCTACATGTGACCAATTAATGCCCTTCAATTTCGACAGGAACGACGAAGCATCTTCCTCATAATGTACCCAAGGTAGTTGTGGAAGATGCACACCCGCAACATTTCCTATATACCAAAGTAGCCATTGCTTGTCAGATGGGTCCGAAAGCCCTACTACCTTCGGTATTACTACCGACCTTACATGGTCGGTGTCTATAGTTGGTGACGCAAATATATTTTGTATGCTAGAAAACAAATCCCTAGCATCATCATTATTGAATATATTTGCAGAAGCCGTTTCTCCATCAAGAGTCAATCCAACGGACGGTCCGACAAACGGGTTAAAGTTAAAAAGATCATCATTAATTTTCATATTGTATCCTCTCGCACCGTTCGAACCGTCCGTCAACCACGAAAACTCCTATACCTACATTTGTATAATAATTATTGAACTGACCATTTTTGAAAAGCTGGTAGTTTTATTGACTTGGAATCTAATTCCTCTACCAGCTTCACCAAACCATCAACGCAATACTCAAAAGCCCTGATTAAGAATGAAATGTGGTATGGTGGTAGATGTTGCCCAAACTGCATTGTGGCACCATTTATGTAACCATTCAAAGACCTATATAGTCGAGCGTACACAGAATGGTACGTAACCACCATTTTTTCTGGTCTATTATTGATCCTATCGGTAGTAAGGTGCTTTGCTATTTCTAGATCGCTATTAGGCATCCAACTGACCTTGTATGACGGGTAAAGATCTTTGATAGCCATGACGCAACAACCCGCCACTTGTGCTAATTCAAACGGGTTTACTGATTGCTTCTGGATTGATTCAAAGAATTCACCTATCTCCTCCATAATAACGCCAGCAGCATGATCCTCCCCAACCATCGGAGGGTGGATATTTCTAGCTCTATTGATTTCCTGCTCAATGATACTATAAACAGACTCTATCAACTTCTCGTTGTCCATTTTTAGAATCCTTTTGCTTTCCATCGAAGTTGTGCTTCACGAACTCTGTTCCAATAACCGAACGCTGGTGTCTCCCTTCTAGCCGACGACGGGAGATTCATTGCGTCCTTGATTGGACGCTCGCCCCAGAAGTAGGACATTATAGACCAATTCCATTCATGCGTGAACTCAAGTCCCTCGTCCATGTACTGACGATGTAGCTCCACTAAGTGAGTAGTGCCAACTTCCAGCGCAATAGTTGGTTCATACATTATCTCGGGGGACCAAGTGTGTCCAAGCTTCTGCAAGTATGGCGATGCTGTCGAGCGTACCACTTGCATAATCCCGTATGCCAAAGGCTTAACGTTACCGGAAGCGTCCTTGTAAGTAGATGTGGCTCTCGGGTCGAAATCCGATTCAGTTTCAATAATACCCAACAGCAACGACGCTTCTAGCCCATCATCTTTGTAGCGCTGCTCCAATTCGAACACTTTGTATGCAACATTCGGTATGTCAACCCCGAGATCGCGCTTACCTGCTGCTTTATTACGCTTCGACAGATCTACTAACTCTTTCTCAAGGGTCAAAATTTTACCATTCGTACCGATTACAAGCTGCATGTTTCGAAGTTGCATATTCAATTGTTCAATCGTTTCCTGTTGCTCAGAAATTCTACTAGTAAAATTCTTCTGAATGACGAATCCTACAAATGATAACGAAAGTAGTATAACTATCATGAAAACCATGATAGACTTCAACCCTGTTATCTGTCCGAACACTGATTTTACTTTCATGATTTACTCCTCGGTTTGTGGCGGCGTCGGAATATCAATTTCAGTAAGAATACGAAGCAACTTTTTGTTGAGATATTTAACAGTCTCCACGCTGTAACCACGGCTAATATACTCAACAACACCGAGATAGTCAATCAAAATATTACACAAAAGGTGCAAGTCATGTGCGTTCAGATACCCGTTGATCGTATCCGGTATAGTGTACTCAAACTTTGGCATTCTTCGTTCTCCTGATCTTCGACGCCTTGGTTGGTTTATGAATCCAATCTCTATGATACTCACCATTGAGCGCGAATTGGGCTATACAAAAAGCATCTGCCGCCCCTTCGTGTGGCTTTTTCACCGCAGAACCGTAAGGAATCAATATCGACGGATTTACGGCCTGTACGTACCTAATAGATGTTTCTTTCCACTCGTCGTGACCATCTGGCCAAACGACTTCCAACGGTAACGAAGCTTTTGCTGCTTCTGATTTCAAAAATGGATGCAATATTTTTTCTTGCCATTGCTTCGGTTGTACGTACTCAATTTTCCAATTTTGCACCCTGAGAGCAGTATCCAAAATGCCTGCATACCACCATATACCAGAAACAGCTTTTCTAGAATTCGTCTTCATCCTGATTTGTGAAGCTTCAACCATAACCAAATCAGGGTTCCCTAAATCTTCAATGAAATCTAGAATACTGGTAAAACTTACTAGATCGAGAACAGGTCTTGCGTATCTATCTTTGACTAGGATAAATGGTGTCTTCCAGCTTCGGGAGACACCACTATCAGTAAGAACGCAAAGCGCTCCAGATATCCCCGGATCTACACCTATTACAACCAAACGTCAATCCCAACGGGTGGCACGGGTGCCAGCGCCATAACGACGAATGAGTTCAGGGACCGAAACACCCGATATAGTCTTGTCTTTTTTATTCCAGACTCGAACGGTTACCTGTTCCTTCATGAGATTCATTTCGTTCCTGACGTGGTAAACGGCGGTTTTGATCGCACCCTTCTTAGTAATGCTGTAATCGATCAGCCGACGCTTGCCGTCCATGATATCCCATGTGCCATACTTCTTGTTGTACTTAATATCAATAACTCTGGATCTCGTCATTTCATCCTCTCTCCCTGTATAGAACTTCCATTATTTCTTTGTAAATGGCTCGATACCACTTACCATTGAAAGTAAACCTTATATCACATTCATTATCAACAGACATTTTTGCTGCTATCTTCATAACGTCACCAATGTTCGCTCCCGGATAAACACCAATAACGATATGTTCCACGAAAACGCTACGATTATCATTAGAAGTTAGCATTATTGCATCCATGAGTAAAGTTTATGTTTGTAAGCTACGCGGTGTGCATGCCAAACAAGGCCATCAATATTTTCGTCGTTCATAATAACAGAATCAACCAATCTATCGTGCTGGAAACCAATACCGAAAGTTTTACTGACGTATCCCGGTCGCTCGACCCAAAGGATCACATCAACAATGGTCTGTTTCTTGGCTTCCTCGATCTCCTCAATGGTTCTAACTCCAGTAGCAATATCCCCACGATTGAAACACCACCTAAGCAGAGCACACTTATCCTGATTACGGAGGCGTTCACCAGCTTCGAACCATTCCTCCCTATTGTTTCTCCTATTGCGATAGATTTCCTCAAGATCTGTCAGATTAGTGACATTCTGAGCGAAATGTTTGTACAGGATGGCCCTACTAGTAGATCCAGCCATCGAATCATACGACAAACCAGTAGCCTTTGACAGAATATCAGCAAAAGTATCCTTACCCGCACCATCAGCACCAATAACAAGCACTTTCTTCATTTATCCCTCGATCCAATAGACTGCATCCGCCTTACGAGTTAGAACGTCCCACGCTGCACGAATCCTAGATACCATACCTTCCCAAGGAAGCGGACGGGCAGGTATCCATTTCCCGTTACTAAGCCTCAATGGAAAATTTCTGTCGCGTAACTCGGAAATTGTGAAAGCACCGTATGGTATTTTCATATTTACTGATTCGGGTTATTGCGTGCCTTGATAGCCTGAACCACAGCAGCGGCAGCCTCAGAAAACTTATAATTATTTCCTATCTTCTGGTGCGGGATCTCGGAAGCGTATTTCTCCATATACTTCCTGAGGGTGATCGTTGACACACCGGAAGCCTTGGAAAGGCCATTCATACTCAGAGAATATTCCGGGCCGGATTCGGTATTCTGAGTGTCTTCCTGAGGCTCCGGGACCGTTTCGTTTACCTTCTTCGCCATAACAACCTCCATATCATCCTTCTGCTCTTTCTTAATACCGACAACCAATTGCCGGTTTCCTTTAGTGCCCTTCAAAACTGGTTTTTCAGCGTGATTCTTTTCATCCTTCTTAATGAATATGTACTTGAATGCCGGAAGGGAGATTACAACCCCATCCATATCATCGATAGTAATAGTAACATTCTTGTCACCGTGCTCGAAATCACCAATCAAAGAAATACTTCCAAGAAGATTTCCACTTGTGGTCTTGGCTCTCGCCCGCATCCCAATATAGAAACAATCCCAACTATTGGGGTGCACCCAAACAATTCCATCGTCTTCCAAAATCTCTTCATCTTCCCAACGAACTTCTTTCTTGACAACTACTTCCTTTTTGGCTTTTTGGGTATCCCTATTAACTTTACCCTCGTAATAATGCGGCATCTTCTGACGAGCCATCTTTACCCCCTGATTTGGGAAGTCTTACAATCGCTAATAGAGATATCGTCTCTGACACCGAGCAAAACAGGCTGAATCAACTTGAAATCTTCGGTAGTGGTCAGGAATCTAACTTCGATAACCGATCCAAGCTTCGGGATTTCAATATTAACCGGAACCCCAATTCTGGAAGTATATATCTTGCTGCAATCTCCTCCCAATTCGCCCTCGCTGTAAACTGCTGCGATAACCGATCTCTTCCCATCAGGGTCGTATCCAACCACCACCAGAGAAACGGTCTTGTAGAATTTCAGCTTGAAATTGAGCGGCGAACGGCCAAAGCAGTATTCGGTGTTCTTGTTCTTGATTACAACACCTTCCGCCTTTACGTTAATCAAGCTACTGACCAGCGCAATTTTCTCTTCCGTAGTGGTGGCAGTGTAGACAAGAACCAGACTATCGCCAGAAAGATTTTCACGGAGCCACTTCATCCTAGCCTCGTACGGTCCAACACCAATCACATCAAACACGAAGACTTGGTTACCAATTATCTCCCCATCGAGAATAGCTCCACCGTCAAATTTGGCGGCGATCCGCGCCATATCCCGCTTGATGCACTCAGGAAGCTTCACAAAATTGCCATTTCTAGAAAGACCAACAAGAGACTTACCACAGTTCAGAAGCACCCTCTTACCATCGTACTTCTGCTGAATCCAGAAGCGATCATCAACAATAAGCTTCGAAGCTTCTTCAACGGTGGTCGTGGTAAGTAGCTGAGGCTTAATCATTATCGCCTCACTTGATCGATTCGAGCGTAGCGCGGAGAGCAGCGGCGAGATCGAAACCGGAAGCCGGGTCGTAGCCCTTCTCATTGATAATCTCGACAACGGCACCGGTCTTCTTGGCATCAATCATTTCGTAAAGCTTGATGCGAACCGCGTCGGTGTACTTGTCCGGGTTGAACTTCTCGGAAGTGGCCTTGGCAACGAGCAGCGTAGCAAGGTCCAGTTCCTCAGCCGTCACCGGGGTATCGAATCCGGGGATACCGCAAGCGTCGCGAACTTCATCATTGTAGCGAAGGTTCTGCATTACCAACGACCAGTAACCGCCGCTGTTCATCATCGAGCGAAGGGCAACGAGGCGAAGGCGACCACGGGAAACCATCTGAGCAATCGCCACGCGGTTCGTCTTGGCGAGCGCATTGGCGATCAGCGCCAGAGCCTTTTCGCCGCCATTATCAGGACCAACGAACTGAACATCACCATCAAAGTAGATCGGGTCGAGCGAATCAGCCGGAACAAATTCCTTGATTACAACCTTGGAATCCTTGCCCATCGTGGCGGAAGCAATCTCCTCGTCGGTGAAAGTGACGTAGCTATTGTCCGCAACTTCGAACCCCTTGATGATCTCTTCCTTGGCGACTTCGACTTTGCTACCCTCCCTGTCGGAGCAGTGCGGGCAATACATCGGTTGCTGCTTGAGACGGTGGCCGCAAGTCGAATGAAGCTGGTTGAAGTGAATGTCAACATCCTCGGACGCTTTGTAAAGCTTCACGGGGGCGGCGATCATACCAAACGAGATCACAACCTTCGCCGTGCTCTTGTACGCCGCCTTGGGAGTGTTCACGGTCTTTTTGGCCATTTTCCCTTCCTTCAGTAAGAAAATTATATCATAGGGGTATATATTCTGTCAATATACCCCCTACCCGGCGTCGTAAAGATGATTCCCGCGCTCGTTCCTAGATGGTTCCTGAATTTCAAAATCAATATTTGTCCGAAACTTCGGCCGAAAATCCCCATCCCCATCCGAGTATATACCGACTTCCCTACTACCACCAATAATGCCAAGGTGTTCCATGTGTAGAAGCATAGATAAGAAATGTGGTACCCAACGCTCGTTCATTTCACACTCAATAGTAAATTTCATATTCATTTCTTGTCTCTTTTGCAATAGTTGAAAGATTGTCTCCTAGCTTCCTCGGACGCTTGGTCGAACTTATTATCAATGAGACGCTTCTCTTTGATCTTCCTGATTGAATCACAAATTGGCTGAGTCATAACTAGCATACCATCCTTGCACTTCACAGCGTCTAGGACTATACCAACTACCAAGCACACGTCGCACATTAGTATTTCTCCATAGGTGGTTGACTGTCGAACGTCTCAATTATTTCATCAAAGCTTACCGGCCTTTTCCAAACGTCCCAACCGATATCAATTCTTCCGGGTTTCACTGGTGCTGTACCATGACAGTGACCGTGAAGGTGAAACCACCCGCGTCTCCATGAATGGAACGGGTAATGACACAATGCAATCTTCCGGTTATTGTGACGGAAATACCAAATATCCTTCACGCTATCGAAGTATTTCTTCGCAGACTTGTCGTCGTGGTTCCCAATAACAAGATGCTTGTTGAGACAATTAATACTACCAAAATAAGTAGGGAGATTCTTCTCCAGCCAACAGAAATCCCCAAGATGAATAAGTGTGTCGTTTGGCTGAACCAGCTTGTTGATAGTAGAAAGAATGCTCTCGTCCATTTCCTCAACAGAAGAGAACGGACGAGAACAATGGTCAATTATCCCTTTGTGACCAAAATGAGTATCTGCAGTAAACCATATCATACTTCACCTAGAAAGATTTGGTGGGTCAGCGGGGATTCGAACCCCGAACATGGAGTTTTTGAGACTCCCGCCTCTGCCAGTTGGACCACTGACCCGAAGTTCATTTCTCGTTCCTTCTCTCCATAAAACGCATGAGTGGCATTCTCATTGCCCCATGCGGTAGATTCTTCCCTTGAAGCCACCTAGCTACCGTTGGGAGGCTTACATGCAGAGCATCAGAAATTTCAGCCTCGGTCACCCCAAGGACTTCCGTAATATGACGCAGAGTATCAACGTACTGCTTTGGCGTTGGGTACCCATTACTCATACATCACCCTAACAAGTAACAGGGACGTTGGAATCCACCCAAACTTTATCCCAAGATCTCATCTTGGAAACAATGTTGTCCCTTCCACACGGGTTGTCTGAGTGAACTTCCCACTGAGACGGTACCCAATTCAGGTCAAGACCACGGTTGATCAGCCAAGAAGCACACCATGAACCGTCATGGGAATCGTCTCCTAGGTCGTGATCGAACGATACCTTTTCAGGACGACCATCGGCTCGAATGATACTGCAAAACTCCATAGAATTCTTAGCCCAAATCCAACCATCAGGTGGAATCCGACAATCATCAAGCCAAATCTTCATTTTATTGCCCTATCTCTTTCTTTTCGCCAATTCCAAGCATATGAAACTTGCATCCGCTATGGGAAAATTCTTTGGAAACGTGATGGTGACCAGCAACCCACACCTTAGGATTGAACTTATTGAGCACTTCCTCAAGAAACTCTGGTGTCGCACTAAGAAGAATTTGGGACGAAAGATGCTCGCTGTACACTGACGACGGAACATCGTGCGACACAACCATTTCAATCCTCTCGTCCACATTAAGAATGCTGTTCATCTGACTAAAAGTGAGTTCCTCGTCAGGCCACCAATTCACAAAAGGCGTCCGAATGGCGAAATCAATTGACCAAGCACCCGAAATGTACAGGATATCGTTCTCAACCTTCCAATCGCCTATGTAACTCGGGTGAACCCTACAAGCTTCCGGGTTATCGTGATTACCACGAATGAATCTGGTATTGGGTTCCAGTTCCGGAGTAGGGATAAATCCAATACCGAAATCACCAACCTGAACCACATCACCAACATACCCCTTCGGGAGTAGTGTCAGGTCACCGTGAATGTCGCCAACGAAAAGCATTTTCCGTTCCTCCCTCAACGAAGGAAGTATACCACATGGGGATAGTATTTGTCAATCCTTCAATCGGAAAGTAGGCTTCTGATGTTCAGCATGACCGCAGCATGGACAAACCTTCGGTTCCGGTTGTGGGGTCCGGGTCAGTCTCCCTCTGAAATTCCAAGAGGAACACAGTCCGCAGTTCGAATGATCACGTAGGATTTCCAGCCCATCGAGCGGCCAGCAACCGTTCGTCTGATCAATAGAATTCCAAGCAACAGGAGAAGACGCGCAATCGGGGCAATGAATACTAGAGAGTTCCGAATACATAACAGATACAGCATCCTCAACCCAATAGTGGCCGTTAGCACAAAGATATTCTATCGTTCCTTCGTAGCTCATTTTCTATCCTTACTTTGACCTGATTGTTGCTCCCTTGAGAATCCCGGTACAAACAATGACTTCCACTTTCTCGCCAACCGGATTGATAGCCTCAGCCGTAAATTTCGCGGCATCCTTCTCGTCACACCCACGAAACCCGATCATGAACCAATCGTGACTTTTTACTTCCACATTACTGTAACCTTGAGTTTTGAGGGCATTAACCGCAACTGATGGGTGTACAAACACACCCCTGACTATTACTAGCGCCGCCACTAGAAAAATTAGAATTCCGAATAGACTCTCAATAAACCCATCACGTTTTCTCATTTTTCCTCTCCTAAATTTGGTGCGAGAGAAGGGAATCGAACCCCCACCCTTTCGGACTAGATCCTAAGTCTAGCGCGTATACCAGTTTCGCCACTCTCGCATTAAAGTCCTATATCTTTTGCTACCTGAAACACCAATTCCTCCGCCTCAACGAACTCTGGACCGTGGTCCCCTCTCCCATAGAATTTACCAACATATTTCACGTGGTGGGATAGCTCGTGAAGTAGGGTCGTCGTGCCCACCCATTTCGACGGGAAATGAATTTCCTTGCTCCAACTGCTGTAATGAGCACCAGCGTGAGAATGAACTTCGTCGCTTTCGAGAATAACGCGCTTCGGTGGGTTGATACCAAGAGCGAAGCAGATCTTCCCGATGATTCTCCCAATGTCGCAAACCTTGATGTATCTGCTCTTCCAAGAAAATTTACCTTCGAACGCACGACAGAGACGGTATTCCTCGGCAACCAAATCCTCGGCTTCCTTTCTTCCGTAGTGACCCAAGGGAAGCTTCTCCGCCTTTGCAAGATTTTCGGCTATGTCGTGTGATCTCATAATGGGAGAATTATACCATACCCCATATTATATTGTCAAGTATGTCTTATCATCGCTTTCCCGCTTTAGCCGCTTCAATTCATTGAAAAAGGAATTTGTGGTGTATCTGTTCTTGAGCCTCAGAACCATTTCCTCTTTCACGCTCACGATTCTGCGTGCAGACTCCATACTAATAACAATATTGGATTGTCCGAGACGACCAAGCTGACGAACATGTGGAATGACACTGCAAGACTTCTCGAAAGTTTCGATAAATCCATTCGTCACCAGACGCTTCACGATTGCGGTGCTGAATCCGGTAGCAACCTTGAAACTACTAACCGTGGCGCAAAACCTATGAAACTTGTCAAAAAACTGTTCATCGCGGACAAGAACGCCATGCTTCGGAAGATTCCACTTCCAACGTTCCTTGTCCCTGATCTGTACGACAACGCAACTATCGGGATTCGCAGCTTTCAGCAAGGAAGAAATAAGACTATTAACAGTAACACCGGTCCTATTGGCTTCGTATTCGACCAGTTCAATCATGCAATTGGTATTCACCGTTCCTCCCTCCAATCCTCCTCAGAATGGTTGATCGGACAATCGCCATCGTCATGCTCGCACATCTGGTGGTTGCAGGAATCGCAAACTTCGGTTTCCTGATTCATAACTCCTCCTATTTGTGCTTTGGAGTCTGGTAAACAGGGTGAAGGCTATTGTTACGAAAAGCCTTGAAGGACTTCCCACAACCGGGACACTGACCGTAAACCGAATGGGAATCCTTCTTGGACAGCGGCTTGTGGGAACCGGAGCAGTAACCCTCAAGCGGGTTTTCCGGACGAACGACCGGGAACAGATCGGTGCCGAAAGTCTGATCTGCCAATTCCCCCATCATCTTAGCGTGGTCGCGGCAACCGCGAGCCTCATTGATGAAACCCCAACGGAGAGAATCGATTGCCTGTTGCTGCTGGTACGGCATCGCCTGATCGAACGGAATCTCCTCGTCCAACCAACCAGACTGGTAATTCGATCCAACCGTGGTGGCAGGGTTTGAAATGCCAGTATAAATCCGGCGACCGGTTCTGACGTTAGCCGGTCGAAACGTTCCAGCATCGATCTTCGAAACCTTCTCGTCGCAAGCATTAGCGTGGTCGCGAAGACTGATAAGCATTTCGTCAGTGCGGGTCCGGTCGTGCTGCATCGGGAGGGAATTGGAGCCTCTGCAAGTACCGGAGAAGTAACCCCACTTCACCGTGTATCCATGAACGGCAAGCTTACCGGAAACGATATCAACCGCCTGAGTGCTACCGCAAATCTGGCAGGTTCCACGGTGAGTGTGCTTTCGGTCCATTTCCGTCCCTCCAGTAAGAAAATTATATCATACCGGGGAGTATCCTGTCAATACCTATTCCCAACCGTACTTGGTTCGAACCATACCAGCCGACCGGTAAGCTTCGGTGCGAGCCTTATGGTATACCCTCTGTCGAGAATTTCGACGGAGACGATTTTCGGAATCATTCAGACGGTCAGCCTCATCACGGGCCAGCAGTCTGCAATGGTCATACGGTGTACTGTCATTCGGAAGCCAATGACTAACGGCTTTCCCGGTCTTCTTGTCTCTTACTAGAAACCCCGTAGGACAACCGGAAGAATCACGACCGAAATGCTCAACCACAAATCGTTCGACCATTTCGCTCCTCCTAGCTTCCACACTTTGAACATTCAAAAACACAACCGGGGTCGTGTTCCTGACTACCACCAGCCAAGTGAATCATCAACTTCTCGTCTGCGTTCCATGGCTCGCCGTGCAGCAGGATCGTGACTCGATCTCCAATTGGCGTCTCAGGGGGCAGAAGAATTTCCGCTGATACAACGCCGCCGGAGAAGTCACGGAACACCACCCTGGCCTCCACCGCCCGCACTTTCTGCTCGCGCACGGCGGAGAGGGCACAGTCGAAATCCAAGACTGACTGCGGCTTTTCGTCTGCTTCATCGTCGCTCCACTGCCTTAGGTAGAAGCCGCGCATCTTCTTCGCCGCCTCCACCGCCCGCTCGACCGCCTTAGTATAATCACTCATGGAAATCTCCCCTGTGAATTGGGACAGCATAGAGGATGATGATCTCATCGGTTTCCTCCCTCAACAAAAGAATTATACCATATGTAGGGGGTACCTTGTCAAGATATGGTGTCAGCGGATGGATTTGAACCACCGACGCGTAGGGCTTGGTGCCAAGGGAAGGAATCGAACCTCCGACGCGCTGGTCTTCAGCCAGCCGCTACTACCGCTGAGCTACCTTGGCATTGCTGCGCTCATGCGTTCTAACTGCGTGACAATTGGAGCAGACTAAATCGCATTTTGCTATTTCTTCAAAGAAATATTTGCTACCATATGAAGCACTTCTTTGTGCAATATTAAATTTCTTGTCGGAAGTATGATCTAATTGCATAATATAGTAAGGATAAAAATTTCCACAATCAGAGCAAGGATTATCTTCTTTCCATTTTCTAAATTCGTTACGCTTTCTTTCCTGTCTATTCTTGGTTGATAATTTTTGTTTCTCCGGGTCAGAATACGGCATTGTACCCCTTTCTTTCTCTACCGGACTGAGCTACGCCGACAAATAATGGTTGGCGGGTGGTCGAGACCCTTTGCGCAAAGAGTTGGGTATCTCTCCCATTCCTGTATTCTGCCACCGACTTACTCAGCGCTAAGAATAGTTTGCGTCAGTAGTGCCACCATTCTCGTCGTAACTGAACCAACCACGGGACTGCATACCAGCTATCTCTTTCGAGAAGTGCTTATTATGGTACACTTTTCGCTAGTAACCCAATCAAATTTTCCGGGACTTACCAACGGCTCCCCTAAGATCCGTTGGCTAGGTTCGCCATAACAAACCAACCGGTCGTCCCTAGTTACCGGTATCATCCGTGCTTCCATATCTTAGGAACAGAAAACACGAACTAAATTTGGAGCGGGTTGAGAGACTTGAACTCTCATCCTTTGGTTGGAAGCCAAAGATAATTGCCTTTATACCAAACCCGCAAAATTGGAGTTCCCCACAGGATTCGAACCTGTACCTAAAACGTTCGTAGCGTTTTGCTCTAGTCCGTTAAGCTAGGGGAACAAGCGATGAAGTGTTGGACTCGAACCAACATACGGCAAGCGAATAATTAGAACGCTTCCTGCTCTACCGTTGAGCTAACTTCACCATGGCAGTACCGATGGGACTTGAACCCACATCTTCGCCATAAGCATGAAGCTTCCTGTGACAGTTAGAACACAGGACTATACATTTTTCTATTTCTTTTACTAATTTGTTTGTAGTGTACCTATGAATTATGACTGATATTGATAAATCTTTTTCTTTTGGGTTAACGTGGTGAAAATCAAGTGTCACCGGATCTTTCTCCGAACAAAATTTACACCCGCCTAATTTATGTTCAGCCACTATCTGTTTATTTCTTTCAATCTCTTCTTTTCTGTTTTCTTTTATTATATGTTTTCTATTACTGTAACTTTTCTTGTGGGCTTCAATCAATCTTCTTTTGCTACACTCTTTACAGATATTTTGAATCCCATCTTTTCTCGTTGCGTTTTTCGAGAATTCAGTTTTCGGCTTTTCTAATTTACAATATGTACATTTTTTCATTTGATGGCAGGGGCAACCGGATTCGAACCGGCAACCACTGGCGTGACAAGCCAGCGCTCTACCGTTGAGCTATACCCCTATACCCCTTTATCCTATTCTATTACATTTGGGATATTCTTAAAAATTTTACTAGAAACAAACATTATGGCAGTACAATTTGGGTCATTGCACATGAATTTAATAACTGTTTGCGGCGATATTTTTGGCCTACTTCTCATGGCAGTATCAAAATATCTATACGCTATTTCAGGAACAACCCAACAATTATCGGATTTCGAACATCTACAATCGGGACTGTGCTCGTATTCCTGTCTATACCAAACACCATCGACACACTCCCTCTTCATTTCTCCGTCTATTGGTAGCCCTAGTGAGATTCGAACTCAACATCGCAACCTTGAGGGGGTCGCATCCTAAGCCTTTAGAAGATAGGGCCAATATGTCGGTCACTCCAATACCCACAAGGGTTTCTTTGCTTCCAATGTGATTTTCTTCATCATTTCGGTACCCTTACCACCCGGAAGCGAAAGTGTACCATCACAACAAGCAAGCATTTCGACATTCCTTAAATAACCTGCCCGTTTTCCCCATTTATCCCACTGTGCAGGATGCTTTTCGATTGGCAACCCTATGCTAATAGCGGCAGCCTCTCCAATTGCATCACCACCACGGGCGCAACCCGATATCACTAACGTAGCTTTTATTTCCTTCAATTTTTCGGCCACGCGCTGGACCCATTGCCTTGTAACGGGAAGATCCCTACCCCCACACACTATAATTTTTTTCATCGGGTCTCCTGTTTCACTACAAAAAATGGAGGGGACGGTTGGAATTAAACCAACGTCTAGGAGTTTTGCAGACTCCTGCCTGATCATTTAGCTTCGTCCCCATGGCAGCGAGAGAAAGATTCGAACTTTCATCGAGCAGATTCAGAGTCTGACGTTTTACCATTTAAACTATCTCGCATCAATTTAAACTTGGCGGGGGCTGTAAGAGTGGCAGTGGATGTAGGATTTGAACCCACGCAGTATGGTTTTGGAGGCCAACCGGCTACCTTAGCTATCCACTATTACCCTAATCCCGTCCCTATACTTCAAAACTCCCGTTTCTTTATTCCATGTTCTTATTCTGTGACAATTAGCGCAAACAACATCACACTTTTCTATTTCTTCTGTTAGTTTTTTCATGTTGCAGTTATTCACTAATTTAGTGACTCCGCGCAGTTTAGCATTCGGATCACGATGATCAAATTCCATAACATAAAACGGGTATTGAATTCCACAGTCTAAACATGGTTTATTTTTTATTTCTCTTAAATACTCTCGTAATTGGTGTCTTTTGATTTCGTTACGTTGGTAATATGATTTCTTGTTCTTACTATAATGTTTTCTCCTAGATGCTTTTGCTCTTTCATCATTTGGGTCTTTGTACATTACTTTCTCCAAAAATGGTGTCCCCACAAGGAATCGAACCTTGAATATCGGCCTTAGGAGAGCCGCGCATTATCCATTTGTGCTATAGGGACGGGATTGGTACTCCCTGAGGGAATCGAACCCACATCAACCGATTAAGAGCCGGTAGCTTTACCATTAAGCTAAGGGAGCATGGTGGGAGTTGTAGGTATCGCGCCTACCGAGCACAAAGACGATTGATCTACAGTCAATCCCGCCTCTTTAACGGTATAAACTCCCGTTACCACGGTCTTATTCTATTATTAAACTCTTCTAGGAATTTTTCCGCTAGATTCAGAGTGTTGGTCACCATACAATTTTCTTCTTTGCAGTTGTTAGAATCAAAACATGCTCTTCTGTGAAACAGCAAAGAAGCGAACAGTATAGAACTAGCGAACTGAGCCAATCTATCGGCATTCTCTTTTTTGGTTGGTTCCATATAGAGTACCCCAACCAAAACAACCAAGCAAAAAAGAGAGCTATTTCTGGCGGAAAGAGAAGGATTCGAACCTTCAACCCGTATGCACGAGCCACGCATTAGCAATGCGCTTCCCTCACCATTGGGGGTCCTTCCATAAAATTTGGAGGAAGGAAGAGGTATCGATCCCCAACCGATGGTGCGCACCGGTCGTCTGGTTTAGGGTGTCGAACCCTCGACGCCCATTTCTGAGCGCAATACCTTAGCAGGGTATCCGGCAAGCCACCTACCTTCCCTTCCGTAACTACGTCAAAAAATGGCGGAGGGCGGAGGACTCGAACCCCAAACCCTTTCAGGTTCCATTCGCTTTCAAGGCGACGGCCTACCCACTGTACGCGTCACCCTCCATTTTTCAAATTTTTTGTTCATTCTAGTAGCAGAACCGGATCGTAACTCGCGATAAGGGACTACCCAACTTTCCCCCGTGACCCCACAATAGAAGAACCAAAAGTCAAAATCACCTTCTTCATACTTTGTTCTTTTTATGATTTTGCTATTATACGTAACTTTCCCGGTCCTAAACTCTGGATTCCCACTTTTAATGACTTTCGTACTTTTAACTTGAAATTTAACAAACCTATTGTCCTTAGTAGCAAACAAGTCAAATCTAGATTTTGGGTCGGCTTTCCCTACTGACCATCCTCTTTGCTGCAAGAACTTTTTACACTCGGTTTCCGCTACTTCTCGGTAGAATTCTTGATCTTCTTCACCAAAAAACTCGTTTATAGCCATACTAGATTTCCTTCCCTCAGACTCCTGATGGCGGGATTCCCCACCCCCGCTCCGACTTTCTTCACATTTGGCAGTTTGCTCTTTTCTGGTAGGTCAAGCAAACCTATGAGCCACGAAGATTCCACCGCTCCGCAACCGAGTGCTACCACACCCCATCAGGATATTTGGTGGGCTCAGGTGGATTTGAACCACCGATCTCACGGTTATCAGCCGTGTGCTCTAACCAACTGAGCTACAAGCCCAAAGTCATGCGGGTGTTCTCGGTCCACCCGCTAACCGTCTAATCTTTTCGATCTCACGATCAAGGGTCTTAGATAACCCAAATCTCGATGTTGGAACGGATTCGAGCACCGGTTGATCTCTCGACTCCAACTGTGGGTCAACAGACCGTTTAACCTAAGAGATCAAAATTTGGTACCCCCTGAGGGAATCGAACCCCCATACGCTGGTTAAAGGCCAGCAGTTCTACCATTGAACTAAAGGGGCGAATTCTTGTAAAAGTAAAAAGTTACCGAATCTTTCGACCCAAAATCACAAGTCGGGCAGTTTCCTTCCGAATGAGAAAAATCTCCTACGTCAATATCGTCAACGCGGGAAATATCTTTCAATTCAAGAAGCCAAGAAAGTTTAAACGAAAACTTATTGCCGGAAACATCGAAAGAAGATTTGGAATTGGAATAATCACACCACCAACCATCAAAATCATTTCCATGAAATACTTTCTCTTTGAACCAATTTTCGATCTTGTGCTTAGTTTCGTTAGAGAAGAACATTTCAGCATCCTTTCTATTGGTGCCGTGAGTGGGAGTCGGACCCACACTTTGCAGATTTTAAGTCTGCCGCCTCTACCAATTGGGCTACCACGGCTTTGGTCCACAGGGTAGGATTTGAACCTACGTATACTCGCTTATAAGACGAGCGCCTTTACCTATCGAGCCACCTGTGGTTTAAGAAAGTCAGTAAGAGCAGACCCACCAAAAAACACCGGGGGGATAAAATCGATTTCCCAACGGAAATAAACCACCCTCCACTTCCTAGGATCACCAGTTGCATTCGGGGTGTCATGCTTAAAAGTGTCTCTGTACGTTACCGCATCTTCAATAGTAGCGAAGAATTTCCATCCACTCGGATGAGAAGGAAGCCAAGGGTATCCGCCGCTATTAACATCGACCCCGATGATGCAGTTATCCTCGTTAACAATCACGATCAGCGGAGAACCAACAGAAGGCTTGCGGACGACCTTTCCACCGCAATAGCAAGTCAGATTGTCCCCGGTCTTCGGGTTAATCGCGCCAGATCTATCGGCCCCACAATCCTCACAGACTCTCATTTCTATCTCCTAGAAATTCCACCAAAGCCATGCATGAACTCTCGGGCTCCAATCGCAAGTAAGTCGCCTCGGGAACCAATACCGGAGAACCATCCGCCACGGTCGAATCGGTCGCTTTAGAACGAGTCTCATTTTACCGCTCCTCGTAGCTAAGATATTCGTCAGGATCTTCAACAGGAAGCGACATATCAAAAGCCTCGTTCGCGCACTCATAGGAACAGAGGCTAGTGGGACGGTCGAGAGCAAGGTCAACAACTTCGTTTCCGCAGAAGTCGCAACACATGGTCAGTCTCCAATGATTCGGTTGGGCTCAAACAGAGCCAGTTTGGCGACGTTCAGGGTCTTCCGGGCCTGCCCATTCAGACCGCGCTCGATCATTTCCTGAACATCACTGAGGAGAGAAGCGACAACCTTACGAAGAGCAACCGCATCCAACGGTTCACCGGGAATCTCAGGATTACGAACGAACTGAACTTTGACGGCGGACCGGAGAGCGCTGATAACATCGTCTTCCGTCGCCCCGTAGCATCCGATCTGGTCCCAATTTTCCATTTCGTTCCTCCCTCCCAATAAAAGAAGTATATCATACGAGGGAATACCCTGTCAAGTATTTGGAGCCGCATCAAGGAGTCGGACCCTGTTCTGTAGTTTACAAAACTACTGCATCACCACTAATGCTTATGCGGCAAGAATTTTGGCGACCCCTGAGGGAATCGAACCCCCAACCCATTGCTTAGAAGGCAATAGCTCTATCCGATTGAGCTAAGGGGTCATGGTCGGGATGAGAGGAGTCGAACCTCCAGCTTCGCGCCCCCAAAGCGCGCCGTCTACCATTGGCTTACATCCCGAATTCTGTTCTCTCAAATAGGGAAACCGATGCGCCAATTCAACATTGGCGCTTCCGAGTTGACGCCCGGCGCGTTATTTTTCTCAGGCCCCGTCAAAGACCCTGAATTGTTCACGCCTTTGAGTTATCGATTTCCCTGTTTCAAAGAAAAGCTTCCGACACACATTCCCATATGTAGTATGGGTGACGGGTGGAGTCGAACCACATCGCTCCCGTCACAAGGGAGAGTTTTAACCGATTAAACTACCGTCACAACAAACTTGGCTACGTATTTTGGCACCCCCGGTTCGAATCGAACGAACATAACTCGCTCCAAAGGCGAGGGTCTTACCGTTAAACGACAGGGGAATTTTCCTTCGTTTGATCGTTTTTGCTGCGAAGCCTGAAAACACCCCCCGGAAAGTCCCCTTCGACGGGCCAGCCACTCGCAAATCGCCGCGACTGAGGCCGTAGCACACCTGCTTTCCGCCCCTACGGTCGTTTTCCCTGATCTCAACATCAGGTAATTGGGGGTGTAAATTTATCTCTGGTGGACAGTGAGAGAATCGAACTCTCAATCTTGGCTTGCAAAGCCAATGTTATCCCGTTTAACTAACCGCCCGTTGGTGCGAAAGAAAGGACTGGTAGCCGGTAGAGGAATCGAACCTCTAATTTCTGGATGTAAGCCAGATGGGATAACCGTTTCACTAACCGGCCACATAATGCAATTTCCTGTGGCAATTTGCACACAAAACTCTGCACTTCTTTATCTCTTTCATTATTCTTTTTGTTGACCAACCTTTTAACCTTATCCTAGATATTGCCACTTCTTTTTCTGATGGGTCAGTGTGGTGAAAATCCAAACAAGCCGGATGGCTCTCACCACATTCCTCACATGCCAAAGACAGCTTTAAATCTTGTAACCATTCCGCAATCTCTCTTTTCCTATCTTCTACTCTGGCAGAAGCTTTTCGCTTCTGCTCTTCGGTCATTCGCTTTCTATATTCAGCCATGTATTCGGCTTTTTGTTTTTTATTTTTGAATGGCATCTTTATATCTTTCGCGAAATTTGGGGAACGCGCTTCGCCAGCGACCATTCGCCTGCCTCGTCAGTGTTCATTGGTCTGACGTACTCACGCGTATTGCACCGATGCATTTCGGAAACCCCCCTGCACTCCTAGGATCGCAACCCTCAAATTTCCGACGCCGTGCCGGGTTGTTTTAGAAGCACGGAGAAGATTGCTAGGTTCCACAACAATAAGAAGGGTCAGTTCTCGGCCCTTTACAAGGGGCACTAAAGTGTGGCACGGACAGCCGGTGACCAAACCAGAAGCCTTTCCTAGCGGCTCGAAATCGCGTCAGCGGTGCGATTGATTTAAGAGACTCATCGGAGTGCCCGCCCTTCATCCGGTGTCTCCCCGCGTGTTTGAAGTAGGAGGGAAGTCTCCAAACACGGTACGAACGACCTGACGCGAAATCCGCACTTAGCCTATCGCCCTATTTAACGTGGCTAAGTCCACGACCATCGAAACCAGTCTCTCGCTATATCAGCAACGCTTACTGGCAGAAGGTTGCTCCTATGAACTAGCGAGCGATCCCCAAGTCATTATCTTCGCCGTTCGTCAGACTCGGAATTTAGAACGCGCCTAGGCAGTTTTGTTTCATTGGACTGCCAACCAATTCTGGTACCCCCGCCGGGACTCGAACCCGGATCGTGAGCTTGAAAGACTCTCATCCTGAACCTTTAGACGACAGGGGCAATATCTGTTCCTCGTTTCTCCCGCTAGGTCTAATTGCGGGGTTGGACTTCGTTTGTTTAAATTTAAATGGCGCTGAGGTTTGGAATCGAACCAAACTTAAGGTTTCCCTAGACCGGTTAACAGCCGGTTACACTCCCAGAGTGTTACCCCAGCGTAATCAACCCGCTATCGAATTCCCAATGATGATTTTTACATAACGCTACTAGGTTGTCTATGCAGTTTACTTCTGAAACAACAGCATTCGGTGGGAATTCTTTTATTGCTTTTACGTGGCAAACGTCAAAATGTTTATCATACCCGCAAACTACACAATGTTTTGGTTTATTTGATTTGTAATATACCCTTCTAGCATTCTCACTTATTACTCTTTTAAAATCTTTCAACTCACCAATTCGGTACAGATCAGTTTTTGACTTATCAGAACATTCTTCGCACAAAAACCGGTTGTCTTTCCAATCTCGTCTATTTATATCGGATTTGCATTTCTTACATAACCTAATTTTTAACTGATTCTGATGTGGCCTTACTCTTGTTCTATTAGAGTAAGACACAGAACATTTAATAGAGCAAAATTTCATTTGATATTTCGCTAGCTGGTTACCGCAATTCGCGCAATTGTTCATACTAATTTCTATACTTGAACCAATTCCAGCTAATACAACCAGTAAACAATAGGTTCAAATCAGTCAGCTTCCACCACCAGATAGATTCCTCAGCAAATCCCCGGCTTCTTTCTTACAACCTAGAGGGAATCCTCGTTAGGAAGTGGAAGATTCGTTGTTTGATCAGAACAACTCGGGGCCGGACTCCGAAAATTAGGGGGCTGGGAATTACAGGGGTCCCTTAAGGCTCGCCCCACGAAGCCTAAGCAACAGGACTTCTCAAGTATCTTCTCGGACCCTAGCTAACGTAGGTCGCGTTCTTCGACAGAATCGAAATTTTCAGTCGTTGATTATCGGCTCAACGACGAAAGGCCGCACACGATAGGAACACAAGAGTGTTCCGGATTTGACCCTGATCTTATCTCGGGTCAATAACCGTTCCGGGCGCATTCTCATTAACGCCAACTTGGAAGTCGCAAAGCGTCTTCCTAGAACGGGTACTACAAAACGATTGGACCACTCGCGATTCTCAATGTCAGTCGAGCCACTAGATTTGTCTATTCCTCCCCTGACAGAAAGGTTATTTTGTCTAGCTTAATGCCGCAGTGACATTCGCCACCCCACGGCCCGCTCATGGTCCAAAGCTTGGTTGCGGGGACGGGATTCGCACCCGCCAAGGCATGGCTTATGAGGCCATCCCGCGCACTAGCGCTCCCCGCGACAACGGTTGTGGGTTCCCCTTCCAGCAAATTCAAGGGGTCGTGGATTGCATGGGTAATACTTCCCGCTCCATTTCGCCGTAAAGAAATTCACCCATTGTCCACCGTGTATATTACGGCTTCACCCTTTGGATCTTTGCGACTCCAACTTTGCGGATATCAACGCGAGGTTTTAGCGACCTCCGAAGCTTCACCGCAAAGCATCAAAACCACAACTTTTCCGTTTCCCCTTTAACGGGGGTCAAGACCTGTCGCAAAAAATCTATATATTAGGCGGCAGTTTCCCGTGTCGGCGGGCGGCTTATTTTAGCGGTGTCCGACAACCCTCCGCCATTATTAGCCCTTATCATCTTGGCCCCCATTAAAGGGGAAAAGGTCTTCCCTCTTCGGGCGGGGTAGACCAACCACACCACTAACTCATTATTGAACAGGAGAGTCATTTTATTGACTGTCCATTCGGATTCCAATTGTCAATGAACCATCAACTACAGACGAATCATAACACACAGGTATATAATCTGTCAAGTATACTACACCCGGAGAAACGGACCGGGTAAATTACTGTTCTTTAATTTGTCGAGTATGATACCGCGAGGAATTACAGCCCCAAATATCTGTCATATTTGTCTCCTCTAGCGATTGTCCACATAAATACTATTTCGTTGTAATTCATTTACGAATTCTCTGACAAGACACGATCTATATATTAACGATGGTGTAGTTTTCGTAAATGGATTTTTTCTGACAGGGAACATACAATATACGACGCTAATGATACGACAAGCACCAACACTAACAAAATAACTGTTATCATCTTCTCCTCGTGCCTAAAGAAGCCTGTTTCATCCTATTAAGGTGTGACAACATCGACTTCTTGGAAATTGAGGACCTAACTATTGAATCGTAAGTCTTCTTATCTACTTTCTGTACTGTTAGACCACACTTACAATTATAAAGACATTGCGTAGCACCGTCTCTAGGTGTACAATTGTGTATAAAAATACCACTTGATAAAGCAAAATTTCCAGCATCAGTGATAAGATCATACACTATTTTTTTAGTAGATTTCTTTACACTCACTACTTTGTGGTTTGATAAATTGTTCTTGCACACCTTCCATGCACCACCAATAGATACTCCAACAATTTTCGATATTTCGTTGTACGAATTACCTTCCATACGTAGCTTTAATATTTCTTTCTTTTTATCATCACTTATATATTTTATGAATTTTTCTATGTGTTTAAAGTTTCTTTTCCCGGATTCCCTACTGATATTTCTCAATCCTGGATTATTTACAAATGCCTGTTTCGCTTTTTCTGAGAATAAATGTCTGTTGTTTCTAGCCCATTCAGCCCTTTTTTTAGCATTTAATTTCTGGTTATTTGTTATTCTATTGTCAAATTTGGACCACAAATCCCTGAATCTATTAGCATTATTCCTTCTCAGTTCAAAAAGGTCATTAGGATTTTCTGTCTCCCAATTTCTTAGATTTTTTACAAAATGATCACCATGAAGTTTGTTGTGATCCACGTTTCCCATCGCCAACAAGTTCATCGGGTCGTTATTTGATTTTTGATCTGATAATATATGATGTATAACTGGCCTTTGTCCATCAAATTTAACACCATCAAATAAACCGAAATATCTGGCCACCAACCAATGTGCTCTAAACCACCTATTAGTTTTTTTGCTTAATATTTTTCTATATCCATCCCTATCAATTACAGTGTCAAATCTCATAAGAGAATCACCGACTGATAATTCAGACGATTTTCTCACCTTTCCGTTTTTCAAAATAAATAAATGGTCAGGAGTACATTCAATTTTTTCTTCATTATCTAAAGTAACTATTAACGTTTCTTCTTCCCCATTGCACACCACAGCTTTTACCAATGATGGTAATATCATATCACCATCTATTGACCAAACAAACATATGTTCATACGGATATTTGCCACGATACAATTCTTCTATAGTAAATTCACCAGCCAAAGTATGGATTTTTGTTTCCCCGACCAAACATGGTATATTTTCTCTAGTAAAAGGTGAATGCTCTGCAAGATATAGGCAACCGGGGCAATGTTCCGCGTCATAGTCAACTTCCCAACGAAATATTACATACCCTTCAACTGGCGTGCCTGCAACAATTCCAGCGTCCTTTATCGAATTCAGAGTATCAACATATCTATCTACCCTAGAAAGGAAATGTACTTTCTGGTTCCCGGTTCTAATATCGTTGATTAATGACTCAAAGTATTTGTATTCTTCAGCAGCAGCTTTCGCTATCCACTGGTACTGAGACTGCTTCAACTGGAAATCCTTGGGGGTCGATGATATACCGGCTTGAATCATCATTCCATATCGGTATGCTTTTTCGAAGTACGATCTCATTAATTTTTCGGCGTTTTCCCTGAACTTGCGCAGCACCAACCTGTTTTCTTGGTAATCGGTAACCAAATCACTCAAAGCTTTCCTATAGTTTCCTTTTATGATTTTGAAACCGTGGTCCGCTGATTTTTTGACAGATGGGTTAGCATACCCTTTTTGTGATAATTCTGACGGAATTTCAGGAATACCACCCCTTATCCTACCAACTGATTTGTTGGTTTCTTTTAAAATGGCTTCTATAAGGTCTTTGAAATTCATTGTCCGAATTGTGACATGTTGGAGTTTTTAATGTCAACCACTTTCTTCGCAAATTCTCTCGAATACTTCTTTTCGTTATCTATCTGATGAACATATGGGTCTAATATATCAGGGTATTTTTTCATGTATTTATACAAAGTAGGCATAGAAGTAGAAGTCATTTTCGATATTGCCGACAACGAAAACTCGCCAATGTTCGACGGGAATTTTATGTTGTAATTCGTATTTTTTACTTTGGTGTTTTGGATGTTTTCGAGTTTTATCTGTTTGAAAACTTCTACTGCAGATTCTGAATACCTATTGCCTTGTTGAGTTTTTACTACTGGTATTCTGTCTTTATATTTTTCTTTGTACTTATGTGCTGTAGGCAATGAAACGTTCGCCATTCTCGCTGCTTGGGTAAGAGAGTACAATTCCTTCCCCTCTTCATCAGTGACTTTTAAAGCACCGTTTGCTGCAAATACTCTTATGGTCGATTGTTTAGAGCTAAAAATCGGCAACTTACTGAACTTCTCAAACAGCCTTGTGTTTATGGCCGAAAATGACTCAAATCCTATTTTCGATGCTACCAAAGCGTCGCCACGTTGAACAATCCTAGGAAAGAATATGCCAACCGGGGAAAATCTAACTTCATCACCACGTTCTATAACTGTTACTATTGACTCAAATATTGAGTAAATTATTCTTTCTACGGTCTTCGGTGAAATACCATCGAGTTCCGGGGATCTTAACTCGATGAATTCCTTTGCGTAAGCAATAAACTCTTTCTTATCCATTACTCCCCGTCTCTTCCTTCTCGTTCAATCGACTTCTCAACTACTCTTTCAAAAGATTTCTTTAGCACAGTTGGCTTCGAACGCGGGGAAAAACGAGATATTCTAGAATCAGACAAATGGTCTAACATCTGATTCTTCTTAAATCCTTTATCTTGTCCCGGACCACCTATCGGTAAAATATCAGCCTTTCCTTTCTTCTTGTCAGGAGGTTCGTTGTCTCCTCCGTCAGGTTGGCTCATATCGATTTGCGGTATGTCCCCTATGTTGTCAGGGGACAACGGCTCCGGTTCTGCCGGTTTAGTCTTGAATTTCTTTATGTCGTCTTCAGACATACCAACAATATTCTTCAGAACCCAAACCGACCACAAGTCCCTGTCAAATCCGAAAGTATCAGCAGCACCGACTAATTCTATTGCCACAGAAACTTTTTGCTGCAAAACCTCCAAACGCTGTAATTGTGACAGTGAGGAAGGCGGTTCCATGTTGATAGTAAACGAAAACTCATTTTTACCCTTGTACAATAGGAAGACTGAACAAAGGGTTTCGATGCCCTTTATTAGAGTTCTCTGAAGACGCTCAATCTTCTTTGAGAATCTAATATCTTGTTGAGCAAGGGCTTTATTTGCATTCCACCCTGATATGTCTTGGTCAAAGTATGCCTTCGGTATACCAAGGGCTGTTCTGACTTTATTTTTAAAATGTTCAATGTCTTCAACATGAGCCAAATCGGCATTCATAGTAAGAACATCAACACTCGAATCAGATCCTTCAGCTACGGGCCAGTAAATATCGTGGAATTGTGAAAATGGCTTATATCTGTCCAAATATTCAGCAAGGTCGCCGGTGTTACGGCCATTCTCGCTGCTCGGGTCAGTAACGTTTAAGAAAACTTCACCGCGGATCGTCTTTATCCAGTTATTTACTATTTCTTGAGCTTCGTCCGGAGAAGACTGACCAACATCGATCTTATAGAGCAAACGCGAACCGGCCCTATTTAATCTCCATAACGCAACTGATACCTCTAACATTTGGAGCGTACGCCAACTGCGGCGCACGGATTCGACCATCGAAGTACCGTATTTCGAAGTTAAGTCAGATCCTATAATTTTAAAATGGACAAAATCCCATGGTGAGAATCCTTCTTCATCTTTGTCAGTCATGCTTTGCGGCGGTATTCTTCCAGCTTCATCACCAATCAAAGTTTCCATGCCAATAGATGTGCTATTGAACCCGATAATTTTGCCATTCTTTGGGTTTGTAGAGATTGACACCGTAGAAGGATGGACTATCCAGAAATCTCTAATAGTGTGTCCCGAGAGTATATTTGGGTCCGGTGTATAAGAAGGCTGATCGTCGGTTTCAAACCCTAGCTCGATATCCTCGCCAGTTTCGTCCGAATCCACACCAAGACGATTTTTCCCAAATAATCCCTCTTCGTCGTCCTCACCCTCATCCTCGTCGTCCTCATCATCAGGTTCCACATCAGAATCTTCAGAATCACTCTTTTTCTTGAACTTTCTTAGATTGTTACTTGGTTTGTCTTCTTCATTCAATAACTGAGAGGATTCCTCATCGAGTTCGTTATCAATAATCGGGAAAAGAAACAAATCTCCGTACTTGGCAATATGTCTTGCCAAACCATAAACTCTCTCTTCTAAATCAATGTCAGAAAGAAATTGCTCGATCATATGTGCTACTTCTTCGTCTTCCGAAGTAACCCAAACTGCTTTACCACTTTCCGTAGAAGTCTGCGTCGCTTCCTCTGCATAAATATCGAGAGCTATAGTTATGTCAGACGAGTCATTATCCATAACATCGTATTCTCGGTATCTAGTTATTCTTTCATCTTCGAAATCTGAGAAATAACCACCAGAACCCATCGGTGAAAATTGTTGTGGGGATGCGCTTTGTATATTTACTATTTGGGGTAACGACTCACCAAACCGTATACCAAAGAACTTGTGCAACAATGATAGAACAGTTGACTTGTTCTTTATGTCTTTGTTATCTTTATCTGCCATCTTTACCTCACAATAGGCATCATTAATTGTCTCTTTTTAACCGCAATTTGCGCTTCTATTTCCGCTTCGTTATTTTTATGGGCTTCCTCATTGCACCACCAAACTACACCGGCAACTGAGTCCGAAACGTCCTTCAGTCCGCCAGCAGGCTTTTCTACCCAAGTATTTTTTCCTTCAGTCAATAGCTGCAACGTTGCTAATTCCTCTTCAAATGGAGGATAAGGTGGCCACAAAATTCTTCTTTCAACTACCGCAGATCTCGTTGCCAAATACGGCCCTGGGTCTCTATCGACGGACAAGATTTCAACCTCCGGAAATCCTTCTTTGAGTAGTATCTGCCTACTATCCACACTTTGCCATCCGTCAAAACTGACGATCTTTATAGGGAAATGAAACTCATCCCGAAGGTACCTAATGAAATATCTTATCTTCGAATAATCTATTTCACCCGGAGGTTCAGGTGGGTTTATCTGGAGAGAAAAATCCATCCATATTATCGGGGACTTACCAACAACAACTTTCCCATCATAACCTGCCGTTTTACTCTCTTGGTAACCACAAACACACCCCATAGAAATACCAGTAGCGCATTGATTCTTCGATAAGTCGATATGGATATGTCTTGGTCTTCCTCTGTGGTATTTCGGTACTAATATGTTACCTTCCCATTTGACTAATCTCTGTGGTTTCAGGAAAATTTCCAAACCGGTATCGTTTTGGTGACTAATAGTAACAGGCCCATCAAATGGGTGCTCCCTCGAATGATCAGCAGCTAATCCTATTAAATCTCTATCAGGTATCAACGGGTAAGCAGTTTCCGATGGTACACCAGAAATTTCCCTAAGAGCCTTTGGCAAATCTCGTCTGAAAGCCTCTAGATGCTCTATCGGAATTTTTTCTATTCGTTCACTACCAGAATATTCAAATGGTTTATCAAACGACTTATCAATTGACTCTTCTATTATTTTAGAATTTTTTCTTTCATTACCTATTATAACAAAAAAGCTTCTGCCGGAATATTCCCACGGCTTCACTCCGTAAAGAGGAAATTCCGATATGTGTGCATGACCATTTTCTCTTTGATGTTTTTTGTGCTGCTCCAAGAAGTCGAACCTAGTAGCCGCAGAAGAAATCAAACACATTAAACCAAACACTTTACCTTGTTTCATGAATCGCGATTCAATTCGGTTCCTAAGACCAGTGTACAAACTAAACGCTCTAGATGTAGCGTCGTAAGAAAGCGCACCGGTTTTTCTTGGCTGAGGAACGAAGTTCGCTTCGTCAAGCACCCCGCCGATAATGTCTCTGGAAATAAAGTGTGATTCTTTTGAACCTTCAACTATTTCAAGGAATGGTGGGAACTCAAGCTTATAGTCAAAATCGTTTCCTCTTTTACCCCCTCGCTGCCTACGTCTCTTATTTACAGGAAAATTTCTGCGGAAGTACGGTGACCCGTTTACTATTCTTTCGAGTCTAGAAACACCAGCATCCTCAGCAGTCGTCAACGTAATAGAGAACAAGAATATTTCAATTGGTGCCGATGGCAGCATTCCTAGGTAAGCATGCGGGTTTCTAAGACAATTCAACCAATAAATTATATAAACTTGTGAACAGAAAGCTGCAGTAGACTTACCGGCACCAAGTGATCCGCTAAGAATCCATTCGTACACTTGGTTTTTCGGCTCAAGTACATAACACAATTCATCAAGCCATTTTGGGTAGATCCCTCTTTTTTCCTTGTCATTCCAAACTAGAGCCTCCCCGACAAAATATGGGTTTGTGAAAAATTCCCTTGGGGAAACAGGCACTTCTTTAAAATCGATTGCGTATAAAAGCGGAAGAACTTCCGGGTCCGAAACTGTAGCTATGAATAGTTTCTTCTCATTTTCAGTTAATAAACTGAATTCTTGTTTCAAATCATCTGGTAATACCTGTATTATACCGTCAACTTTTCCGCTGTTCACTAACTATCCTATCGACAAGAGCCAAAACTTTCCTTCTGGAAGAAATGGTAGTCTCTACTCCCTTGTCTTCTAATTCTTTCAAGAAGCTTGAACTTTCGAACTTGTCTTCCATTCTCTCAGGTAGAGTCAACGATGCTATCGCAGAAATAAAGTCTACGAATTGCTTCTCCCTCGCCGCCAAAGTAGTATGTAACTGCAGCAAAGTAGTAGTTGTCAGCACTCCGAGATTTCTACTTGAAAGCTCATCTTCCAATCTATCCAAATCCTGTGTTATTGCTATTATAGAATCAATTCTCTTCTGAGACAACCCTACTAATACAGCTTTTAGTCTATTTGAATGGTCGTTTAGGATCTCGTTTATTTGGTTTTTTACAGAATCATCGAGCCTACCCTTTTGCAATACTGCTTTCCGTAAAACTTCCAGAGCCGTCAATGCCTCTACTCTATCAGCTACGTCTCTCCTGTATCTCGGTATTTGACCACCAGCCTTCTCCGGATTCATAAACCTTCCAAGGAAGTCCCGTTCCTTACGGCGACGGTCTGTTTCTAGGGCCTCTAGAGCCTCTTCCTCTGTCTGAACAAGAACAGGCTGGATCACCACTTCCGGCGTTATTGCCGGTTGCTTCTTTGGGCTTTTCTTTGGTTTCTTGGCCGGTTTCTTTGCTGGTTTAGTCATTTTGCTTCCAATTCTTTTTTCACTCTTCTATAGGAAAAATTTACTTCAGAAACTTGTATCCTATAATAGTTGGACAGGAATTTTGTAGTCCTTTTCCTGTCTTCTTTGGACTGACATTTCTTTACTCGACAATAGATATCAACGTCCCGAAGAATGTCTACCATGCAATCAACGGTTGGCGGAGTGATTCTTTGCCCGGAAAATTCGTCAAACAAATCGGAAACAGCTTTCTTACCAAATAGTCTAGAAATTTCCGGAAGATGTGAATATTTCACATCCTCTTCTGTTGCGCTCTCTCCGGGAAAATCTATGACAACCCCACCAAAAATTTCAATAAACCTAAGCATGTTTTTTCTAAAGACCTTGTACAAACTAATTATAGAAAGATCCTTAGACAAGTAGGTTATTAAGATATTATTAACTTCATCCTCTGAGGTTACAGTCTTCCCAAAAATACGTATCACTTTTGATATGTCTGATTGTATTTTGGAATGGCCTAACACTAATCAACCCCTTGCCAGAAGTCACTCTGGTTGCTTGAATGGAAACCCTCTCTGAACGATTCGTAATTTTTATCGTTACCTAGCTCAACATACATAACATGCGGAACGTGGTCGAACATTTCTCTGTTTTCTCTGAGAACTTCCCTTATACATATTACAACGTGGTCAACAAAAAACCTTATTTCCTGCTTGCTAATATTATAAACTTCCGAAATTAGATACCAAGGTATACCATTTGAATTGACCAACGAATTAAGTATTGTTTCACAAATTGTCCTGTCGTTTTCGGTGAATCGTATCTTTTTAAGGGTGGCCGAGATAATAAACTCAGGCAGTTCATTAGCAAACAATCTGTACTCCATGTATGAAGCTGACGCTTCCAAGTTAAAATACGAAGTAACAGAAAAATTGTTAACCATCTTAGAATCTATGTCCTGATGCTTCCTCAATTTCTTCAAAGTGTTGAGTATCTCGTATCTAAACATCCCGTAAAGAAACGAGAATATAGTATTTGGGTCGTCGTAATACTTTTCGTAGAACTTATCAGAATTCAAATACTCGAAAAACGAAGCGGGGACCGCCGATATTATCTCGTCGTATTCCTCAGTGCCGGGACGGAGTATCCGCCTAAATTGTGTTGATAAAAGACAACCAAGCACAGGAAGTGCGCTTTCAACAACAGCACCAATGTACTCACTATTTCTTGGGTCTGATCTCAGTCTAGAAAAATCTTCAGAGCATTTATCTTTGTCGAAAGTTTTCCTTATTAACGATTCATACGTTGCCATTTATTATCCTCGAAATTCCAGAAGATCTTTCTACAACCATAACTTCTGGCACCCATGAGACTACGTTATCAGAATGCGATACCAAAAATACTCTCTTACACTCTTCTTCAGCGAATTTACTTATGGCGTCTACAACGAATTTTGACGCCACGTGGTCTAACGAATCCAACGCCTCATCAGCAATTAGTATGTTAGAACTTTTACCGTTCCCACTAGCCAAAAAGTTTACTGCCAAAAACACCGCTATATCAGCTTTTCTGCGCTCTCCATCCGAAGAAGCCAAATACGAACCGGCAGGAGTCGAATACTTTATCGTTATTTTGTTCTCTTCTCCGCCCTTTTGCAGTTCTTTAGTTGACTCCAAAGAAATTACGTAATCACCGCCAAAGATGAAGTTAGATATGTACTCAAGGTAAGAATTTAATTGCCCTATGCCAGAGTCTAGGACGTAAGAAATGATACCCTGTGGTGATAGTATCCTGTCAGCAGTGCTAGATAGTTCCTTTTGTTTTGCTAGCAACAGACTTTTCTCTGTTAAGACATTTATTTCATCAGAAGTCGATTCTACTGTTTTCCTTAGGTTGTTTATTGATTTCTCGTAATCGTTGTTTTTGATTGATTCTATTTTCGCTAAGAAAGACGCTGCTTGAGCGTTTTTATCCTGTCTTTCCTTTTCTATGTTTTTCTTATCAGATCTCATAGAATATAATTCTGAAGACAACCCGAATATTAACTTTTTGTCATTCTTGTGGTTATCATCGAATTCTTGGATTTTGTTTTCTTTATCTTTAGCTACCGCTTCCGCGTCTGACCTATTTGCAGATATTTCCGTCAACTCTTTAGCTGCTTTGTCAACTGATTCCATTAATTCTGCTTTCACAGCATCAACAGACTCTTGCGGGAGCAACTGTCCACAAGTCGGGCAGTTAGTATCCAGATTTTTAACCTTATCAGAAGCTACGAATAGTCTAGATTTCGCTCTCGAAGCTTCGCTTGATAATCTGTTTAGTAATACTTTTGACGATGAAAGCTCAGATTCAAGCCTTGACCTTTCTGCCTCAATACTTGAAAACGCAGACAACTTATTTTGTATTTCATTAATGTCAAAATCAATTTTCTCTATATTCTTGTCGATAGATGAACAAGACGATATTAACACCCTTCTCTTCTTGGTTAATTCGTCTATTTCTCTAAGATCTTCGGCCTTTTTGTTTTCTATTTCTAATTCTTCGTCTACCAACCTAGCTTCAAATTCCAACAACTTTTTGCTTAGAATTTCTATCTTCGCTTCCGTAGAATCTAGCTCTCTTGATACAGGCGCTATTTCAGCCCTTACTAAATCACGGAGTTCTGAGTATTGAATAATCCCTACTACCGACCCCAAAAACTTCTTCTTGTCGGCATCACCTATCATTGAGAATTGGTTATTGAACCTAGAACCAAAGAAAGTAATAACCGAAAAAGTGTCGAACGTGTACCCTGTTAGCTGTTTTATTTGCTCGTCCGTAGCGGGTATAGACCCCCTAGAAATATCCACCCAAACACCGTCAGACAATTTCTCAACAGTCACTCCAGTAGATGGCGACTTTCTAGTTCTCGTTACTCTGTACGTTTCCTCGTTGATATCAAACGTCAACGATACTGAACACCCTCCCTTAGAACCTTGCCTTATTATTCTATCTTTGGAATCAAAATTCCTGAACGAATTACCGAACAAACACCAGATTATTGATTCCAAAAGAGAAGTTTTACCGGACCCGTTAGAACTAGCTGTCGCCGTGTCATTATTTACACCCTGTACTAAAACCAGCCCAGACCCGTCAAAGCTTACTTCGGCTTCTCCCCAAGACATAAAATTTCTCAAGTTTAATTGTCGGAAGTTTATGTTTGAAGTTGACTCGTCCGACGGTAGTTTAGAAATAAATGGCGACAAGTAATTAGAAATTTCCTCTACGGAATCTGACTTGATCTTCCTCAAATATGACTTAATATTGTTTATCAACGAAGCGTTATCGTCAATTTTCATTCTGTTTGGTAACGCTTCAATCTCTTTCGGCTTTTCTCTTCTTATCCTTACGTTTTGAACATCAAAAGTATCTTGGTCTATTTTATCGGCCACGTTCTTTGGGGCAGAAATTGATAAAAATACACGACGGTCGCCGTACCCTGATATTTCCTCTTTTATTTTCTTGATTTCTGAGTCGGACTGTATTTTACGTGATAAGTACACGGGGGCATGAGGGTTTTCGAAAAATTCAACATATCTGCTATCGCTCTCGACACGCCAAATACCATAAACCGAATTTTGGTCAGCAAAGGAATGAGGAATCGGGGTACCAGTAACTACGATAGACCCTTCCGGAAGAATTCCAGAAGTTTCGCTCGAAAGTGTTATGTGAGACGTTTTCGATATGATTTGCGGTATATGGTAATGTGACGCAATGGTGAACGCAAACCTTCCAAATTCATCCGCCGGTACGCCGTGCTCCTCGAATATTTCGGGGGTCATGAGGACCCCCTTTATCGGGGTATGGACAATTACAACCGAACCGTCTTCTATGGACCTGAGAAGCTCTATTTGTCTGTCTATTGAATAAGTAAACGGCACAACATATACGTTGTCGTCTAGTTTCGTTACTTTGTTTGGTTCAACTACGGTCAGATCGTCATACCCGGCATGTAAATGTAGGTTGTGCAACCCGACCTTGTTATCAAGATCGTGATTCCCTATGTTGTACAACCTCTTTATTGACTTCCATTCTTGCTCAATCAATTCGAGCAACCGGATTGTCGGGGAATCTAACTTTCCGGGCGTAGAAGTATGATCACCGTTGTTTATGAACAAACTGACGTTTGATTTGCCGTATACTTCTCGGACCCACCTTGCGGTGTCCAGTATGGACCGGGAAAGTGTTGTATCGCCTGATTGGTTTATCGAACGACTGAATTCACCAAAAGGTGTAGCATGTAAATCACCAAGTACAAGAAAATTCATTAACTAAGAATCCATCCACCGCTCTTAGCTGTAGAAATAGCCCAAAAGCCTATACCGGAAACTGCTTCCACATTTTGTATAAATTTCTTTGCATTGTCGGTCAAGCCTTCCCAAGTGGTGACCCCTTCATTTTCCTTACCAAGGTAATTAGCAAAAGTAAGAATTGGGTGGGTAATCCCATTTATTTCAAGCGCAGACTTGTACAGGTCCATATCGAACCTGCCGATACGGCGAATCCGCTTTGTTACTGTCGTAATTTCAGTCAGATCATCGTAACCAGCTTCTTTTGAAAGAGTCGCCCAATCAAGCTCTTCGTGAAGCGGTCCGGAATTTCCAGCCACTCTTATCGGGAACGTTCTTGTTACTCCGTAGACATTGCGCACAAGCTTCGGGCTCAAATTAGCCATTGCCAGAAATCCGGCGGTAGTGGCTGGTCTAGAAGTGCAATACGGGTAGAATTTGTAGAAAGTGGAAAGTCCAAACCCCTGAGATCCTTCTAGAAGGACGTTTCCTGAGCGAATAGACCCAAGTGTATAATGAGTGCTTATCAATTCTAGAGGGTCCACTTCATCGATAACCTGAACACCATGTCGGGCAAACTCATCACGAACGTCCCGGACAATAGCACCTTTCCTTATCGCTCTTAGGGAAACTGCACGGCCAACCCCTTCTTGAGTTGATCCGCCCTTCTCCCACATTTTTTCTTCTTCTTCGTAACGGATATCTTCGTCAGTAATCACAGAAGCAAAAGCTGAAACATACAGCCTGTTTCTGATTGGAACCTTAAACTGGTTCTCAATCTGTTCAATTTCCTCAAACAGAACATGGGCTCGGATTACCGAACCGGGTGCCAAAAACACCTTCGCAGTTCTATTCCCTAGCGCGGCAGCCGGTAACTGTCTAGTCACCATATAACCGAGTAGACTATCGTTCTCGAATACTGGCGATGTATGCCCGGCTTGGCTACTGTTTACTGATACAATAAGATCGTGCTTGTATCTACGACCGATCATTTCAGCAGCTAGTCCTTTTCCTTCACTACCGAATGCTGCTCCGGTAATCACGTCAACCGCAACCGTCATTTCACTCTCTCCGTTCTATATTTACGGACGAGGCTTTAATCCTCGCCCCATTTGTTGCCAAATTTCACGCCAATGAAAACCACAAGTATCCCAACACTTATCGGGATTATCCACAAAGATCCCATCGCCTAACCCAACCCTCACATTGTAAACTAAAATATGTATTTTCCGTCAAGTTATTTCTTGAGGAACCAAGTAAAATGGTAAACATTACCAACTTTTTCTTTCTTCTTTACTGTCCATCCATTCCTATCATCAGGAGGAGTTGGGTGTTCGCCAGTCTCATTCAACATTAGAGCCGTCGCCCCGTTGTTATCCAAAGAATAGCTAAGTAATTTATCCAATTTTAACCTCGCAAACGTCAGAAGTGCAATATTTTTCCACTTCTGCTTCGGAATTAACAGATTCAAAATTTATCGGCAGGATTCGAGATTTCATTTCTTCATATTTCTCCCTGGTTATAGTTTCATACGGCATTTGTTGATACGCCCCATTCTTTACTCTTGGTAAAAACGACACCGATTTCAAGTTATACTGAAAATATTCTATAGCGTGCTTTACCTGATCAACCTCAGCGTCTGGGTCAAAGGTGACAGTGACCGATACTGAATTGTCACTCCAATACCTTTGCAACATCGCTGCTATATTTAGTTGTTCCCACATCGAAACTTCACTAGCAGACCTTATCCCATCGCCAGAATCAACCGGTATTTCCACAACCACAGCTTGGGGGTCTTCAGCAGACGGTTCAACATAATAACCAGCATCAATTATTGGCTGAACCAAATCGGAATGACTAGACAATCTTATCCGCCTTATGTAAAACCGGGATTCTGGGAAATGCATTCCCGGAGTGACACCAGCCAATAACGAGACAGACCCACTCGGTTTAACAGTTGTCATTTTGATGGAACGCGGGATAGTAAACCAATCACTATATTTGCAATCCAGCCTCGTTAGATACGAATACCCAGAATTGCACCAATCAATCAAAGTTGGTAAACCCTTACGAGAAATGAACTGAGCCACACCAGAAATTGAGCACCCAATACGCCGGTTTTTCAACATTACCCTGTTAGTTTCCGGCCAATGGGTCGGGCATAAAGTTACGGTCTTCGCGTAGAGATAAGCGTATTTCAACGTAGTAAGGAAATCGTCTTTGGATTCATGTTTTTCAGGGAATGATTCCACTAAGCAACATAATTCATAGGAATTCAAGAACTGCTCACCACAGTTATGAACTATTACCCCATTAGCAGTCAAACTATTAGTTTCTGGCTCAGAAACATCGTACACAGTAACTACTTCACCATTTCTTACAATTTCTTTAACTGTATCTACAAATCTATTATGACCATAATTATCGAATTCATCTGATATTAATTCTAGTTTCGACGATTTTCTAGATGAAACCATACCAATGCGAATCAAATTCAGTTTTAGTAATCTTAAACTTTCCCCATTAACAATTAAGTCGTGGTAATTCTTAGATTCATATTCTCTAAACTCCCCAGAAACTGTTGTGTATGTAAATTTATTTGCATTTCTATTCTGTCTATTCTGGTAAATTTTTGATAATATTCCCATGTTACTAAGAATTAACTGTACACCCCTCAATAATTCAATAGATGAACTAGCAAGTCTTAAATCAAAACTTTTCCCTTCCCTAATATTAACGGTTCCATCCGCTGAAAATAACCCCGATAAAAATGCCAATTGTTCATCCATGGATGATCTGAACACAGCGTCCGGTATTACTTTGACACTTGCCTTAACTCCCTCTGTACAATGGTAATCACCAAGCCCCATAAATTTTTTACTTATAGTCATTCTATACGGGTTTTCTCCAACACTACCACTTGTTTGTTTGAACGAATTAAATTTATACCCATTCAATAATAAAATACGCTCTATTTCCAACTTACAATCATTATCATCTTTCCCAAACACCGCGTGTGGTCGTCCGTTACTAATATATCCATCACCAACCAACCAACCAAAAACCTTAAATAAATCCAATGGTATATTAGATTTTCCACCAAACATTCCAACAGAATTTTGCAGTATTAATTGGTCGGATTCTGTTAATTGTGCAGCCTCAACCCAACCTCTAGATGTCATTATTTGATGATTCTCAGTAACCTTTAATAGCCTACCATGTTTAGTATGTATTTCTAATACTTCTTTAATACCAGTCGGAAAGACCAATCCTCTCCTCATTATACCATCATTAGACTGCACCAATACTTCCGATTCCAGATCTTTTATACAAACAAGTCCCCTGTTAGTTGAAATTCTAGTGTCAGGGTGGAAACATGGGTTACATCCAGCCACAGATTCATCTTTGAAGTCTGGGGTAGAACCCATCCTTGAATAATTCTTCGCGTTTTTTAGCCAAACAATACCCGGCTCACCATTTGTTTTAATCCGGTCAACTATCCTAGAATAGTCCTGACCGACTTCGGCAAAAATAGAATTATTGGAAGTCCACCCATATTCAATGCGATGCGGGTTCTTACTGTAATCCTTCAAGTCTAAATATTCATCAGAGTCCATACCAAGAGCTATTTGTGCGGAGCGTCGAACACCACCGGAAACAACCGCCCTACCTACTAAGTTCATAAGATCGACAATTAGGTTTTCAGTAATTACTTTTTCAGTTTCATCGCCCAAAAATTCCAGTATACACTTCTCTATGTCAACGTGCGCTCGGAGTAGCCCTTCCGGGCCAGCGGCGGTACCTCCGAAGCCCTTGATTGGGCTGCCCGCTGGTCTAATATTCGAATAATCAAACAAAGGCTTCCCAGAGTCACGGAAAAAGAAGGAACCCAATAAAAGACTGACCGAATCTACCCACCCTTCTCGGGAGTCACCTATATTGTACCCATATACGTACCCATTTGGTTTGTAAACTTTCGCAGTACCAGCGCCCTTAGTATCAAATCCGACCCCAACCCCAAGCATTACGGCATCCATCATAAAAGAGAATGGGGATACGGGGTTGGTTGACATATTTACTGTGCTGACAAAACCACAATTCGAAAGACTAGCAAATAACCCTCTCTCTTCGATAACTGATGAACCCATCGCCCATAACCCTCTTCCGGGCGGCAGGAATTTCATATGAAATATTCTTCTATACATTTCTTCGGCTGATCTCTGAGCTTTTTCCTCGGACCAACCAAGATGCCTACCGTCTATCCAACGCTTTTGTATCGAGAAGCAACCATTTACTACCCGTTCAACTGTTTCATACCACTTCTCTTTTTCACCATTATCCTTCACTCTGGAATACGTTCTCATATACGTAAGCTCGCCAAGACCATTAAAACCGAATGGCGGAGCGACATTTTTAAATTGTGATACGAAATCTTTAGAAAGACGAAAAGTTACATTAGAACCAAAAAGTTCCACAGGACAATCCTCCCTTATTCTATATTAAACGACGGAAAGGGGAACTCCATTGAGTAAAATGTTCTGTTATCCAAGATAACCCAACTCTCTCAAGGTCATATACCACCGATTCATCAAATTTAACATCCGAATTCATACTATTCTCTATCAAAATGACCTCTTGACTCGTTAAGATTTCAAAAGAAGTATCTAACAGTTGAACATTCCTCTCAATGGTCGGAAGGTTTGTCAATACAAGCTGTGAAATTCTCTTTTTAACGTCTTCTCTTTCGGCATTCTCACTCAATTCCTTGACAGTAGCAATAGGGGGATTAGTTGATAAAATTGACTTCGCGTAAACTGGCCCGATACCTTTAATACCTTCAATAGAATCAGAATCGTCGCCAACCAAAGCTTTGTATATTAGGTATGATTCCGGTTCAACCCCAAATTTGTTTTTAAAAGTAAGCTTCGAAACAAATGAATCAGATGTTGGCCTATAAACACTGACTCCATACTGAATTAACTGCATGTAATCTGTGTCGTCAGATATTATTATCGGGTTGATGAATCTCTTCGACAAGTAAGAAATCAAATCATCCGCTTCTCTACTTGTTAAAATAGTAACTCGGCAGCAAATTTTCTCTAAAATACTAGAAATGGACAGTATATCGTCCAACATCGAAACTTTTACTTCCTCAGTAAGCTCCCTCCTACCACTTTTATAAGTCGGGAGCAACTGCATTCTACGCTCGGACCGGCCACCGTCCCACACTACATAAACACTCTTCGGGAGAAACTTCCAAGCTATTGACCTTATAATGCCAAGGCACGTTGCTATGGTTGTTGGGCCAAAAACCGGCTCTTTTGACCCCAATTTGTAACCGGTAGCATACGCTGATCTATAAAGGACCTGTGTGCCGTCTACTAATAAAACTTTGGCTGACATTACCACTTCTTTCCGTTTTCTTTCAAACGTGATTCTCTAGTATGGTCTTCTCTGTGTGCATTGTACTTCATTTTCTCGCTGTAAGCACCCTCCAAATCAAGACCAAACTCACCAGCGTAATCGAACACCCTAATTAATAGGTCCGCAAGTTCAACCTCAACCATTCTTCTGTGCGGCAGCTTATCATCCATTAAATTCTTCCGCTCGCCTTCCATAGCTTCAGAAATCTCGGATACCATTAACATGAAAAGCTCGCCTTTGTTTCTATCAAGCCTCTTTCCGGTTACTAGATCGTGGTGCCATTTCTCATTGGCTTTGAAACATTCCGCTGAGCATTCGTTTAAGCCTTTCCTTTTTTCTAACTTTTCTCTCAACCTAATTATGTCTTCCCTAGCGTTGTCTAAAAGAAAAAGCAAGTCAACCTTCTTACATTCATGCTCAGACAAAGAACGAACAGTAACACCACAATCCTCACAAGTTGACCATTCCATACTCACCCTCTTAATTTCCCCATTAACGAATCGTACGCTTTACAAGTTTTCGACATTCTCTTCTTGAAGTCCCGATCCAATAGTTCCTTCTCGATATGTCTTGAAGCTGAAACCAACACATCTAACATTATTAATATTAAATTGAAAAAGATGATCAATGGTATCGATACGGCCCACGTTAGCACCAAGACAATGATTACCCCATCACTCAAACTGTTATTCAATTCTAGGTTACTTAACGCCGGGTGGAACCTTTTCCAAAATGATATCACGCCACCACAAATTACGCCGATCAACAGATAAACCGTTACTACCAATATCCAATCAAAAAACCCCATGTTCCTTCCTTTCTTTTTCAGCCTCTTCCGCAGCAAGAGCAAAGTAACCAGCCCCGTCAACACAGTTATCGACCTTCGCATGGTCAACTTCTCGAATAAGCTTCAAACCAACCATGCAAAGGGCAATATCATGAGCATCAATACTGCCAGCCATTTTCAATTTACTACTTAATATTACGTTCCATACCTTTGCTATCTCACCAAAATTTCTTTCCCTGATCCCGCTTTGCCTAAACCCACCAACTATGTTCTTTGCCGTTTTCAATACTTCCTCACTCAACGTCTCTTGACGTGGGTGGGTACCAGTACCAGTTACGAACGCTCCGTTTTCCTCGGTATCTTCTTTCAACCACTCCAATAAACCGTCAAGATTATTATTCTGGTATCTAACGGCCTCAGAATGGCAAGTAACCAAGCTACGGATGTTAGTAAGCCGGTCCGTCAGTGGAAGATCAAATGGGGACCTTCCACAACACGGGGTTACACCCTCTTCATCCTTAGGTGCAGAATGAATTTTGCTCATCTTACTATCACCACTCATAATGTCTCCTCTTACACATTTCACAGATTTCTTTATTGTAACCTTCTCTATTCCAGATCCCGCAAACTTTGCATCTGCTATGAAATTCGTCTACCGGGCATTCCCAACCACCATAAAAACCACACCCATCCGGTATCATCTTGGCCCCGCAAACCTCGCAATACGGGGTTTCAAAAAGCTCGCGTATGAACCTCAGAAGTTTGATCATTTTCCTAACCATGTATAAAATTTATCCACTAAATAAACCATAGACCCAATAGATAGGTACGCGACCGCTATAAAATAAAAGATAACCACAAACAAAATGCACCCTTTAAACATCTTAAGCTCCCCAATTCCTAGAGCTATTTATATCTTCTTCATTTATCATTCTGTTTGTTTGGTCAAGTATTTCACTTATCTTTTGTCTTTTCTCTACCGTCTTTGACAACTTCCTAGCTTCATCCCAACGGTCCTTTGCATATGATGGCAAACTACCAATAAATCTAAAACTGTCACCAGCAGCGATAAGTTCTTCAATAACTTCTCTGAGTTCATCACACTTTGGGCAACTCATACTTCCGCCTTTACCGGTAAAACGGAATATACAATTCCTTGGTCAACGTTAACTGCGTGACCCGTCTCACTAACATGACGGGTCGCAGCGCGGGATGCTTTTAAGTAATCATCATTTCTCCACTGACACTCTCGGCACGTAGCAACACAATGAATCAGACTGCGACTCGTCCTGTAGAAATTGTGCTTCACCTTTCCCACCAATCTCTCCACGTGTCACTATTATACCTCAAATGGTGTTCTATATGCTTTATGTAGTAAACAACTCGCGTGTAACCAATCGCAAGAGCTATAACAGATATCGACAAACATATGTCTACTATCATGTGTTTTCCCTATCAAAATGTTCAAAAACTTTTTGTTCCAGATCGGGGAGAAACTCTGGGTTCTCGTCAGAAATTTTCTTCAAATTCGTAGCATAGAACTTTATCTCTTTGTCACCGACCGTTGATATATACCACGAGCCGGAACGCCTAACTATGCCATGCTCGACTGCATAACTAAACAAAGAATAGAGATTGTCGAATCCTTGGCCGAAAATAATCCTCGTTTCCACTTCTTTTCTAGGCGAAGCGAGCTTATTCTTCTCTATCCTAGCAAGAATTTTCACTCCCATTGGGTCAGAGTCTTCTTTATCACGAATCCAACCCATAGTCTTTAAATGTACCCTTACTGAAGAATGGAACTTAACACCACGACCACCCGGTGTTTCGGTTATTACCATACCACCCATGCCCATAGAATCATAAACGTGATTCAATACAAGCAAACAGGCATTCATTTCAGACACTATCTGAGTTATTGATCTCATACCACGACGAACTATTTGCGCACGGTACTGACCACCCATTCTTCCACCATCTTCTTGCTCTTCAATTTCCTTCTTCGTGGGTGTCGCGGCAAGCGTGTCCCACACTAAAAGAATTGGTGCTTCGGAAGAGGTTTCACGGACGGCTTCTAACATTTTTACGAAACAGTTAAATATGTCTTCAAGAGGTACTTTTTGGTTTATAACAATCAGCTTCGACAGATCAACCCCAAGGTGACTGGCAAGGGCTTTGTTGAAAGTTGCTTCCGGGTCATACAACACCACATGACCACCCATTTTCTGGCAATTCACCATAGCATGAACAGAAAGCGTCGATTTACCAGATGATTCCTTACCGTAAAGTTCAACAGTGCGGCCCACAGGAAAACCACCGCCAATAGCCCTATCTAGCAGTGACCATCCTGTGGGTATCCAAAACTCTACGTCGGAATCCAAAGGATCAACACCAAGAGAGACAACAGAAGATTTCAAAGCCTCATTGGCTTTATCAACTAACTCTCTCATTTCCCCTTTGGACTTTTTTATCATATTCTACGCTTCAATGTTTCTACAACGCAAGTAGTTATCATCTTACACTCCCCACATGCTTTGTCAGTGGAATCTTGATGGCCGTAGCAATCAGGCTGTTCTCCACCAAGTTCACGGACAGGAGTTCTAACTATTGAAGCTTCTACCGACTTCTTCAACGGGGCCGCTGCAAGCTTCTTTACCGGAGCCTCAGCGGCTAATGCTTTTGGGAGTGAAGGTCTCACTGTCTTCTTGGTTGGAGCAGGAGCAGCAGCGGGGGCAGGAGCCTCTTCTTCAGAACTCTCCTCCTCCTGCTTTATTATCTTCTTGGTCGGCTTAGCCGAAGAAATTGAGGGCTTAACGGTCGTCAGCTTCTTCGCCGCTTTCTCTTCCGGTTCCTCACCGTCTACGGGCGACGGACATTCTGACTCGAAGAAATCAACTTCAAGTTCATCGAAGTTAAACGTCCCAAGCAACTCATTTGCCTTGGCTACTGATTCCTTCCAAGTTTCCTCTTTCCAACGACCAATTATCTTATCAAGGTCGTAAATTCCAGCAGAAATCTTCTCTGCTTCCTCGTCGGAATCGGAAATAGCACACCTTTCCGGTGTCCAAGTAATCTCGTAGGAAGTGTTCTTCTTACCCTTAACAGACTTTTCGATCTTCTTCACCGAAATTACTATGGCCTGCGCCGGGTCAGCAAAATCCGGGTAATCCTTGTAACCACGGTTGATGAAGTCACCAAGAGAAGCAGGGCCACGCAAAATGTGAGGCATCCAAGGGGTCTCGGAAAGATTAACCTCTTGGTTACCTACTTCAATCAGAAGGACATTCATGTAAGCCTGAGCACGTGCCTTGTATTCTTTAAGCATATCATCAGAAATGCTATTTTCTACGAGCATTCTGATAACCGTGCAAACCGGGCACTTGTGCCCACGGGCCGGGTGAGTAAGCTCCGGACAAATGGCCTTGCCTTCACCTATGTTCCAGTGAACGTACTCTTTCTTGACGTAAAACCCGTGCTCATTGTAAGGGGGGCAAACTACGAAACGATTCCTACCAACTTCTAACTTCGAAAACCTTAAATCACCATCATTACGGCTTTTTGACTCTTCCTCAGCTTGCTCAGCAAGCCTCAATAACTCATCAACATTCGGCCTACGAAATGCACTCATTTTCTATCTCCCATTTAGTTAGATTGCGCTAGCTTCGTCTTTTCTCAGTGATCTACGATCAATTGATCTCTCAATGACTATATCTTTGCGCATTAATGCCAGATTTCTCGCTTCTTTTAAGTGCTCTACCAGAACTCTAAGGACTTCAATTTTCGCGTGTAATGACGACAAACTAGGATCGTCTTCGAATACTAACGCTTGCACGTCCGCAACGGTGAGCTTTTGGCCAATTCTGGACTGTTTTGCTAGGACTATTGCTTTATCATATTTCTGCTTGTATTCGGCCTCCTCTAATGATAAGTGCAGCTTTATCGCTGACTGTATATCCATCAACTCTCTAAATGTTTCCGGGTGATGGTGTAACACATGGTCTATATCGTCGTTACTAGATAATTCATCCTCAAGATTCACTATCCTAGGTAAATACTGTGTCACCCTAGGTGGTAAAATCGCTGTCTGGGATATATGTAAGAAAAAATCTTCAACGGCTGATGTTTTCTTTTTTACCATATCTAACCTTAGCTTCTGCAAGTACCCTTCTATACATATCAACTTTACAACAAATGCGGTATAGAACCCCGTCTTCTTCTACTTCTACTAATTCCCCAAAATTATTTTCAAAGTCCCAATGACATGACGAGCAACACGACATATCATCAGGGATTTGGTGTTTCTTCTTATAATCTAAGCACCCGCTGTATTTCAACATTATTGCCGTGTCGGACGATGTTACTTCCATTGCATGGAAGAAATTAGGTTTCTTCTTGGCTTCTTCATCCATCTTGTAAAGTTGGAACTTCAGCCTAGCAATTCTGTCTCGTAAAAATTTCGTGTTATCCGGCCTCATACATTAGACTTCCCGATAGATTGGTAATATACGGCCAATATATCAGTAGCGGTAACATTTGAGAAATCTATTTCTCTCCACCTATACCCGCGCCCATCGACTTTTTCAAATAGGTGATGGAACACACCGTCAGTGCAAACTTTCTTCTTCCCCCAAGGAAGCCTCCAACTACATATTTCCTTCATTTTCTTCTTCATATTCAAACCTCATTTCCATTGTCCCATCCTCAAGTTTAGTTATGTCAGGAGGAACACTAAGCTTAGAAGCTAATAACAGTAGACCGGCTTCTTCTCCAGTAACCGTAATTTTATTGTTTTCCCAATTCTTTATCGGACATGGAAATCCCCATGATGCTCCAATTTCGAAATCCGCACTGACAGGGGCTTTCATCCATTCGAACGTCTCATTCGTCCATTTTACCATTTTGGAGTATTGCACGTCAAGTATTTTCAACAATTCTCCGGGGAAAACGTCAACAATAATAGCATCATGAACGAAACCAAACAACAACGACTGCAATTTCTGCTTCTCAATTTCAAAATAGATTTCCAACAAAGATGAATAAGTAACATCGGAAGCTTGGCTCTGGATTCTATTATTAATAGCCTGTCGCCACTGTCGGTCACCCCACTTGGAGGTTTTTATACCGTCAATCCATCTAACTCTACCAAAATCGGTAATGACACATCCGTATTTCTTTGCTGTCTTCCATTCTTTTTCTTGATATTCCCACGTTTTAGGGAAAGCGTCATACCACGCGTTGATGATAGCTTGCGATTCCTCAACAGAGGTTTCGATTCTAGCTGCCAAGGTTTGCGCTCCGATACCGTAAACGACTCCGAATCCGGCTCTCTTCGCTTTATCTCTTTGCTTCTTAGTAACTTCCTCAATTGGTACTTTGAACATTCTAGAAGCGTTAGAAGTGTGAATATCTACACCGGATAAAATTGATGCTATTAATGATTCGTCACCGGATAGAGACGCTAGAATTCTCATTTCCATTTGGCTCATGTCAGCAGAAAGCAGGACCCCATGCGGCCAGCGAGAAATGAATTGCCATCTAGCTTTCGACCCCTTCGGTTGTCCGTGAATTGACGGCTTGTATGAAGAGAATCTCCCCGATTCTGTTCCCATGATATTGTACTGAGTATGGAAGAATCCGTCAGCAGCGGTGTACTCAGGCATGTTCTTAATAAAGTTGGAATACGTATGACTAAGGGCTCGCCATTCGTTTATGTTTTCCAGAACTTTCTTCTTATCGTCCCACCCATTATTATTACAGACTTCCGACAACGTTTCCAACGTTTCCCTATCAGTCGAAGGACCGGTCTTCTTTTCATTTATCGCTGGAAGTTCCATTTGTGAGTAGATCAAATTCCTAAGAGTCACGTCAGACTTTAAATTGAATGCCAACGGTGCAGGCTTTCCGTCCCCACTCTTCCGAGCGGCAAGAAACGACTTAGTTGCCGACCCCCATACAGAATTTTCTACTATTTGTATATGCGGCTCCATTGTTCTCGGGTATTCATCCATAAGATACGAATTCATATCCCTGTCTATGAACACTCCGTTGTATTCCATCTTACAAACCGGTATAAGCCCACGAAGGATTAAATTATCAAAATTTTCAAAGTTACCATCAACACTATTCATACTTTCGAAATATGAATTGCACAGCCTGAAAGTGGCATCCGCGTCGCCACCAGCATATTTCAGAAGAACGTTCTTACTGACGTTCCCCATATGCTGAATTTCTTTCGGTAGCGTATTTATTTCGGCCCAAATTTCCCTGCCGTGGCCAACAAACCCCAACTCATCAGCAGAAACAGAATTCAAGTCGTTGTTTTGTTCTTTCGACGGGTTCAACCATTTTCTTGATAACAGGCCGTCGAATCCAACCTTGAAGAAATCCAAACCAAGATGAACCCAAGTCCATTTGATATCGAACGATAAATTCCAACCGCAAACAGGAACGCTCGAAAGAAGTCTTCCTAGGTCCTTCAAAACTCTATCCATTATGAAGGATTCTTCCTTCCACGGAGAGTCTTTGTGGTGTAGTGGTATAACTAAAGCTTTACCCGGATCTTTACACATCGAGAAAGCAACTGTCTTCTGTGACTTGTCATAAACACCAAGACCGGTTGTCTCCAAGTCGTAAGCCACCCACTTTATTTCACCAGCTTGATATTGCTTTATTGCTTCGTCAACGAAGAATTCGAAGATCAGCGGGTCATCAACCCAAACATAATCCTTATCATAGTCAGACTTGAAATTACCGGTTGCCTTCTTCCATGCAACTCCCAAGTCAGTAATGATTTTTGGCTCGTAAGCCGATTGACCACGCAAAACTGCAGACGGATGAATTGTGCCAATAACCTTAAAGTTTTTCAAGTTGGCAAATTCTTCAACGTCTTTGTATGCGTCCCTTACTACTAAATTAAATTCTATGCCCCTGTTTTTAGTAATATTCCTCAACCCGGTAAGCGCTTCAAGCGCAACATTCCCGAGAGCAACTATCATCGGATAACTTCCGTCCTTAGAAATCTCCGACAAAACAGCATACAAATACGGTATGCAAGCATCAACTTCTTCTTCAGTTGGTTGTTTAGTAATCCCGTTCTCGTGGGGGAAACACCGAACTACGTTTGTATACAAAACATCGTCTTCGTTAATACCTGCTTTTTTCATCAGGCTATCAAGAAGCTGAGCAGCTTTTCCTATGAACGGCGTATCGCTTACATCTTCTTCTTTTCCCGGAGCTTCGCCTATAATTATAAGCTTCGGTCCCTCCTCTTTACCTCGATTACCGACACAAACGGACCTAGCTGAATTACATAAGTTGCAGCGCTCGCAACTTTTATCAAATATCCAATCCATATTACTCCCTATTTATATCACCAAATCCTTCTGGTATTCCAGTAAGATTTCGCTCCAGACGCTTCACTTCTCGTCTTAATAACTGTATTTGCTCGTTTATGATTAGCAGCGAATAAATTATTCCCATTACTAACAGAACAAGGGCGGTTAACCCAACCCTAGCAGCTATCACCATTTCGAACTGAAATTGTAACACAAAAAATGCAAAGAACACAAGTATTGTTATCGAATCGGCGTATTTATTTAAGAAATTCATATTTACCTCACTTATTGGCAAAATTCTGCATCTTTTAATTCAAGAAGCGTATCGTCCCTATATTGGGCGGTTCTCCAATCCTCTTCTATAATGTTTGGCGAGGATAAATGCACCGTTACTGATTCAGCAAGATTCCAAGGAACCCTTGTTCGACCAGAACTTAACGGCCCGCACGGCACCAAAGCAAGCAACCTATCAATAAGAACTAGCGGCTGTGGGGAATGGTTCATTTCATACTCTTGGCCGAGTAAAATCCTCAAAGCTCTAACAGTAGAAACAGGAACCGAGAGATCGTCGTTCCTAGCGACCGCCGCGTTGGCAGTAGATACCACACCAAACAATAGAATAGCAATACCCAATTTCTTAAAAATTTTCATGATAAACCTCCCAATATTAGTTCCGAGTCAGTTATTGGAGTTCTCAAACCGAGATATTTCTTGTAAGACTTACGAACTGAATCCGGGTCCTCCCTTTCCGGAAGCTCCACTAAGGAAACTTTCTTACCACGATTTATGAACTCGGAAGCTAAACTAAAAGCTTCTTTTCTGGCGTCCGAGTCGAGGCTTATTATGTATTCATCGAATTTTATTGAATTTAACAACCAAATTTGCTGCTTAGTTGCTGTCTTGCCGAAAATAGCTACCGCTTCTGGTCCTGCCGCCATAGCGGACAAGACGCCCTCACAAATGATAATGTGGTCACCCTTGACCCTGTTCAAGTTAAACACATTAAGCTTCTCGGCTTTTGGGTTCACGTACTTCGCCACTTTATCAGAGTCATTAAAAATTTTTCTGGCTACCCAATAACAAAGCTTCCCGTCCATATCAAAAGTCGGAAAGAAAATCCTGCTCGAAAACATGAACTCGCCATACACCAGCTTGTAATCGGCAAACTCTTTGTACTCGTACCCACGGACATACTTCATATACCTATATGCTGACGATCCGGGTTCAACTGGTCGAACCTCGCATGGGTATTCACTCGGGCTCACATCATTAAGCTTCTCTTCATCGTGAATGCCAAACTCCAACTGCTTCGCCAGTTTCATGAACTCATCGTCATTTATGACCGGGGCTCCCTTTTCAATACCAAGCTTTTGAAGAAGCTGGTCCAGCGAACCACGCTCGCCGCACTTGAAACATATCCATTTTTCCTTCTTAGGGTTTACGTACAAGTGCCACTTATTATCTTTCCCGTGTCCGTTAGCTTCGCAAAACGGGCAATTAAACTTGTGCTCATCAGAACCATCAGCGTATTTCACTGTCCCAAGAACCAACGATAATTGCTCTATTGATTCTTGCATCTTACACCTTCACTCCCTTTTCCTTCAAAATCTTTTGCAAACCCCTGCGCCTCTTATCCTCTTCCGGGGTCAATTCAACTTCTTTGGCCTCGATGCCCGGCTCTTCCTCTTCATCTGCAGATGTTCTAATAGCTATTGATTTCTTCCTTCTAAGTGTCTTCTCAGACGACGGGTTTCTCTCAGATAGAGTGGAAATCCTTTTATCGAATCTAATTGGGATTACGTTTTTGTCCTCACCAAATCGTATTTTAGCTTCGTATATTCTAGCTTCCCCTAATGCGTTCTCTTCTTTCGTCTGGTTCAAAGTCAGAATATAGTCAGCATGCTCAATTTTCTTAACCGAAGAAGATACCGCAGAGTTATCAATCACATCATCAGACCAGTGATCTCTCCCAACCTGCGAACCCGTCCACACCACCGCGTCAAATTGGTACGCTATCTTCAACAATTGCTGATAAACGATTCCCATTTGCGCAGACCGCTCGGCAGAATTCACGGTGTAAGGCATCCCGGTAGACAAGTTGTCGGCATAGTCAACAATAATAACGCTCGGGTGTATCCCGGTTTTTGTTATCGTCATTGATATATGCGATCTCAACATTGAAGAAGTAATTGTATCGGCAGGGTGACACGAAATTATAAGCTCACCCTGAGTTTTGCTTCCTAGCCACTCAGTAATAGCAGAGACATAATCTGGTCCAGTCCCATGAAAAATATCCTTAGAACTTACACCGGAAAAATTAGCGGCATATCGGACAAGAACTTCCCACTCATTCATGTCTCCAAAAGCGTAATGGAAAACAGACGCTCCCTGCCTAATTGCATTCGCCCCTAGGAACGTTAAACAGTGACTATTATGGGTGGGAATTAAATTCTTCCCGATTAAATAAATACCGTCTTCACTATCTACCTGTATGCAGTTACCAACATACCCCCTATTATCATAAACGACACTTCTCACCCCCACTCTTTTTTTCTTGCCTAAACCAAAAATTTTCTTCCTCGGTATCTTAGTTGGGATCGGGATATCTGGTACAAATGAAATTCTTACTATTTGCTTTCTGCCCTGTATCCCAGAAGTTGATAGCTTTGGACCAACCAAAAACGGCTCTACTCTCCACCCAAACGATCTAACCAATTCAACTATATTATCAGCCAATTCACCAACAGTGGACACAATGGTAACTCTTTCTCTTCCGTCCCTTTCAACATATCCATCAGTGTCAATAATACCGGCAAGCAGCCTAAGCCTTTGTTCTAGGCTAGCTCGAAGGTATATTTCTGGTATATGCTTGTTTTTCAGAACCCCAATTTTACCAAGGGCTCCTCTGAATCCGTCAGAGAAATACGAATACATGACACCAGTACCTTTGTGTTTACTTTCATTAGAAACTGTGAACCCAAAGTTATTTTCAATTTCCATAATGTGTTCGACGTCGAACTCTGCATGGGAAATAACGGGCTTACCTGTTGTACCATCACCAAGCCAAACGCCAAGAGCATACGGTTCTAACAACAATTCTTTATCTTCAAAAGATATGGCCGGTTTGATTGGAAGTTGAAATCTTGCCCGATTGTCCCATATTTTACCCTTAGCGTTCAACATCTTCTTTGTTTCAATGACTCTCCAACACCTTCTAGAAGCAGAACGATCAAACATCAACCACTCATGATTTTCATGGCAGTAAATAACGGAACCATCGGCCAATTCAACACGAATATTTGAAGGGGTTTTTTCAGTAGTCGCCAAAACTTTAATTGGCAAACCATTTATCCCAAAAACATAATCACCAACAACAAGATCGCCGTGCTTCTTCCAACCGTTTGTAGTAAGCACAGGTGTGTTATCAGCGACTTGCTTACCGTAACCAGACGGACTCATAACCACACCAATTTTCCCGACTGCCGCCCCTCCAAACATATGATCATCGAGCGTCGGGAGACCGGTTTTTATCCTTCTTCCAGCAGCAAACATCGAATGTTCGCGAAGTTGGGTTGGAATATCAAGAGCAACATCGGAAAACTTTATGATTGAAGTCCTAGGAGCCGCGATCTCAAGCGATCTTTCAATGTCTGAAAGAATCTCGCCGTACTTACTCGGGTCGTCTATTGATTTTACCGCTTTGATCAAAGCTTGCTTCATGGACTTCGCTTGAGCAAACTGAATGGCTTGGTCCTTCACCCATTCAATATCCTCAGTTATGTCAATAGCAGCGATTCCTTCCAACGCCAAATCAAGCTGCTTTTTAGCTTTCTCTGAAAGCTTATTATCTATGCAATATTGATGGAGCACGTCCCTAGCAAGGTCCAAATCGGGGACACGACCATACCTGCTAAAATAATTCTGCAGAATCTTCGCTATATGTCGGAACTCTTCACTTTCGAAGTAGCTCGGTTTTACTACGAACTCATGCGAGGAAAGAAACTTCGGTTCCCTAAAGGCTATCGCCAACAGATACAATTGGAAATGATACCCGTATGGGTATGCTTCCGACTGAGCGTATGACTTTACTACCTTATCGTCACTCATTTAGAACAATCTTTATTTTATCACAATCCCTGTCAGTTAAGCCATTAAGAAAGTCAGTTTGAACAAGAAATACCCAAAGATCTCCCATATCATCGTCGTCGTCAATAATAACGAACTTACCATCGAATTTATTTCCAGCGATCCAAGCTGCGATTTCATCACCGCGTGTAGCATCAAGGTTACGGTTATGCAGAATAGGAGTCATGCCTATAATGTTAGCCACCACGCCCTTCCCAAGCAACTCTTCGGCAAGTCTCCCGTGTGATCCATGAGAAAGCCTCCACGTACTCGACACTACCACGTCAGCACCGGTTTCGGCAACGAGCTTATTAAATCTGCTAACACACTCCGGGTCCAATGCCTTGAACCATTTCTCTCCGTTATCGGAAAGTTTTTGCATGTGATTACCGGTGCAAAGGACGCCATCGATATCAAGAAATATTAACTTTCTCATAACTCCTCCACTACCGGTGATTCTATCATAATATATGAATATTTTGTCAAGTGTTTCTTACTTCTTCCTCAATATCTACTATCTGTTTTTCAAGGTTATCTATCGTACTTTTCAAACTCTCTATTAATAGCCCGATCTTCAAAATTTTGTCGAACAGTTTATGTATTTGCTTGTCCCTTTCATCATTCATCATTGCCACCCCTGCCGTTAAATTCAAGAAGTTGTTTTGCCAAACTAATAACATTTTTCTGAGCAACCTTTGCTCTGTTGTATTCAGACAACAATAAAAACCCATAGACCGGGGAAATCTTATTGTACAACCTATTTGCCTCTTCCATCAAGTCTGAATCATCGCCAATATCAGCAGATATAGTAACAAACGGTGAAATGTTTGTGTAGTCACCTATGGGTATTGAATTTTTTATTCCTATAGTCAGGCGAAAATTACTATTTTCCAGCAACTCAGCAGTAACAGTCGTGTCAGCCGGAAACGAATCTACTGACGAATTCTCCCCATCCTTGGACTTCGTACCCTTCTGCCCCATATTCATTCTCCCTTTTTCTTGAGTGATTCTCTAAATAAAAATGTTGTTTGTCATAAAAATCAATAACAACTACTTCGTTCAATCCGGGTTTTGGTCTTAATGCCCTTCCAAGCCTTTGAAGAACTGGTATTAAACCCTTTCCTCCTCCCATTAAGACCAAAGCCTCAACCATCCCTCCGGGAAGATCATATCCCTCAGAAAATACCGGAGATCCTATCATAACTTCAAATTCACCATTTGCAAACCGCTCAACAGTTTTTGATTTGAAATTCTCAATCTCATCTTCAAAAACTTTGCCATTCGGTATAAATACTTGCTTATCACCAGCCACAAATACCGATTTGACTCCCATAGCGTCGAGCATTTCAACAATCTCTTGTCCGTGGCGTATTTGGTTCACTAGAACTAAAGTTTGTAGCCCATGCTTCTTAACTAAAGTAAAAATGATTTGGGAAGCTGTTTTATTCCTAGTAGGGTGGAATACTATCCCTTCTTCATAAATTTTGTTGTATTGCTTCCCTTGATTCCCTCTCCATTTACTCCTCACAGCGCCACGGTTCACTTTTGGTTTGTCTATTGGCACCATGTAAATACTAGGCCGAGCAATGTGCCCTTGATCCATTAAATCGCGAGCACCTATTTCGTATATTATTGGACCAAACAATCCTGTGATTTGGATATCTCTTATAGACTCACCTTCAACTCTCGATTCAAACGGGGTACCAGAGAGCCCGATTCTATATTCAGACCTGCTTGCGCTAAGAATAACCGACAACCAAGAATTCGCTGCAGCCCTGTGGCATTCGTCCACTATTAAAACATCGACTCCTGTTATCCATTTCCTAATATCTTTATCTGTTTTCACTAATCTGGATAACCACCTAGCATCCGCTACAGTGTGAACTCCTATGTTCTTCTTCCCATCGCCAATGACACCTATATTAGAAATTCCAAATCGTTGAAACGAGCTAACCGCTTGGTGAAGAAGCGGTATTTGTGTAACCAAAAACAACGATGGTTTGTTTATTGACTTTATGACACCAGCGGCCACAATAGTCTTACCACCAGCAGTGGCAACTTTTATTATTCCATTCTTGTCATTCAAAGCCGACGAAATAGCCCCAAGTTGGTAGTCTCGGTAGTCAATAGTCAACAAATTATCCACCGACACATCATTCTTGCTAGACTGCATTTTCAATATCAAATCGTCTATATCATACTTTATTCGTCTGTTATCCAATTCCTTCAAAAGCATAGGCAAATGTCCATACAAAAGCCTCTGCTCTTGTAAATCAAAAAACGTAACCGGTTGAGGCGGTTCCATCGATTCCCCCGCCTCAACCGATCTTCTGTACTGTTTGACCGCCTTTTTGTCAATGAAAGTAAGAGAAGAACATACTTCCTCTATCTCTCCAGAATTCCCGGAAACATAAACAAAAAGCCTCTCAGGCGGCCTTGTATAAAACTTCATCGAACATACTCATACAACGGTATCCCACATCTGGAACAAACCGTCATAGTTATCCCATTAGGAAGTTTTTTTTGGATATCAAATTTATGAAATCCAAGAAAACAAAGAGCCTTCTTAATCGGTGTCAAAATGAAACCACGCTATTTCAGAAAGATTCTTTAGAGCGCGGGCGAACGCAATTGCTCCGCCAATTTGCTGATTAGGGGTATCGTTTGGGTTTCGGTATGCGGAACCGGTAGTGGTAAGCTTGTGCTCTCCACACACCCAAACATTGATTCTCGCGCCGATCACACAAGTAATGGAATCACCGTCAGCCGACGTAACGAAATCAATATCAGTGATCAAAACATTCGGCGGGGTCGAATACCTTTTGGCAAGCCGACCAATAACGTCAAAATCAATACCATACTCTCTCATGTCTTCGTTAAGCATTTCTTCCTCCTGTCTTCCTTCTTGTTGATATTACGCCACGCTGGAGTTTTCCTACTCCTACTCAATCCCAAAGCGAGTGGTACCATTCAGCTACCCACATCATCGCTTTTTTCGAATCATCGAACATCATTTTATCTTTTTCAAAATCCCCATCGTAAAATTCTTGACGTTCCACCCATGCTTCAAGCTGGTCTGCAGCAATTCCAAGATCTCTACTCCAAGCTTCAAAATCGGTCTTAGCTTCCCAATTACCACCAATATCTATAGTTAAATTAGGATAGCCTATCGGAGCACTGGCCGTATTTTTGCTAAGAAACCGAAGCCTTGGCACTAACCACTTTGCCAAAGAGTGGTCAAGGTTCCAACAGTCTCTATAGTCGAATCCATTCCTCAACCGGAAAACCAAAATTGAAAATCTATCAATCAACTTTTCGATTAATTTCACTTGGTTCTCCATTCGTTCATATATTCTTCGAAGGATTTACCAATTGTCATGTGACGACGTTCCCATTCCTCTTTTCCAATCTTATCTATATACGCTTTTTCTCTTTCGGGGTGAGGGTATGGGGCTATCCTCCCTTTTGGTTGCCTGCAATCTTTCCCCGCTGGTTGTCCACACCTTGAACAATCTACTTCTCTAATTGTCTGTGTGGAAGCCCACCTAGAAATAGGCTCTACTGGTTCATATTTCACCCTAAATTGGAACACTGCATCGTTCAATTCCTTGAACTCTTTCTCGTAAGTCGGACCCTTATACACGGAGCCGTGTATTTGAGCAAGCGTAAACACCCCTACGGTCGCTTGCTCAATTACTTCAAGCTTGTCCATCATACTATCTGCTGCCTTGCAAAGTCGCTCAACCGCCATCATTTGCTCTGTCACATCAACCAAACTATTGACAGCAAGAGCAGATTTGACTTCACCAGCAACAGCAATCATCAAACGACCATTCGGACTTTCAGCGTCAAAGCTTCTGGTTTCGGGTCGCGTCGAATACCCAAAACTAGGGGCAAGTCGTTCATAAGCTTCATGGAAAAGGCGAGCAATTTCCTCATTACTGATATCTTTCCCCGGAACCATTCTGTGATCGTTCACATTACCATTCATTTTTATCCCCTCAACTGTCCCTGATTACCGCCACCAACAGCCTTCCTAATATTAATTTTTTCTGAATCAACAAACCCGGCCTGAAACGCCATATGGTTAATTTTCTGTTTTGCCAAAGCATTGTAAGTCTTAGTGTCCGGGTGCTGATCCTGAAAAGCCTCCCGGTGTTTGTTGTCGATCACCATAAGAGCGTTTTCCTGATTGACGCCACCTTTCTCAACCCGGAGCCGTTCGACTATACCATGCATGATACCGGCGTAAAACGACTTCTCGTACGACTTACTAAATGCCGGAACACCAAGAGAAAACCCAATCTTCTCTTGCACTTTAAAAGCTTCCTTCCACTCTTTGGAAAACCCGTTCCAGAGAGAACGAAAGCTTCTGGACAGATACTGGTAAATATAGGTGGCGACTTCAACATTCTCTTTTGTGCCAAAGATGCGGCACTGGTAAAACCGCCTGTTCTGATTACCGTCGTCTGCGGACACTGATTCCCAAACCGTGACGAAGAAAAATTCATTCAAAATACGCCCAACAAACGGAAATTCAACGGGACGCAACCCGGTTTCTTTGACGACCACATCCGTAAAATCAATACCAACACCGCCATCAAGATTCTCGATATCGATGTTGTGTAGAGCCGCGATCCGGTAAGCAGCGGCCATCGCCTGCTCAGCTTCGGCAGCAGTAGTCTTCGACTTCGAAATATCACCAAGCGCAAGCAGCTTTCTGATTTTGTCGAGAACTTTCTCGGGAGCCATGTTATCTCCAAGGCTTCAAGTACACGCTTTTGGGACCATTTCAGCTCCCGCCACCGCAAAACTCACGGTACCGGGAATGTGAAAACTTGTCGCTTCATACGTCTGCCCGAAACCTATCAACCTGTTCGTCGGTTTCCCAAGACTGTCTGGAAGTGTCGGTCATTTCCGTTCCTCCCCTCAGTAAGAAAATTATACCATACTAGGGGATAGTTTGTCAATACCACTATTCCACGAATCCATAGCAAATTTAAAACGACTTATTGCTTCAAGGGTTGGTTCCTCATACCTGTCAAGCCTAGATTTCAAAGATTCACCGGACGGGTGACTAGCACTTTTCTTAGGTGCAAAAATATGAACGACTTCACCACCAAGAGCAGACCAAACATCTGAAATCATACTACGATGGCATTTCCACCATAGCGCCTCTGAGCAACAAATAGCCGCCGTAGGCAAATTTGCAAGATAAAGAAGGCCACCAAAAAACGAATTGCTTTCCCCTATCCAAACCCCATAGTCAAACAACCCCTGATTCCACCACGTGTTAGGGCGGTCCTCTTCCTTAACCTTCTTAAACTCCGGTCGAACCTTCCCAATATGATGCTTCGGGAAATTATTAATGTCAGAATATGGTCCAGAAGTTGGGCCACCTAGCTCCGGCATCCATACGTATCTATCACCAAGCAAAGAAATTAAGCTATCCTTATTTGTCCACGGTACATGACGGGAACCGGGGTGGGATCTAACATCAACGAGAGTTTCAATGCCAAAAGCATCAAGCTTTTCGACAAATTCCTCAGCACTCGTATTGCTGTGCCCTATAGTAAATATTCTAGGAAGAGTCAAACGGCTCATTCGATATCCTTTCTTATTTCTTCACGAACCGACATTAGTATTTTACCAAGGTTATTTTCACCACGACCTTTGTAAACTCCCCAAAATCTATCTCCCCAAGTGTTTCCCTCCTCTAACCCTTCGTCGCCAGTATTAAGAAGCTGTAGAGCCAATTCCACGTCGTTTTTAAACTTTTTCCTAACTAAATCGGCCATAATACTAACTTTAATTTCTTCCCAATCCGGTCTAATAACAACCTCCCTGCCCAATCGTTTTGCTGCTCCGCCACAGTAAGCTTTCCCAATTACATATCTTAACCGTTTGTCAAGCGTCTTCGCTGCTTGATACGCATGCTCGACAGATTTATACTCGTCCCCGTCATAAACCACTTTACACGGGTAGAAATTCGAAAGAAAATCGAATTTACCGGCAAACGAAGAAATCATAGACCTTCTTCTTCAACCCCTAAGTTAATCGGTTGTATTTCGCCAACCCACCCACCGGGTTTCACAATGCCGACAATAGTACACCCAAGCGGCAATATTTCTCTAATCATTTTAGCAACTAAATTATTCACAACTTCACCGTTGTTCTTGTACAATGGAAATGCCATCGTAGTATGCAACACTATGGTTTCTGCTTGTGCCTCCAGCTTTTTAATTGTCTCGTCTTTGAATTTAATCTTTTTGAACCCAATAGCAAGACCGTGGTCTATCGTCGGGATTTCCAATAAAACCGTTATTTCTTTCATGTTAACACCACTCCTCCGACGACATTCTAACATAGAGTACCGTAATGTTGTCAAGTTACTAAATATTGACAAATACTCACCAAATATGATAAAATTCTCGGCATGGAGGTAGCATGAATAGAAATGAGGCAATCAAAAGGGCTGTCGAATTTATTGCTTTGAACGATGAACCAACCGATTTTGAAGAGGACAGCATTGCCTACTACCTTTCTACTATTTGCGCTTCAACAGCATTACAGATTCCTCAACACCAACTAGCGCAGAAGATTCTCAGACTTCGCCGCAAGGAAAAGAAAGAACGCGCCATAAACTACGTGCGAAACGCGAGGAAGAAATGAACAATGAAGTAAAACTTCTAAGGGAAGCAATAATAACCGCTTGTGCAGCAATGTCTCTCAAATATGCACACGATGGGGACATTATTGCAGGAGCTACTAGCGTTTTCAATCGGCACGGCGGAGCAATGTCATTTGCTTACCAACAACTGCGAAACGCTCTTGCCGCTGTTAACACACAAGAAGACGACCGGGAGAACCAAGTGACTCATCTTAAGGCCCTAACTGAAAGCATGGAAAAGAAAATCCAATACCTGAAGATGATTGTAGACCATATGCCACTTTGCCCGGATCATCGTGACAAACAGCGCGCCATGGACGGCACCCTTTCGTGCCCTGCTTGCCGTGAGGAAGAAGCGTTGAAGAAACTCAAGAATGCACAGGAAGCAATCGTGTGGGTAATGGATAACCATAACATCGTTATTCCAGACCACCTGTGGAACGCTGTGCAAACTGCGTTGGAGTCGGCAAAATGATTCTAGCATCTAAAATCCTGAGCACGTTTCTGGCGGTCTACATAACTATGATCGGCATGGGCTTGGCAGCCAAATTTCATAAGGCTGAGTCAGAAGGGGAGCGAAACAGCTATGGTCCAGCGTTATTGCTTATAACTATTCTCGACATTATCGCGCTATCAATCTTCATACAGAAATCAGCAGAATGGTTGTTCAAATGAGCTACAGAGAACGCCTCTTCTACAAAATCTTTTTCATTGGAACCGTAATCACTGTTGTCATACTATGGACGGTCCAGAAATGACAAGAGAAGAGTTCATCGCCGCATTCGAACGGGCATCAAAGGAAGCCAAGAAACTTGAACCATGGGTAGTCAGAGAGTTTGAGCGTTGGTTTGGTAAACATTCAGTTAGAAAGGAAACCAAATGATACCGCTGCTGATTGTCGGATTTTGCGCCCTTTACATTGCGTACATCGTGTTCGACGTTCCGGAAACTTTGATCTCTTACTTGTATAGGTAGATACAAAATGAAAAAATTGTACGCTATCTTACACGTTGACTACGAAGATACCAAAATCGTTGCCATTTGCAAAGACCCTGCAACTGCAAAAACCCTTAGAGAAGAGGCTAGGAAGTTAAAACCGTATCAAAATGACGGTAAGCTCCCTAAGCTGGTTATTCAAGAAATTCCTGTTAACACTATTACTCCTATTGTCAATTACAGCGGATTTTATTATTGGTGTGAATTCCCGGAAGTTATGAAAGAATCATGATCTATTTAGCTATTTACTTGATCGGGCTTTTCACTACGATGGTTATCGGCGGTATTATTTCGTCAACCCATGGGAACACTCCGTGGGTATTATGGATCTTAACAGCGATTTTGTGGCCCGCTGCATTGGTTCTGTCAATTTTATACTATATACTATTCCATACTCCGTTTAAGCTTGGTGTATATATACGTGATAAAACACACTAAAGATTGTATGTTGTTTGTTCATGCTGAATGGAGTTTCGTTATCAAAACTCAGACTAGGGTTTTGACATTGTTTGAAGAGTGGAAATGTTCTAACGATTGTCTTATTAACCAAGCGCATTTAAAATTGGAACCACTCAACTTAGGTAAAAATAATGAGAATCTGTGACGGAATTGAAACAGGCATTAGTTATTTTTGGAAACGGTCAAAAGGTTGGAAGGGACTTAATGATACACCTGACTGTCATTGGGAATATTTTGTAGAATTTTCTGGATTCAACGGCGTCGGCGGCGTCTGGATTATCGAAAGGTCCCGCCACAATGGAGCCGGTCCGACTGACTACGACGGAAAGCCTTGGTTCCGCGAGCAAATAAAATCTCTAGGATGGGACGAGTCTAAAAAGCTTATAAATGAAGTCCTAGCAGAAAACTACATTTTTCCCGGTGAGTTATGAAACTACTTCAATTTTTAATCGGGGTAGCTATCGGTTATGGGGCGATGTTCCTATATGATAAATATTCTCCCAAATTTCATAGATTTGTTAAGACTCGTTTCCGCAATAGCGGGGATACAGTTTAAGTAAACATGACATTAGAACAAGAAGAAACAGGTTTCCGTGCCTCTCCGTTGGGGTCGGGACGCCTCTGGTCCGGTAGTGGCTATATTTGTGGCCATCCGGGGGCTTGGACTCGGACGAGAGCCTTGGAATCCGTGCCGAGTATTCAAAGAGATTTGGACGCCAGAAATCTCGAACAGAAGAGGGGGACTATTGTGCATCGTAGTTCTCTAGAAAATCAAAAGGAATCTCGCGCCACCCGTCGCGATAGCGGCAATAAAACGATGATCGGTAATTAGTACCGGTTCAAGATTTTGCCCGTTTTGGTTTTCCTGTGCATCGGAATCTTGGACGGGTACTATCTAAAAGGGTGAATAAATGAGAGTAGAAATAAATGGAATAGGATTATTAACGAAATTTTACATATTGTTGAATGGTAATATTGATATTTCAACTAAAGACAACTTGACTGAAATAACCCACAGGGACGACAGTACAACAGATCACAAACACGGGTTACTAATTTTGTCTCAGTACATTTTGTCGGATATTAGTATTATATCCATGATTGAAAATTGGGCAAGGTTGGAAGGGTGGTTGATCGGACAAAACGATTGGGGAAAAGAAGACCCGATGAAATATTCCAAACCGTGTGATTGTGGAAAAATACATCAAGTGGTGTTTAGTAATAGCCCGAGAAATCACAAATGGTTCGAACCAATAAGAGTTATGATTGATATCTACTTGACATAATATATACAGGGTATGCTATAATGGCTGTGGAGGAAGACAATGAGTAATCCAAGAAATTGCCTTGAAGCGGCAAACGAATTGGCGGCAGTGGCACGAGACGGGATAACGGCGCATACGGAGAAATTGGCCGTCTATGCTGAATGTGCCAACGGGGAAGACCCGAAACCCTGCACGATCATACTGAACGAGGAGGTTACATCATGAAGGGAAAAGCATCTGCCGCTCTAGCCGCACTGGCACTAGCTACAGTCTCCGGATCACTTTCGTCACTTTCGAGTGATGGGCTAGATCATGCACATGACAATTCGCCAGCATGCCCACGTTGCTTAACCAATAGAACATGGATAAGCGGCGAAACTTGGCGCTGTCGAGATTGCGGGACCCGATTCACGGTTCCGGAGCCCGAAGAGAAGACAAAGCCATGATCTCCGGAGCCTGCTTTTGGACCGGGTTCCTCTGCTGCGCGATCCTGTTCGGCATCCCACTTCTCGTGGGGTATATCTTCTCTCGCCGCAACTGGAGAGCGATGTTGAACGATCTTGCTGACGAGATCCAACGCCAGCGCGATACCGGGAGGAAACCATGAAAAATACGAAAGTAAGAATGTTTGTTACGGCGGGTATTGTTTGGGTTTTGATTGTTGTTGGGGCCTTGGTTCTTCCAGCACCAGCGGTTTCTGAGCCTGATAGCGACAAATGTACATGTTGTGAAGAATTTACTGCTGTAGCTATTAGTCCCAATGAATATACAAAGCTACAGCTTTACAAAGAATCGATCAACAACCAAAAAATAATGATAGAGAATCAAAGAAAAATGATAGATCTTTTAGAAAAAATAGCAAGAAGATCTAGGGAAAACTGGTAATAGTATGGGGTACAGTGAAAAGCACGGTACGACGTTTGAGGATTTGAGGTTCCGACCAATCCTCAAATTCAAAGGATTTGAGTGGCATTTTATTAATTGGGACCACATTCAGTTTGGATTTCATATTTGTTTAGGATTGCAAAAGGGGAGTGCTCCGAGTATTGAATTGCACGTACCATTTGGTTTTCTGTGGTTTGGTTGGGACTATGAATTTGAAAGGATAAATGCGTGATACTTTCCATAAACGGGACTCACGACGAAAAAACTATTGACCAGATTAAGAATGTCGATGAAAAATCTGTGTATACTGCGCTGATGGCAGACGGTCACCTTGGGTACATAATGCCAATCGGAGGAGTCGCCGCTTACGATGGGAAAGTATCGATTTCCGGTGTTGGGTACGACATTGCATGCGGGAATTGCGCTATTCAAACAAACACGAAAATCGAAAATATTAAAAACTTTCTTACCGAAATTGCTGACTCTATTGCCAACGAAATTTCCTTCGGGGTCGGGAGGAAGAATGCATCCGGTGATGCTCCTACTGAGCACGAACTGTTTAATAGCGATTGTTGGGAAATACTACCAAAAGTAATTAGGGAGTCTTTAAAGGAAAAGGCAAGAAGCCAACTAGGGACCGTTGGTTCTGGAAACCACTACGTTGATGTATTTTCCGATGAATCTGGATACATTTGGGTTGGCGTCCACTTTGGGTCGCGCGGACTCGGCCACACCATAGCTTCCGGGTTCTTATCGGTAAGTGCCAACGAAAAGTGGGGAACCAAAGTACCAGAGCACGACGGTTTGATTGATTTAAATACGGAGCTAGGAATCGATTATTGGGAAATGATGCAGCTAGCAGGAGAATACGCATATGCCGGGCGCCGTTGGGTTGCTGAGAAAGTGGCAAAGTTCGTCGGTTCTACTGAAAATATACAAGTAGTTCACAATAATCATAATTTCGCTTGGAAGGAAAAGCATTTTGGCACCGATCTTGTTGTCATAAGAAAGGGTGCCACCCCGGCGTTTGATGGACAAATGGGGTTTGTTGGTGGTTCTATGGGGGACGATTCCGTTATTCTGTGCGGGGTGAATTCCGAGCAGTCGGAGTTAAACCTTAATTCTACGGTTCACGGTGCCGGAAGGGTGATGAGCAGAAATGAAGCTCGTGGAAAAATCAACAGAAAGACGGGGGAAATAAAGTCTGTTGGTAAGGTTTCACAAGAAATGATGAACGATTGGCTAGGTAGAGAGAATGTGATCCTAAGGGGTGGCGGGCTCGATGAGGCTCCACAGGCTTACAGAAGGCTTGGTGATGTATTAAGCGCACATCATGACACCATAAGAATACTGCATACCCTGAAGCCGTTGATTGTGGTTATGGCGGGCGAAAATGAATACGACCCGTATAAGGATTAAATCATGGATATAGTAGTAACAATACCAAAAAACAAACTAAAAGAAGTAATGGAAGAGGAATCGTATATAAAAAGTTTAAGTAAAGAAGAAAAAGAAAGATACACATATTATTGGACAACATCGAGACTTCCAAAGGAAAAACCAAACAGGATTTACTTCGTTTGGGATAATGCGATTCGTGCGTTCCATTATTGTACGAATATGGTAGATGCTGGTTATGATTTCAGCGAAACCTTCCCACCACGAGATTATACAAAACCGTGCTTTTTGCTCGATACTATTATTCATGAAGTGGAACCCATAATTAAAATGAAGTCATTCAGAGGGTGGAGGTATTTTACCGTAGACTTAATATTGAAAAACGACCCTAGCTGGCTGTTGCGTGAATATTAGAGGATAAAATGAGCGACAAGAAGCAGAATAGAAATCGAGAGAAGGGTGTTGGCTTGAAGAATTACAAGGATTCGTACACTCTGATGTGTACCGTGTGCGGATCCAAAAGAGAAGTAAAATATATACCGACTATTTTACCAATTTGCTGCCACAAACTAATGAGGGTTTTATAATGGAAAACCTAGATCTTGAAGGAAAAGTAAACGCCCTGACGATGGAACTAGACGAAACATCGGAACTGCTCATCGAAGCATACATGGCGTTGTCCGGGATAGCTGGTACTGCGATGTTCGTATGCGACGGATACGGGTGTCCGGGTCACTTATCGAAAAAAGCTACGGATTTGCTTAAATTAGGTATAAAAAAGTATATAGAGCTAAGCGAAGAGGTATTGTCACAAGAAAACGGCGATAAGGTAAATTAAATGAGTCTGCAAAAATTAGCCGGTATTCTTGATAAAAAGGGGTCATTATCTGTCGGGTTTGACAATGGTAAAAGCGGTACGGGGTATTACTACGAACAAATAAGAATATCGGGTGACCCGGAAGAATTAGAACTATTCAAAGAAGAGTTTGGAGGGTCTGTATCTTCGAATGGGCTTCATTGTAAACGAATTTGGAGAGTGACTTCCGATAAGGCGTTGAACGCTCTAAAATTGATGAAGCCTTTTATAAAAATAAAGAAAGACACAATTAACGCTTTAATAAAATTTGGTGATATAAGGAATACGTACGGTGGTGTTTCAATAGTAAATACCAAAGATTATAACCAGAAAAGAGAACTATTTTTAAATTTTGCTAGTAGATTCAAACAAGCAATTTCCGAATCAAAATCAGGCGAAGTAAAAAGATTAATAACAGAATTTTCTCATAGGAGAAGAAGATGAAGAGGGACGGTTCCATGAGTCGTAGTGGTAACAACAGCGAGCGCCTTGAGGGAATGAGAAAAGAGCGTGAATTGATGAACAAACGCGTTACCCGAGGCGAATTCAGTAAACTAGTAAACAAAGTAAATGAAATGTTCTTGAGCATTAGCGGCCGTCAGGAGTCAATGTATCTTACTATGAAGAGGATGTATCCAGAATTCGAGGAAATTTTCTCCGACTCTACGTCTAGGTGGTTCCAGTGGAGAAGTAGGGTAGCAGAGATTATGAAGATCCCTACTATAGATGGGGTTCTATTAGAAGTAAATGGTTGGAATTCTGACAAAAACAATCCGCAAATCACTGTAGCAACATTCCCCATTGATTGGATATTCAATATGTTTGGCCCACAATCAACTTTCAGTAAGGAAGATAGGGTTAACGCTCTCAAGGAATTGGGAGCCCCCGATGAGATAGTAAACAAGATAGTAGGTGGCCCACCGGAGCAAGTATGAGTGATAAAGAAATAAAACGAGCAGAAGCTAGGCCGTTTGGGTTCAAAAATTTAAACCCGGAAACAGATTGGGTGACAATGCCAAATGGGCATGGGTTATTTTGGAAGACTAACGAGGCTGGCGGTAGGACATACTATTCCGACGAAGTGGGAGGCGGTGTGATTGTTATGGACACCGCCTTACAAGACCCGAGCACAATACTGTTCGCCCTATCGATGGAACAAGAGTTAGTAAGAGTAGAAAAGCGGCATGAATTAGATAAAAACTTAAAAGAACTGTTTGGGCCAAGGGTCTAGTTTACGACCATAACCCGTCTTCCCGATGCTGGTGGGGCAACATCGTCAGGGTTCGTTGCTGTCTCACCAGCAGTAGTAGCCACAAACCAGTCAACGGTCATAAATTTAGAAAGATCGGTCAACGGGTCAATAATAATACCAGTGTGACCAACAGGGCGGGCTACAGTTAGCGTGTAACTAATGTCCCAAGAAACAGGCTCACTCTGGGTATCAGGTTTCCAAGTTTTAAGTTTTGCAGTGGTTGAGTCAACACGTATTCTTGATATATACCAAGTATCGTCGGACAAGAATCCTGCGGTTTTAACACCGGAATCGGCAAACCTATCAGCGCATGCTTCTAAATCTACGTCGTAACCTCTCCATTCATGCAAAGAAACGTCCGTGTCGGATATTCCAACAGTAATGCCAAGGTTACATCCGGTGTCCCAACTCATACCGAGCACCGGACCCAGCATAGTGCCACCAACCGGGAATACATTAATTTTAAACTTTACTAATAATTCGAGTGTTGAATACGCTAAGCTGTCTATAGTATTAAAATACGCACCGTGATCTTCGTTTGCCCCCGTCAAATCCGCTACCTTTCCTGATGTTCCAGTAATATCGTATTTGAAACTGGAAGCTGAGAACGTATCATCAGTGCCAAAAGTAGTCCACCCTGAAACAGGGTCTCCAGAAGCGCCCGTAAACTGTTCCGTATATTCAGCAGCCGCAATTTGACGCGGTAGGAGCGACAATAGTAGTATTACGGTGCAGTATAGTTTACGCATACGGACATTTGAGTTACTGACCCGGTGTTAGTACCGGGATCAATTCTTACCCAATCACCAGCGTCCACAGAAGCATTATCTATTCCACTAGATTCTGTGGTATTAGTAGCAGCACAGGTTATTGAAGCTTCAATGTTCGAACAAGTTGCTCCGTTTCCGTCGCATTCTTTAACTAATAGACCAACGGAAGTACCATCAGCTACCAAGCAGTCTATCCCGGTAATAGTTATTGCTGACTCGGCGCGGAAAAATAGGAAATCGTCAGCATCAGCCGGGTCTTCTATCGTTATACATTTTTCATATTTCAGGTTTGATGTTTGGTCGGAAAACACAACCCAATTTGTGCCATCACAAAAAACTAAAACAGTGAAAGTACCGCCGCCATTGCCGAGATCGTACGGGTAATCAGAATCGGTTACCGTCCTTATAAATCCTTTTGTCGAGGCATCACAAGTAGGTAGACCACCATATTTTACAGTCGAAGATGATTGAACTTGCGAAACTGTTATCGGGTCCAATTCAGAAGCGGTAAACGAGCTTCCAGAAACCTCCATGAACTTCATATCGTAATACCCGGACATTCCGGGTTTGGTAACTATAATTTTGTAAATACCATCAGCACCAGTGTAGAAGCTGTAAGTGCCGTCAGTGGAAGAAGTAAGGAACGGATTGTCAGTTACGGTGCCTATACCATCAGAATAAATTGTCGAAAGTGTTCCGGCGGGGTAATCTCGTACAGTAACGGTGTAACCCTTAAGAGTGGTGCCCGATGGTGTTAAAGCTGTAGCGGACCATTGCACATACGCAGCATTCGCCGCAGTAGCAAAAAGGAAAATTAATAGTGTTAATAGTTTTCTCATATTGTTTCCGCCACAGGCGTTCCGTTGTCGATGCAGTACCATTTTCCAGTGTAAACAAGTATAAACATAGCAAACCCGTTTGATCTCAAGGTATAGCTAGCCTCCCCATTGATCATTCCACCTGTAGCAGTAACGGCAGCAGTGTATGGGCTATGATTTACCATGATCACAGTGCCTACGTTATCCGGTAAAACTATAGTTTTGCCGGAAGTTGCTGTTGGGGCTATTGATATTACTTGGTTTCTAGTTACGGGGGTCACTTCCGATGATGTTACATTGCTGACTGTTACAGAAAGAGTGTCAAATTGTCCGGGCCAATTTACTCTTTGCCATCCCGTAGCTTCGAATGGGTATTGTATTGAACCGCGCCAATCTTCCGGAACCCTAAAATACTGTTGCCCATTACTCCATACAAATGCAACATCGCCATCCGTAGGTATTATAAATGTGTAAGTTGCTGGTGACACATACACCGCGATTTGTCCATCTTTTCCGGAAAATACTCCCGTCCCGCCTTCCCGAATCAAATATTTTGTTCCAACATCGGATACCCCTGGGTCTTCACTCACTGAATCAGCGCAATAAAAGGTTTTTTGTCTGTAGTCCATTTCGGCATCAAGCTCTAACATTCCCTCTAGAAGATTCCCGAGTGGTCGGTTATCGGTTAGGAAGTCGTATGAATCGGTTACTACGAAAAATTCGTTGGTTTCCGGTGTTCTTTTAGTTACTGTTGGCATGTTTACCTCTTAAGGTGCGTAAGTAACCGCTAATGGGCTACCTGATAATATATAATCTGCTACGTCTCTAGAAATTACAGTTTTCACTATGAAAACGTCAATTCGTACCCAAACTGGTGATCCTGTTTGTACTTCGTCAAGATCAACTGATATTATATCTCCTGCTGCCACTGTGTTATTTTCAATAGTAGCCCCAGACACTTCAGATACGCCGTCTGCATCATCAAAGTCCAAAAGCGGTCTGTTTGCTTGAGTGGTGAACGCAGTAGTGCCGTTTATGTTAACATCAACTAAATGTTTTCCGCTTGCTCCTGCGGTTCCGTGCGATACTACTACTCTATCAATAACTCCACCGTCTTTCGACACAAACTTTCCGCAAATACTTGTTCCAGTGGCAGGTGTTTCCATAAAGAAAGTAGCACATTCTTCGAATTTCGATTTAACATCTTCGAATTCATCATTTATGGCGTGCTGACCAAAAATCATTTGTTCCAGTGGGCGGTTGTCTACGTCATAACGATAAACGTCGGTTGATTCAAAAAATTTATACCCGGTTAATATTTCGTCCCAAATTATAGCCATTTTATGTATCCTTACATGCTGATAGTGTATCTAAAGCTCAGACCGAAATCGGCTGTCTTAGTTATTAGACCGAATGTTTTGTGGGTCATCATTCTTCCGGTTACATCGTAAAGACCGACTTCCGAGTATTCTTGTGACCCGGTACCATTTCCCTCAGCAGGAAGAATATCAGCAGTGAATCTAACTCTGTATCCAGTAGCTCCATCCGGGAAATCATAAGTTGTGGTTTTGGAAATAATTAATGTACCGAACAAAGCAGTATCAGAAGCATCTACCGGAAGAGGCACCGTAGGGTTAAGAGGGTCGTGCCCACCGTCTCCAGCTTTTAGATTGTCAACTATTCTGTCGGTCGTTTCATCGCCAGCTAGTAAATGCGCCAAATTTGATCTACCTTGGTTTGTTACTATATTGTCGCCAAGGTTCATCCTCTTCATTATTTTTCCATACTTATTGGTAATGAATAATTCGAGTCTCCCCTTCATTACCACATTATCTATTAGTTTCATTTTTCTTCCCCAATTCCTTTATAATTGAAAATCGCAATCCCGCCTTGGCATAAAGTCTTCCGATTTGATTGTACCCAATTTCTACTCCCGGCTTCAAGTGAAGCTTTGAGAAACTTGCGGAATCGTAATAAGCTCCACCTGAAATATCCCACCCGTTAATCGGTTTAATAAAATCGCCGGTTTTCGATTGTTCAATTTGATAGAAACCTTGAACAAAAAGCTCCACTTTGTTTGGTAGCTTTCCTAGTTTTGGTTTTTCATCAAATGACAAGTTTAGCTTGCCATCTGTCAACCAAGCACCAACTTCCCCACCATCCGGCATTTCTGGGACCGGATAAATACCGAGGAATTCACCTGCAAGGTCAATATCAAAGTTTTCATCTTTTTTTATTTTCCGAATTTCTTTTTTATCTAATTCAGAAACCGTAGTTGTTTTTTTATCCGTTGGCGGTTCCGTCGAAGCCGATGCTCCTGTTCCGGTTTTGTGTGTGACCACCACTGGTATGTTAAATCTTTTAGCCAAATCAAGGACTTGTTGTTTTGACAATATTTTTACCAATAGTTCAGTAGTTATTTTCTTTTCCGGTATCTTTGTTGATTCCTTTGTTTGGTTTATAACAACTACTGGTTCCCTATCCATATATTTAATAGCCGATTTAGCGGCTACAAATATAATAGCTGCGCTAGCAACGCTGTAACCAATGAGCTTTAGTTTTCTTAACATTTACTTTTCTTCTTCCTTCTCTTCTTTTCCTTTTTTCGCATATTTTACCAAATTGTATCCGGTAGTACCGGCACCAGCAGCGGCAAGAGCGGGAAGAATCCACTCATCGAATGGTCTTCCAGTAGCATACGCGAAAGCACCGAGAATTAGTATAGCTACTGCGGTATTAACAGTAGTGGAAAGCTTCTTAAATTTCGATGGGCTATCGTCGTCTAAAGTTGTGAACTTCTTAATAATTTCAGTAATTACTGGTGATAGCACTGTGGCTATAATCATCATTACAAATTCCGGTGTTACGTTATCCAAGTTTAACATTTTCGTTTATCCCCTAAAAATACTATATTTTTATAGTTCTAATTTAGTATGGGTACTACGGTAAACAACCACTTGCTACTAATAAATCATATGACGGGTAATATGTTGAAGTGTCAGTGGCGCAGTAGAACCAAATAAACTGGTCGTCTTCTACCATAGCTGGTTTGCATACGTCTCTGGTGAAATAGTCACCGTGCACGCTGGAATCTCTGTAAAATCTAGCCTGACCTCTCCAAGTAATGGCAGTAAATTCCCCATCCCTCAAATAAGAAGTATTTCTTTGAATCAAACCACCGTCTCTGTAAACCTTAATACACGGAGCTTCATCCGGGCCTCCATCCATATCTATAGCTAGTCCTTCTGGGTCAAGATCGCAATTTCCTCTAGATGCTTCCCAACCAATTCTCGGTAATAGCTCTAACGGTTTAGGTTCGATTCTACTCATACCATAGAATGTTGTCAAAGAAATATCTCTACTTGATACTCTACCGTCTCTATAGAAAGTATTATCGCCTGCTCTAGTAAAGCACAAAGCCGGGAAGGGCCAAATGTCAGATGGGAAATGGGCCGGGAATATTACAAGATCATCGCTCGGGGAAAAATCATCCGCCAACGATTGAGCATACAATATCCAGTCAAGGACAGTATGCGCCGGTCTAATAAGCTCGACACGCTCCTGTGCATAGCTAAACACTTCTGGGTCAAATTGATTATCGAAATCGTAGATATCGAACACTTCAATACCAAAGTGGGGGCTCTTGAACCAAGTACCACCATTTTCCAATAGCTCTGGGTAATCGTCCGGAACATTCGCATTCAAACCAGAAGCTGTTAGGACGACTATGTTCAGCGCATCATAAGCGGAAGCTACAACATCAGCAAGCTTCAATGACGACGTTTCCCCTATTGCCATTGATTCTATAATAATAATGTAATGCGATTCGGTTTCTGAGTTTATTAAGTCGTATGAACAATCTGCACCGTAAGACGCTAAAGCAGTATCTATATATTCAACTATGTATTCAACAGTTAAATTACCGACAGGAAGCGAAATATCTACTGTTGCCGTATTGTCTACTATAATTCTAAGGTTTCTATTAGTTTCTGTTATTGTAATCGGGTTGGTTAAACTTCCACTTGTTATTTTTGCTTGACCTTGTATCGGGACAAAGTTCTTTGGGTATCTGTAAAAGTCAGTGTAATTTTCGGTCCACAATTCAACTAAATTGACTACGTATCCAAGCGAATAGAACAGAATTTTAAATCCTTCTTTTAATCCCTTGCGCTTGTACCATTCGACCGCCGTTTTTAATTGCCTTCTCTTTAATGCCGTTGAATCCCTATCGGAAAGTGGGAAGTTTAATATTTTTGCCAAATATGGTAGATATTTCTCTTCACAGTTATCCGGATCAAATACAGTAGTGAATTCTTCAATGAATGTCTTGAAATCATCAAGCGGGATAGCCACTATCTTTAAGAAATCTTCGAGATCACCAATAGTTGTATCTCTGACTTCGTATTCAACCGGCAAGAAGTGTAATAAATTATCTTTGAAGAAAGTGGATTGGTTTCTAAATCTTAAATCGGTTGGTACTTCTGATTGGTATATTGATTTTTGGTGGTATATGTACGTCGGTCCAGCGGTAACTGACTCTATGCCGGTTACAGATCCATCATCTATTGGTGCGTCAACAACAATAAATAGTTGGAATAATTCTTCTATACCACCAACTTCGCTTTCGTCTATTGGAGTTACGTCGCTTACAGTTTGCTCAGGGAAATAGAGTATGTGCTGGTCGGTCAGCGGCGGGTCTATCTGTGGAGCGTCTATTTCATTACCGAATAACTCAATAATATCAACCAATTCACCGACATACGGCCAACTTACGAACAAATTACTTGGGATAGAGCTATCTACAACTATTCTATCATTAGTGAAAATCGGCTCATTGATAGCTTCTTGGTAAATAGAAGACGAAACATCAATATTACTTTCTAAGAGGAACGTTCCAACTGTCCCATCAGAAATTGATTCTGGCGATAAAGTCTGTTGTGCACCGGGAATTTGTAGTTCTATCCACGAAACTTCAGAATGAAAACTCCCGGATGAAGAATAAGCAGTTAAACGAATTCTTAAATTCGCATAATTGTTTATTAACGCCGCTTCTGCAGGTGTGAGTTCATATTCAAAAGTAGAGAACGACGTGATATTTGGTATGCTTCTAGTTGCCACTAATACATAGGAAGCACCAGTGTACGAACGAAGCTCTACAGTTAGGCTGATAGTGCCGCTTGGTAAGTTCCTTCTTGATCTTATTCTAAGAAAATGACCAGTATGAACACCGGGGTCCGACAAACTACCAAATCTTAACTCGCACGAAGCAGTATTCTGCCAAATATAATCAAGGTCGGATGGTATTACTTCATCAACCGACCTATATATATTTAATGTGCTGGAAGTTTCAGTCTTCCAACCACCAGAAGTGTCAGCAACCGGACGAGCGAATTGAAACGGCATACGCTATTTACAACTTGAAGATTTTGCCCGCTGCATTACTCCACTGAACTATAATGTTACCGCCGTTTGGAGTTATCGGAAGTCCAGTAGCGGTGTCTATATAAACAAGCAACGGTGAAGTAGCAGCAGACCCAGAATCCATGTACAAAACAAGCGCTTCGCAACTTGCTCCTGTTACAGATGTAAACGTTACGTCGTTGGCGTCTGCTATTCCTCCAGTTACAGTCTTTCCGGCTAGGTTCCCGGAAGTTGCAATTCTAGCTATGACAGGAATAGAAGACAAATAAACATCGGTAGCGAAGTTTGGTGAATAGTTACCAAGGTCAACCAAAACGGCCTTGATGTTGTCTCCTGACCAGTTGATTTGCCCGGTTAGAAATCTCTCTCGGGCTCCATCATATAGTGTGTTTGCCATTTATTTCTCCTTACGGTATTGGGTTCTCACCGGGGCAAGGGTAAATTTCCGGTAGAATTGGTTGTGGAACTTCTTGAGTCATTGTTATCGCGAAATCGTACAAAAACGGTAATTCATCATATGCTATCTGGATATCGCTAGGCGGGTTCGAAGGATTGGAAAGAATGTGTCTACAAAACGTATTGATCTCACAATATTCAACCCCGTCTACGGAGTCTACCAATGCTATTATATTGGAAAGTCTTAACTCTTTTCCAAACTCAACGTTGTCAAATGATAGGAAATCCAAAACAGCGTTTTCAACGTCATTTCTTACTTTAATTGGGGAAGCATTTTTAGAATAATAAACCGTCACACCTAAATCTATTGGTACATAAGTGACTGACAACATCTTTATTCTGGTAGTTATAGTTGCCCTTGAGTACAAATAGCTAAGAAGCTCATTTTTCAATTCATCGGAAGGTTCCCCATTATCCACAGTCTGGATTAAAGAGCTACGAGTTACGTTTTCAGGTGCTATACAAACCATTACCCAATTGAACAGATCGTAGTTTGGTGGGTTTATTTCCTGCTCACCCCAACAACTTGCCTTCCCGACTCCGGGGAAGCCTTCGGACAAAGCGATAAAATCACCACGAGTCATTGCCCTGTAAAGGGCGGCTAATTCTGCGGGAGCTTGTTTCTTGGCATGTTCTATAGTTTCCAAATCATCGCCACCGGTAGCTGCTTGAATATTATTAACAGAAACCGAAACAGGGTTGCTTAATTCATCTAGTAAGTTGTCTATCAATGTAACGATAGCATTCGAGCCAACGTTACCGGACGACCCGGAAGAAACTAAATAAGTAATACTAACATTTATTACGGAAGAATAAGCAGGCATGTTGCCGTAGTATCCGTCCCCAAGTTGTATATAAGTCTTTCCAGTTGATGGGTCAATATTTACTATATAATGATTATCAGTAGCTTGGGAGGAAACAAACGATTCAACCTGCGTCCAAATTACGCTATTGATTACTAACTCAACTGATTGGGCATCAACTGATGATTCTGATAGAGTAAATTTCTGCTCTGGTTGACCATTAGTCCTGAAAGTCTCAGTAGCAACCACGCCCTGTCTAATAGAAACCAAAACGGAAGTTTCACCAACCGGGATATATGCATCTTCGATAGTAGCGAAATAAATTACATCGTCACTTTTGGTTGATACTCTCGTATGTTTTGGTATTATTACCTTGGAAGCCAATGGGGAATCAATTGAGAATTCTTCTATTGCGGTAGATGATACCGAACCTGATAATCTATAAGCTATAAGTTTGCACAGATTTATAATATTCTTACGTTCTTTGGCTGTTGGTAGGAACGCCTCGTTAATTTGGTGATCTTGGTAGAAATGCAAACTTTCCAGAACCCAAGATAATAGCTCAAGGATTGCCATTCCGGGGTCGGATGGGTTAAAGTCTGTCCATTTGGTAGTGATATTAGGGATTTGAGAAACCATCGACTGTAGGATGGTTTCCATATCACGATCTGTATAGTTTAGTGATTTTAAGTTACTCATTTATACTCCGTACGAAAGTGGGGCGGTTTGAAGCACGAACGGGTAGACGAAGCTTCCGACTTGATTGGTTCTGAGTATTACATATTCTACATAAATACCAACAATGGAGCCGCTTCTCATATAATCAATATATTCTTTAGTTTGCAACGCAGTAGCCAATTTATTAGGGGACATTTCGCTCGGCGGTATTGCTGTTACCCTGATAATTCTTATCCTTCTCTCCCAAATTCTAAGGGCTTCAGCGGTCGATTCTTCCAGTCTTGACCATAACACATCATCGTTTGGTTCGAATACCAATCTCTGTAGATTTGAACCGAAAGCTGGTCTACCGACTCTCTCACCTTTTCTTGTGGAAAGGATTGTCCAAATTGATTGGTTTATTTTCTTCGGACCAGAAGCTACTAAAACAGATTTAACCGACCCATTATCGGTAAATTGGAATGGGAAGTTAGGACCAGATCCTATAACCCGATTTGTTAACTTCTCCGGGGAAGTTGTGGCTAAACTTCTTGGTAATATTTTAGTCATTCAGAACTCCAAACGTCAGGAATAACAGCCGCCGTTAGAATAGCCCCACATGCTGTCGTATCCTCTTCCCTAGCAATAGCTAAACCTAAATCTTTAGCTAGTAAAGTAGTTGCTATTACTGTGGTTTCCCCGTGGATCGAACATGTAGCCGGATCACCATGCCTTATAACCGGTACGCCGTTAATCTTCGATAATGGGCTACCACTTTCTACCGTGCCAGTCGATATTGCGGCGTGCAATAGAATAGCACCAACTGTTAAAACTTGTTTAAGAACACCACCACCGCCACCACCCTCCTCATAGGTTATAGTACCTCCACCTTCCTCGGCACCTATTGTGCCACCACCTTCTTCATACCCAATTGGAGGAGTTGGTACCATGTTACACCATATAAGTAGTATCGAACGACGTTAAGTTCTTGATATCAGTAGTATCTGCCGTCGTCACAAAAGTACCATCGTTATCTGCACGAATACACACTCCGGATACATAATCTAACGTCCCACTGCACCCGAGCAACAATAAAGACGAAGTAGTAATAGTCCATTGAGAGCAAGTAGTTAATAATGCTTCGACTGCAGCATTAGTCAAAACTGCGTTTCCAGAAATGGAACAATTCTTCAGTGAAACCGATCCGGGGTTCACTTCCACATTACCAGTAATAGCACATGAATCAAGATTAGAAACACCATCGGTAACCGAAACGTCCCCGTTACATGAACACCCAGAAGCTTCAACTAAACCGTCAGACACTGAAATAGCCAAACCTTGTAAAGATGCTCCAGTTACTATAATCTTTCCGCCGTTTTCCGCTACGGCGGCACCTAACCCACCGCTGAGTGTTCCTCCCATAACTTCTGCAATCGACCCGTCAATGGCTCTTACTCCATAATCTCCGCCGCCGTACGAGTCCACCCCAGAGAAAACGCCACGTGAGCCGCCAGTTAAGGTAACGCCCGCGTTTCCAGAAACGATCCCGACTCCAGTTACTTCCACATAACCTGAATCAACTCGTATCCCAGAAGCATCACTACCATGAATCCTAGTGAGCCCACGGGCTATTATTTTTCCTCCAGATCCCAAGTCTATACCGGCAACCGTACCACCACCGTTTTTTACGTAGACTTCGTTACCATCTTCGAGGGTCACAGAACAGTTTGACCCACCATAGATAACACCCTTTTCGCGAGCGTACGGGATACCCTGATCAGAAATTTCCACAACCCCAAAATCAGAAAGCTTCAAAGAAGTATTACTGTCAAGGTTGAAACATGGCCCATTCTTTGATGTTACTAATCCTATGCCAATGGCTTCGATTGTAGAACCGGAACCAACTGATATACCGCCAAAGTCCATACCTTCTATGGCTCCTACGTTATTCATTCTAAGATGGCACCCACCATCCATCCTTATTCCTCTTCCACCGCCATCTATTTTATCAACGTCAGTTATTGTTACGATACAACGAGATCCAGTTACCAATCCCGCTCCTTCGTGACCTTTGATTTCCGTGCAGCTTGAAATATCGATCCTACAATCGTCGCCCATGTAAATACCGGCTAGCGTAAATCCCTCAACCAATGCAACACTCTTTAACTTTAATACTGCATTGCTACCAATGAAGATCGCGTCCATGGATTCCGAGAAAACGTACGGACACCCTGTTATTTCTAATGTTACGTTATTTCTTGCATCTACGGCTCTGTCTTTTTCGTTCAGTATTTCCCCAATATTTTTCATCCTGAGCTTCGAATCGTCATTTAAAAAAACCGTGGCGATTACGTCAGAGTAAATATCACCAACAGTATCTATCTCGATCTCGCCGCCGTCCATCCTTATAGCGTTGCCATTAATTGAATGAATGTACCCGGTTGACGATCTCAGCGAAAGTTTTCCGTTTTCAACCTTCAAAGTATGCTGCTGAGACTCCAAATCGGAGAATCCTACAACATTTATCGTTGCACCATCATTACAAACTAATCCATTACTGTCAGAAACAGCCCTTGGTAAGTCAAAAATATCGACGGTGGAGTTACTTTCAGCTAGAATAATTTGACCGCTTACGTTTATTTCTGGCATCCCGACTTTTGCGAGCAAAACTTTCGAGTAGTCAGAAGCTTCCACTAGCGATTCCGCACCGGAAGTACCGACCGCGCCCGCGTAGACTTCTATTTTAGAATGGTCGGTGGCGACAAAGGATTTCTTGGTAGCCATGGCGTCTAGTTTTCTAATAACTGCAGAAGACCCACCACTCACAGAAACAATAGTTCCCACATTATCGAAGGTATCTTCTCTGATTTCAGCTTTCGACCCATCTTTCAGTTCGAGCGAAATCTCAGCGGTGTCCCGGTCGTTGGCGTAAGCGTCGAGCGATGAACCGGAAAGTGAAGTCTTGGCACTTATCGTACATTTCTTCTGTGTGATTTTTGAATCAGTGATATTTATTTCAGACCCTGTAATAGTGGTTCTGTCCATGGTGACAGAACAATTCGGGTCAACCGTTACGTCACCAGAAATCTCAGATTCCTCAATGACTACTACACTACTACCAGACACGGACAAATCACCGATCTTACATTTTCTGAAATGGACATACACATTGGACGTAATTTCTGCGTCGCCTTCTTCACTAATAACAACTATTGAACGAAGATTTTTACCCTCGTCAGAAAGGTGTCTATCAATTACGTCTTGTATAGCCATTATCCACCCACAATATCTCCAGCCACCGTCATATCGCCACGTATCACAACGTCACCGTCTATGGACGTATCTCCAGTTATTTTTACTTGTTCAGATCTCAATTCAACATCTGGGATATCAAATACTAACGACGTTGCCTTGATCTCCATTCTACCGGTGCTAAGGTCAATAACAATCTTCCCAATATCTTCGTTTGCTTTAGTACCGACAAGCTCTATAAGACCCATACCAGCACTTAAGAAAAGTCGAACTTTGTTTTCAGAAGCTTCAGGAACAAGTGGGGAAGTTGCATCTTTGGAAACTATCTCAACAAAATCCGCGTTCTCTGCAGCTTGTATCTTGATCCCCTGACCATTGGTTCCAATTACTTCTACCGAAGAAGCTCCACCAGCAAATTTTTGGTAATCAGTATTTTGACCGTCGCGCTCCGAATCAGTTCCTCTTTGTTGAGCGTTGTCGCTATTGTAGAAATCATCTATCGGGCAGGACATTCTAATTTCCTGTCCTGACCGATCTATTATCCTAACAACTTCGAACCCGTCCCGATCTTCTACTAAAACAGTATGTCCTTTGACGCTTTTGTGAAGAATTTGAAGAGTTGGATCGTACGGGGACGCTAAAAATTCTTGCGGTACTTCCGGCCCCGGAGTCTGAGCCCAAGTACCCATAGAGATCGGTCGCTCAGGAATTGTCTTTCTGGTGTTGGGGTCAGTCTTTGTGAGCATTTCTCTTGTATCCGATGGGGTCTTCCACCAAGTACCGAAATAGACCGGGTATAACGGATCTCCCTGCTCGAAAGCAACCCAAACCGTAGCTCCAACCGGAGGAACGATAACCGATCCTGCATCATGAAATCCACCAAAGAAGTTTGCGGAATCACACCAAGGTAATTGCTCTGTCGGGGTTGATTTTTCAGTCGAGTGGATAGCCGGTACCCTGACTTTGCATCTTCCGTGCTTAAGTGGGTCAATGTTGAATTCTACGATCCCACGAAAGAACCCGTACATGCTGTTCTTTTTGGCTACATCTTTAAGTTGTCTTGACCGATCACTCATTGATTGTGCCTCTAGCTTCCTGTCCTGTGGCCCCAATCATATTTTGAAGACCGTTTCTTATTAATTCCATCTTGGTTGTGTAAACACCGTTGTGTATTTCATCAATAGCATTCAAAACATACCACAATCCTGAAGAATAATCCAACTTACCGTCAGGGAGCACTACGTTAACTCTTATAACAACGTGGGTTTTTATTTGTGGATCTCCAACAACTGTTATAGTTGACTTCTGGATTGAGTTGTACATCATGAAGTATCTGTGACGGGCAGCCAACTCTGCTTGAGAAGCATCACGAACCGGTTTAAGCTCAGAGAAGTTGTACCACTCTTCGGACAAAACTTTCGAACCTAATGTGAGTGGTCCGCCAAGAACTGTCTTTTCTTGGGTGTTATTGTTGTGAATTATAACGTCGTTGAACTCACCTGTCTGATAATCAATATATGGGCAACCAGCCACACCAGCACCCAAACGTAGGTTTACTGTTCCAGTAAGCTCCGGTCTCCAGCTTACAACTTCCGATAATTTGTCGCCAAACATGAAAGTATAAGTGTCTTTTGCTTTCTGTTCAAATCTTGGTGGATGGAAGTGTATCTTTGGTGGTATGCCATCTTCAAACCAGAATTTGTAATCTGAATTCCCGTCTGATTTTCTCCGAGCTTTCGGAAGAAGATCTTCCACAATAAACTGCATGTCCCTCTTCTTTAATTGCGGCCACCTTGCGGTACGGATTTCAGTTTTTTCTAAATCGTCATTATTTTCTACCTTAGCCGTTTCATCGTAATCACATTCCCAACCATTCTCGTCGGCTATAAATTTAACTATTTCATGGATATCCATGTAGTCTTTATCGGCGCACTCTGGGAAGACCCTTGATTTCTCCCTATCCTCCGAAGAAGCTCCCATAGAAACCGCTTCTATCTGGTGTTCGAAACCATTAGTTTTGAATTCCTTGGTGTAATTATTGATAAGGGCTTCTTTTTCCTCGGACATTACACCATTTGAATACCCATATTGGAATCTTAGTTTCTTATCAGTAGTAGCTACGAGCATGCTTTCCACTGTCGGCCATTCATTGTCAAAAACCGATAATATCAACCAGTTTCCGCTAATATCGTTGTTTCTTATATAATTAAATCCAGTGAGTCGCTGCGGGCGATCTCCTCTAGCGATTAATGGCCTACCGTCTATATAAGCGTAAACGTAGGGGCTGTTTGCGGAAGGTATTCGTTCTGGGTCAAGAGACATTTCTGTTATAAGCCACTTCTAGTGGGGGTATTCTGAGAGTCATGCCCGCCACCACATCAGTCAAAGGGAAGTATATATCGTTAGCTTCTGCTATGAGCCACCAATAATCAACCGTCCCGTAATACTCGAAAGAAATAAGGTCAAGCCTACTTGTTTCGCCCGGCCCCACTTCGTGGTATATATCCACGTCGGTGTATGGCACGTCCCCAAATTCGTAGGTTTCGAACCATTCCACATTATCATCCCTGAGCAGGTTCGTCTTTTTAAACCTAGAATTCTGGGGAGCCAGTATACCTCTGAATATTGGTACCAGTTCTTCGATTGCCATTTCTTGCCGTTTCCTTTGGTTTTCCTTTAGTTTGGAAATGTATGATAGCTATATTAGTGGCTATTACCACTCTTGCTCGCCTTCGAAGTCCATCCGTTCAATCATAGTGGAATTCTGGGAGGCACCCAACCCATCATTTCTAACTTCCATATAATCTTTCGGAACATCGTCAACCTCAAGAAGAGTGAAGGTAACCCTAGCTCTGTGCGATAGCCCGGTTGTTGGATCCCAAGGTCCGGGGTATTCGATATCTATATTCGGGACGATACCTACAAGGGAGAATTGTTCGCCAGCTATAAATTTCACCTTATGCGGCGGCTTGATTCCCCTCTGGTAATCTGGGTACCCTAATGATAAGAAGAAATCGCACGCTTCCTTTACGTCTCTTGGGGTCCTGCCATCGCCCTGCTCTATAGAGGCGAATATTGGTATCATTACCCTAATAGTCTGTGGTTCTGAGTTAGCGTAACCTTGAAGCGGCGAAGATCTGCTCTGTATATCTATGGATTGCCAAGACGCACTCTTTGACCTACTAATACTATCAGGCATGGCGTGGAAAGAAAACGAAGTTCCAGTAACCAAATCTATGATCTTATATTGTTGCATCCCACTACCGGCAATAGGACCACCAATTGAATTGGCACCCCCACCACCACGGTAAGTGGAAGTTATAGAACCATATGGGGTGGTTATTGACCAGTCGGGCATTTTTACACCTTAGTAAGCAAACGATGAAACCGCTACAACATCTTCAGATGGTCGTGCGTTGCTCGCGGTTTTTGTTGGTGAAGACTGCACTAATCTGTTGTGTGCAAGAACATCGTAAATGTCTTTCAAAACACTAACAACTTCTGTTTGGTCAATTTGGACAGGAGAGCTTGCGGAAGCCGCTCTTTCCGCCATAATCTTGCTAACATAATTCTCCGTCTCTTGGTAAGGTGGAACACCACCGTATTTGTTTACCGCATTCGGACCAGCGTTATAAGCTGCGAGCGCTAACTCTTCGTTACCACCGTACTGTTTCAACAATTGCGATATATATTTGGCACCAGCAAAAACATTCTTTTCCGGGTCAAATCTTTCTTCCGGTGTGATCCCAAGATCCATAGCTGTAGATGGTATTATTTGCATTAGCCCCGCTGCACCCTTGGGTGACACGGCATCCGCTTTTCCGCCCGATTCCTGACGGATTATGGCAGTCAAGAGTTTGGGGTCTACGTTGTATTGAGCCGCTGCAGCGTTGATAATACTATCGTATTTTCCTCCAGCTAACGGTTTATTCCTAGCTGGTGTAGCTGATGTTGATGTGTGCCAATTTCCACCACCAGTTCTTGAACTAGTTGCTTTCCCTGTTCGAGTTGAACCGGGTGGAATTGCGACCTGCCCTGTAGCCATGGCGTTCATTTTATAAATCGCGTCGATAGCTTTTATACTTAATCCACCGCTTGTTTCTGTTTTTGGTGAAGGGGGAGTGTAAAGCATATCCTCCTTGCCAAATATTTTTGCCACCATTCTGCTAAGCGGGGTGCTTGCTACTTTCCCTTCTTTACCGGCGGCTATTTGGTCCTCTGAAGACCCGCCGAGCCAACCAGTCAGTGTAGATATCGGACCAAACAACGTTTTCATTATTGCGTCTGATAATCTTATGACCGATTCAAGAACAGACTGCAAACGATCTTTCCAAGTAGTCATACTGCCGTTGATACCGACCAACGCATCAGCGATGTTTTGTATACCGCCAGCGCTCGACCATTTTGTCATTACTTCATAAACTGTCATTGCTGCGCCAGCTATCAAGCTAACTTTTTCGAATATGAAATTTAAACCCTTGCCGAAAGTGCTTGCACCGCTAAATATCTCGATTTGACCGCCAATCCCCTTCAAAGCGTTGAAAACACCTTTCAGTATGGCACCCCTTAACCCTGCACCCTTAGCCGCCGATTTTGCCGAAACACCCAATCCTTTGAATATAGCACCAAATATTGAATCGGCAAATTTCGGACTAACTGATAACTTTTCAAAGGCTTCTGCCATCGGGTTAAAAATAAAGCTTTTTATTATAGGAGAGAGTCCTTTTGAAACTGCGGCTTTTTCTGCAGCGGCAGCACCGCCACCACGACCAAGCAGTTTAAACGGTGCGGTTAGTATACCCAAAATTCCTTTAGTAACGGGTTTTGCTAAACCAGCTACCATGGCTGCCGCGCTCACTCCATATACTATATCTTTGGTTGTTTTGCTTAAATGGCCGAACGCTTCCTTACCTTTATCCCAATAAGTTTTAATGAATTCGGTAAACGGATCGAGCACGTATTCGTTTACAACTGTACCCATATTTCTGAACCAAATACTAACGTCCCCTGCCATTTGCTTCAATCTTCCAGTCGTAGTTTGCAAACCTTTAACGGTGCCCTTCTGGGCGAAAGCTTTCTCCAAAAACTCGTCAATACTTAGGTTTCGTTGCTGGTATCCTTTAACGTAAATATCCCATTCCGTACCCATCAACTCTTGGAAGATGTTTTCACCACGGGACTTTCTCAAGTCAATCATGCCCTTAGTCAAAATCTTAAAGAATTGGGCAGGGTCTTTCTTCGCCAATTCATGAGCAGCTTCCGGCCCCATGCCCATTGCTTGTGTCAATTGAGTGATTACGCTTTGATCCTTGCTTAACGCGGTGAGTCCCTTCTGTTGAACATCGGTCAAAGTCTTCATAACAACGGAAGCATCAGTTCCGCTTTTCTGTAAAACAGAATAAACCGCTGTCATTCTCATCATGTAATCGGTGGCTTCTTCGCCTCTAACATTTGCAGAAGTCATTGCAATATCAATATCACCCCAACTCTTTAGTATATCTTTTAGCGGAGCACCGGACATTTGTGCCAACTTCTGATATGACGGTATCATCTTCTCTATTTGTTCGTTCGAGACACCGTAGTTTTCATTTAGTTTACCCATTACATTCGAAACATCAGTAATGTTTGCGTCTACTGCCGCCGCCCAATCTGCGGAAGTGGTCAGAGCAGCACGCATTAGCTCTTCATTGGTTTTCAGCTTGTCGTTATAGCGACCAAGATTTACTGCAGCTTGAAGAACGTCGTCAGGGTTCATGAATCGTTCATTAGCGATTCCCCTAGACATATTCGGTAACGATTTTATTAGTTCATCAGAAAATCCCATTTTTGGGAGGTTTCTTAGATTAAACAAATCCTGAGAAGCTAGAAGACCAGCGGTAACCGGGACAGAAGCCTTAGCTGTCTCTTTGATAGTTTCCCAATGCTCCCTCATCTTGTCAACCAGCTTCTCTGAAGACTCAAGCTCCTTATTATACCGTTTTTGCTCCTCAGTCATTATGAACATGTTTTTAAGGTGGGTGATACCGTTGCCACGGATGCGCTGCCATCCCTTATCTAGCCATTCCACCAAAGTTTGGAATTTGCTGTATGCTAACTGCAATTGTTCCAAGAATTTTCCTATTACAGCGCCAACCAGTGCTTTTATCGGGGAGAAAATATTAAGCATTTTCTTCCTGAACATGTCAAATACTTCTGTCATTTTTGTTACCATATCGGTCAAAGATCTAATAACTTTCTGCTTTACCTCTATGGCTTTTATACCTACAGCTTCCACCATTTTGCTCATACGAACGAGCAAGGAGTTTATCTTGTCCGACGATCTTTTAGTTTCGGTATCTTCGAACTCGATACTATATTTGACTGCTTGTTCAGTTGAATTCATTTGCGCTTAATCCACTTTTCAGATGCTTTTCTTCTTTTCTCTTCTATCTTTTCCTTCTGTGTTTTCTCTTTCCCGTATTTTACTTCTTTATTTTCCCCAAATTTATTCAAAAGCTCAAACCGGCGGGCCACTGCGCTCAATTCCTCCACCGCGCTACCCTTCTGTTTGTTCATTTCTATGGTCTTATTTAATAACCATGTAAACTCAGGTAATGGTAATGTGTCGGCGTCCACCCACGATATTATATCTTGTTTAACCAAGAAATATTTAGCGTCAAACAGACTATTAATTATTTCTGGTGGTTGAAACCAGAAATGTAAAAATATATCATCACTATCAGAAACGAAAAAATTCCTCCGATGGGAATTCTACCTCGAATTCATTACCACAATCCGAGCAAGAAACTCCAACCGTCAGATCAACTCCGAAATCGTATTTGCTGAATGACTCTCTCAAGAAATCAGCATCTTGTCCTATCAAGTTTTCAATCCATTCAACTTTCTCTTCATTGTCCATTTCCTGACCGTTTACTGTAACTACCGGAAGAGAAAGAACGAGGATTGCCAAATCACCTTTCGTTATTTTCTTCTTTTTCTTATTATCGTCAGTCCTGCGTAATTGCTTCGACATTTCTATGATTTCTGTCTCGTCGTTACCTCTAAGGAATTTCACAGAAACTATATCACCACAAACAGGTAATGAAATATCGTAGGGTTCCGTCACATCTTCGGGACAATATTCTACTTCGAATTTCTGAAGGTCCGTGGTGTGCTTAAACTTCTTTTTGCACTCTGGATTTGTGCACAACACTGCAAATTCCCTTTTATTACCATAAGATATCATCGTCAGGTAATATAGAATAAACATTCTGTCAACTAACAACAGTTCTTTCGGGTTTATCTGCGGAGATTTCAAACAATGCGAAATTAGAATATTCATCTTGTCCGAACCGGTTCCGGGGGAACCCGCCAATAACTTCTCTTCAAGCACCCTAATAGGGCAAAGTTCTACCTTACCATCGGGTACTTTGCTTCCATAAAACATCCCTTTTGAAGGAAGAGTCACTCCATAAGCTACTCTCTCAGCCATAACAACCTCCATGTAAAAATTATATTTTTTTATTGGCCGTAATGTATAGAAGGCTTATGAGCCCAATATCGCCCAAAACCCAAGACACTGCAGCTATCATTAAAGCAACATCTTTCCAGTCGATAGTTGTTGTTACCATAACCGTAGAAATAGTCAACCCAAGGTAACTAGCAACCATGAAAATGATGTGGCGTTTTAATCTATCTTTATACAATAGAATTAGAATCATAATTGCTAATGCTAGAGTTACTCCGGACTGAGCAATCGATAAAAAAGTCAAAATGCTATCCATTATTATTCGCCTTGCTGTTTCAGAACAATAACGTCTTCAGTCAGCCGTTTAACATCATCAAACAATCTGTCGCAACGTTTATTGGCTACTTCTGCTTCTTGCCTTACCTGACCTATTCGCTCCATGATTTCAGCTTTTGGGTAGTAATCACTTGCCATTTTAAGCTGAAATGTCATTGACTGTTTTTCTATTGCATTTGAAACGAGGGCCGGGAATCCAGCTACTTCCGCTTTTAGGGAAATAAATTCACTCTTCATACTAGCTATTTCTTCCCCAATTTCTACTTTTAATTCTGCAATACGCTTCCCGACATAGATAGCTATTGCTCCAGAAACGAATCCAACCAAGGTACCAACTACGGCGACGGCCAATTGGAGATTCTTCAGGCTGTCGGGGTTGGTGTTCTCCAATAACGAGACAACCGCCGCCGATAGGTACGCGTAGAGCATATTAGAATTCTGGGTAAGCTATGTCAATAGCCAAACTTACGGAAGCCTTGAAGACTTCGCTACTTCCCATGGATAAACCTTCTCCAGTAACTGATACCGGCCAAATACCAGCCATTCTCATGACTCTTGGCCGCGATCCGTCTGGTGCTAGCAATACTACGGACCCTTCCTTTTTGTACTGAGAAGCGAATCCAAGGGCTCCGGATTGGATGTTCTGAACAGTAGCTCTCCACGCTTGAAGAATTCCCATAGTATTCTCATCGACATAATCAACGCAAGTGAAACGTCCCTCATCAAACGTAAGTTGACCAGCAACTTTACGCTCTTGGGCCATATACTTAATGTTGATGATATCATTCTTGCCTGTTGGGAAGAATCCATCAAGTAGTGCAAGCTGTATAACGTCAGCACCGGGTATTCCGTAAATTTCTATGCTGAAGTCAAACGAACGCTGCGGTTCGAACCCACCGGATTGTGGTGCAATATGAGCAGCAGAAATACTTGGCACAGTTAATCTCCTTATTTACTAAAAATTAGTACATCTTATTGGGAGTTACTTTCTCAATTTCATTGTGAGAAACCTTAGTAGCTCTTGGGTGATTCTCGAACTGAATAAGGTAAGTAGCCCCTACCGCTGACGGCACTTGATCCAGAACTTCTCCGATGGTTCCAACGGGGATTGCCGGGTTAGAACCCCCAGAATACTTCACCTTCTCTCCAAGTTGGAACATCGAAGAGAAAATTGCTTCATTTACCCGGCGGCGGTTAAAAGAACGGCGACCCTCAATTCTGGCACGACGGAAACGGCGGCGGTGTGATTCAGGCTTCGAAAGAGTCTGATCGTCAGACATATTAGCGAAATCGTCTAAGAAGTTCTCTTTCTTCTCATCATCATCAGTGAATTCCTCGCCACCCTTCTCGCCCGGTTCCTCATCCGTGTAATCCTTCCCCGAAGGCTCTTCAACATCGGCGGGAGGAAATACTACGTCGTCAGAATCAGCTTCGAAACGACGGCGGGCCTCAAGACGACGACGGCGGAGACGAGCGCGGATTGACTCAGTAGGAGCAACTGTTACTTCGGCAGGAGTATTTTCCGGTTCGTCAGCAGTCTTCTCTGCAGGAGCTTCTACTGCGTCACCAACGTTGTCTTCCTCATTCAAGTCTCTGAATGCTGTACGGAAACTCTCAGAAATGCTTTCGTACTTCGCAGTTCCTTTGTTCTCGACTCTGCCACCCATCAACTGAATTTCTCTCTCTTCGTGCTTGCGGAAACGAACGGCTTCTTTCTTTTCACCATCCTCTTCGCCGTATTTCTTTTCCGGCTCTGCGTCAGCTTTCTTGGCATCAATCTTTGCCTGAACTTCCGGCGGAGGACCACCCTCACCCTCTTCAACCAAACGACGAGAGCGAGTTCTTTCGGCTAGACGGCGACGACGGATTTTCTCTATTAAACGACGGCGACGGGCCGCCCTGTCAGAAATACCATCCTCTGTCTCCTCGGAAAGAATGCTTGCATCCTTACCAAGAATACGAGCCATCTGAGCAGAAACACGGCGCTCAATCTTCTCCTGCATAAATTCCCCGGCGGGGTCTGCATCCGGACCAGAAGCAGCGGCTACTGCAGCGTCAACATCACCGTCTTTCTTGGATGCCAAATCTGCCGGGTCAGCAGGTGCAGAAGCTGCGACACTGCCAGCGTCAGGAGTTATTGGGGTGCTAGGACCGGGAGTACCTGCTGTATCAGTGGCAGCATCCTTCTTTGGGTCTTCAAGGTCAACCGGAAGAACGTCCCCCGGCTTGGTGTCGGCTGCAGGAAGGACTACTCCAACATCATCATCCTCGTACAGCCCGTATGACTTGAGGAGACTTGCAACCATTCCCTTGACTGAACGGCCACGAGCCACCGATTCAATTACTCTCTGTGTTCTAGGATTCATCTTTCTCCCCTTTGCTTCGTGGTATTCACCAGAAGTAAACATTTGTTGATAACTTGCCAAAACGTCTTGAGCGTCTTCCCCGTTTAATCCTGTTTCTACGGGGATTTCTTCTCCATTATCCGTAACGATGATTGAGAACGTCCCATCACCATTATCCTTTAATTTTGCTTCTACTCCGGGACCACCGAAACCTGTAAATGTTCCCGGATTTGCCACATCTGAAGTCGAAACGTCTTCTTTCTTCGGCTGTGGGTGCTTGAATTCTGCGCCACAATTCCAACAGAAGTGACCGGGCAGCTTACTACCCTGCGTGACCGATCCGGTTTGTTTGCAGGACGGGCATTGAACACCCGGTGCGGCGGCTTCGTTTAGCGAATAACTCTTATTTAATTTCGATTCCATCGCAAATTTCTTGTTACCAAGATAAGTAAGGTAACCAAGGTATTTAAGGTTAGTATCTGCAGCTTGAGACTTACCAGCAGCATCAGCATCTTTCCAAGATTGAATCTTGTTCTTCATCTTATTAATAATGCTGTATGTTCCTCTTTGATCTTTTTGGACAGTCGCCACATAATAACCAGAAGTCGAAAGTCCTAGTTCATCTTCACCAGAATCGCCTTCAACATCGACCACGGCAACCATATTCTCTTCATTAAGTTTCGATTCCATGAACGGGCCGTAACCAGCAGTATTTCCGAATTTGGCGTCCATTTGGCCGTCCGAGTAACCCGATGAATAACCGGGAACGCCAGAAGTCATTGCAATATTTGACCGGCGCCTAAAATAGCTAACATCTAAATATCCACTAACAAACCCGGCAACGTAACCATCCAATTCCTGCCCTCTGTAGCCAATCTTGTATCCGAAATTATGAGCAGCAGCTTCAAGATTCTGTTCACCGGCTTCATTGAGCTTCGACTCTTTAACTTCCATATATCCACATTCGTTGCACTTGCCATTATCGAAAAGCATACTCTGGCATTTCGGGCACTGTGGGCATTCAAATACCATGTCGGTATCGTTCTCGTTCTCGTTTACGTTACCAGCCAAATCTGAATTACAGTAAGCGCAAAATTCATCCTTATAACTAGCCTCTTCCCAATTTTTGGCAAGACCACCGCCAACAAACTTATATGGACCGTAGATCAATCCGTTTTTACGGTCCTCTTTAAAGCTTTCGGCACATTCCTCATCACAAAATCGAGCTTGCGACCCGAAAATTGACTTTACTATACCAGAGGTTTCGTCTATCTTCATGTTAATCTCATAGTAGCGGGGCCTAAGAATCTAGGCCCCTGTTCGATTACAGAATGGTTTCCTCGAAATTAGCACCCGTTGGAGTCAACACTGCGTTAACGATGATCTTTTCAGCAGATTTCGTCGGCTGAATGTAGATATTAGCAACCATTTCGTTATTGTCAATATGATCCGGAGTGTTGGTTGTTTCATCGCACTTGACTGAGTAAGCCACAACACCACGTCCAGCAACCAAGCTTCTCATGAACGGATCAACCAACGCTATGAAAGTTCTCCAAGTTGTCGGATCGTTTGGCTCGAAGACCAATTGACGAACCGAAGAAGCCACCACCTTGCGAAGGTAGAGCATCATACGGCGAACGTTTACACGGTCGAGAGCGGTCGGCTTGCGTTGAAGGGTCTTCTGGCCCCACACAACGATTCCGTCGCGTACGAAATTAGCAATCGGGTTAACAGCGTTCGAACCACCGTAGAGGTAATCACGGTCACCCTGATTTGCATTCATTTCGAGCTTCGTCACCTGAAGGACACGGCCACGGTTCAAACCGGCAGCAGCGATCCAAACATCCGAAACGCTATCTGAATAGGCGTAAACTGCGGCAACGTGACCAGATGGCGGAGTCCATACGTAACGATCATAAGCGGCATCGTACGTCTGCAGCCACGGCCAGTAAAGCGCAGCGTAGCTAGAGTTGAATGCTGAGTGGTCTGAGTAAGCACCAGCGCCATTGTGCCAATCTGCTACTTGCTGAACACCAAGACCAAGCGGCGGGTCAACAAGCGCCATGCAATCACCACGGCTCTCACAAATGGCTATCATTTCGTTGATTACTGATGCCGCGTGAATTCCTGGGCATAGAATCAAGTTAACGTCGATCATTTCTGCATCACCAAATACCTGAAGACCGGTTCTCACGTTCCCAGAAACAGTACCAATGAAATCGTCGTCAGAAAGCGAATCGAGACCATCAATACCACCGGCCAGTGCATAAGTCCCTGATATTGGGAATCCAGTGTTTGTTAGTGTATCAGAAACCTCAATGAACTTCGAGATCGAAACACCACCACTACCATTAATAGCAGTTAGGAAGTATTTAGTACCAAGGTCCGAATCCTCAAGACCTGAGGTTGATACCAGATTGTCGAACATTTCTACTGCGGCACCGTCTTCGTAAACGGTGATTTTGAATGTATCGGCAACGGAACCAGCAGCAACAACGACAGAAAGCAAATTACCCCATTCGCCTTCGTTGATGGCACTAACAGCCATTGTAGCAGAAGCGGGGCTCAGTCCTCTTCCATACACCGTTGATTCACCAACGAATCCGAGAAGTGAATCGCAAAGAAGGGTGGCAGCAGTAACCCCATCCATCTTCAGGCCGTAATTCTGACCAATAGAAAGCTGAGTTATTCTGAGCTTGCCATCATAATTATCAGCAACGGCGTTGAAGCTTCCGCCAGTAAACGCGGAGTTCAACTCGGTAACCAACTGGTCAACGGTTCTTGAACCAGTAGTTAAAGTAACTGCTTGCGAATCCTCAACGCCAGAGGCGTAAGTGTAGGCTAGGAATGAATTATTAGCGTCAGTACCAGAAGCTGAGAGCTTACCGCTTACCAAAGTAAATCCAAGATCAGTGTATATATCATTAGCAACTGAGTACAGGACAACAGAAGTAGAGACACCAGTTGCAGTAGAATTTATCTTGATTTGGTTGGTACCAACCACGGAGCAATCAGCCCCATATGACGCCAAAGCCGCGTCAATCTCACCAGCAATCGTCGCCTTCGTAACACCCGTATTTTCAGTCAACGTAATGGTTACGAGCGGGCCACCATTCACTTGAACTTTCAGGAATTTATTTGTTGCTGTGATATCAACGGTAGCAGCAGTATCAGTACCGGTCAAGGCCGCAGAAGTCGCACCCGTAACAGTAAACGGACCCTTCTTCGAAGAAAGTAGGGAAGCATACGTAGCCACACCGTTTAGCGAAATTGTAGCTACTGCAGCAGTAGACCCGTTAACACGAACCACCCAAAGCTGACGACCATAGCGAAGGTATTCCATCGCTGAATACATACCCAAATGATTCGGGTGCGGGCTTCCGAATGTATTTGTAAAAGCGTTGACACTGGTAATTAAAACCGGTTCGTTGACGGGACCACGCGGAGCGGTTATCACCATACCACAAACCGTAGTTGATTCGTTCCTTACATAAAGGGAAGAATCCTTTTCTACAATATAAACACCGGGAGAAACGAAAATTGCCATTACTCGGCTCCTTATTCTTCTAAGTCAAGTTCGTTGTCTAAAAAGTCTACTAAACTAGGAACAGAACCAATTTGTCTTTCATCATCAGCAAATGCTTGGATGTTGTTAATCAGGTAGTGCTCTAACTGTCCAGCAACCACCCTGCTAACTTCACCGCCCATATGGTCTGCAAACGAACGGGCTTTTTCTGCTGCGGAGACTGCATCATTGATTCTATCTTCAATTTCAGAAAGAAGATCTTTTAATTCGGAAATATCATCATCTTTGAATTCTGATTCATTTTTCTTGCTCTCTTCTAATTCATCTTCGTTACCATAATAATGTTCTAGCTCTTCTTCAACTTCCATTTGTGATTTACCGAAAGTCCAATCAGTTGAATCAAGATATCCGGGAGCCGACATTCTGCCGAACCAACCGCTTATCTTTTTGAAACTAGTTGGCTTCCCATCAACGTATTGCTCGAAATCCTCAGGGTGTTCAGGAGTAGGTTCTACTTCCGATGGCAAGAAATAAGTACCACGACTAGTCTCTATCTCCCAACCGTCACTCTTGAAAACTTCTGGCTCCATAAAACTCTCGTTTATGCTTTTAGCCTTATTCACAGTTTTCGACTCCAACTTTGGAAGTTTGACAGCGTACCGAGCGTACCTGTACCCTTCAGTATTTATCAAGTACGAATTGCCATTTTTCCTTGCAAGTATAAAATATTGCGGTACTTCAATAGCAAAATAATCGCTCGGGGTACCAGCTTTCCCTCGGTATAATTCGTCTTCGTCAATTACATCTAGCCCGGTTTCATCTATTGGGTATTTACTGTCTGGAACTTCATCCCAAGAACCCGGCTTCCTGTAAAAATCGACGCTGGTAACACCAACCTCGTCCAAATGCATTATCGTTCCTTCATCAAGATCACTGAAAGATTCAGAGTCATAAGTTTTCTCGAAATCCTTGAACGCTGATCTCTGGTTGGAAATTCTGCTAGCCAAAACTTCAACAAGCTCAGCCACGTCAGGCGGTTCCGTCATAGAAGACAACCCGAATGAGAGATCGTCAGAGAAATTACGACCATACCTTGAATCTAAAAAGTCGCGGGAGATTTCTTCCGGCCAACCGGTATAATTCATAATTTCTTTTATCGCTGCGCCCCAAAGCTGAGACATTTCCCGGGCACCTAGTTCATAACTATTTACCGAAGCCCCATAAAATCCCCAACTTTTATTTCTAGTAGAAATCATAATTTTCCCTTTATGCTATATCGAATCTGGTTCCGGGAGTCTCTGCACTAGCAGCAGTCACTAAATGACCGGCTGATTCCTTATCAGTTATATCTTGGGTGACAGCCACAGCCTCATCCATGTAAACAACTTCTCGATCCTTCAAAATGTATAGCTTCAAAACATTGAGATCAGTAGGATCGTTATAAAGAATCGGTACTGCTTGTCTAAGTAAATTTTCAACTGAAGTTGACATTTATTGTTCTCCATTAATCAATGGTATATCCAATCAATCCTCAAAAAATTCTATGCAAAAAATATTTTAGAATTTTTCTTTCTAATCTAAATAAATATCTTCAAGTATTTCAGTATTGGATGATAATACATCTTCGGAATCATTCGTAGAATCCACGAATTGTGTTGTAACTTTTCTGACAGTTGGCGTGATCCACATTTGAGTAGGTATCCAACCATCTACAATAATCGTGTAAATATGTCGAATTAATTTCTCAGCAGTTTCCGAATTTTGTTCGTATTCTGTCTGATCTTGGAATGACGATTCAGAAAATGCAAAAACTGCACGATTTCCGTATGGGTACCCATGATCAACCATAAACCTTACATATGGAAACGAGAATAGACGTTCTATCCATATGTGAAACGCATTTGCTTCTGCAGTGGTAAACGAGATAAATTCGATTTGATAAGGTATCTTAACGGGGTTTGGTTGCCAAGCTTGGAGAACCGCATTACCGTCCTGAGTCCAAGCTAGCTTACGTCTTGGTGTTCTATTGAACCTTGCTTGGTCGTCCTGAAGGGGCATCCTTAAAATCGAAATTACTGGATACCTCTGGGTGTAGAACAATGGCGAACCTTCTTTCCTCCCGGTCGTCTTTTGTTGAGTAGCATACGCCGGTTGTGGGGAAGCAATTACTACTGGTATCCTTTGAGCATTGTACACAGATTTTATTAACACATCTTTTCTGTCGGTTTCATCGTGAACATCTAATATTTTCGCCAGCACTCGCAACTGCGGTACGTCCATACTTTCTAATTCAGCTATTTTATATACCTTTTTAACTTTCTTATTTGGGGTAAATACTGATATAAGAAGATTAACCGCTTCATCGTAGCGACGGAGAATATCAATCTTATCTTCCCTAAAGTTAGTCTCATCTTCCGTCAGACCGACCGGAGGAGTTGGCTGAACAAATTCTATATGTTCTTCTTCTCTGAAATCTGTCGTCATTTTCTTACGTCCTTCACTGTTCTACCAGACCTTCTAGGTTTGTATGCGTTTCTCAACATTGGAGTCAACTTACTCTGAATATCCTTTATTATCTCTTCTTGGTCCTTCACCATGAATTGTCTCCAAATCGGCCTCCAGTGTGGTCTTGCTGGCATTCTAACATGGCCGTTTGGGTATATGGTTCCGTATTCCAACCAAGCTCCTATTTGTTTTAAAGAAACGCCAGATTCAGTAATAGTGTTCCCCGGAGCAACTTCGTATCTACTATCGGAAATTCTTCTAGCAACAATTGAATTTACGTACGCTCCAGTGGCTCTTAATATTCTAGTATCCCAACCAAGGGCTTCTTTCCTACGTAACCAATCCTCTGACAATGGAGTCCAATTCATAGTCTGATTCAGGATCGTACTGCGTAGTTTACCAGCAAGCCTTGCCGCTACCCTATACGCAATCTCCCTCGCCATTTTCTTAGTTTCCCTGTCAATAACGGAAGCTACAATTCTGGCGTCAGGAAATTCGGTTATTCTTTTTAATCTATCGGACATTTACTCGCCAACGAGGTTGCGGTTGGCGTCGGTGCGGACGCGGAAGAAAGCATAGCTCCCGACCTCGTAGGAGCTAGTCGAGTCGAAGTTGCCAATTTCCATTCCGACATACCCTGGATCAGTCGTGACTCCGGTGAGATCCGTCGCCCCGAGATCAACAAAATCGACTCCATTGAGCGAGAACAAGCAGGCCAGCGTGTCCGCCGTCGCGTCATAGCGAATCTGAAAGTACGCGTCTTGCGAGTAGACGAACGGCTGAATCGCGCTGATGTTGGCGAGCGCGCCGCTTGCGGTGTAGCTGGTGTTGTTCGCTTCGAGGGCGTAGTAGCGCCCCGTTGGGGAGGAAAGACGCTCCTGCATATCACAGACAAACATTCCCGTCATGGCCACGAGCGTGCCTGAATAGATCGTGGAGATTCCGCAGTTTCGGTAGTTGTTGCCGAGGACGTTGCAATTCAGTTTTGCTGAAGCGGTCCACGAGCCGGACGGCGCGGTCACGTAGATCCCGCGCACTTGGAAAGTCGTCTCTGTCGCAGAAGTGATAATGAGTCTACCATTGGCAGTCGTGTATGAAGCGCCTCCTTGATTACCCCACGAGTAGGTGAGCGTCGTGCCGCTCGTGAACTCGTCGCATGTATCGCAAGTAGCAGGCGGGTTATCAGGATCGTATTGCCCGTATGGCGCAACGTTTGAAAGCGCCGATTGTGTTTGCCATGACGGGTCAGCGCCGGAGCCATTGGACATCCAAACATACCCGGCCGTCCCCGGGGTCGTCGCGATCCATCCGCTAGCCCCACGAGAGAGCATGGAACCGCGTGTTGATCCGATACCATCTAACGTTCCACTTTCGTCAATCTCCGTGGCGCCCAGACAGTCAGTACAAGTTACGTCAACGGCAGTCGCTTTGGCCTGTCCCGCCGTTGCCCAATCCCACGTTATGGTTCCAGTATCGGTAAGAACACGCTCAGCAGAAAGCCCGGCATCTGCAGTCTTAACTATATAATCAACCGTAGTTGGAGCGCCTGATGGTGGTTTGTCACAATACAATGTACCATCAGCATCCATAGCATATACGAATTTTTCAGGGTCACAATCTGTTGGGTCGGTGGAAAGCGCTCCAGCAGTCGAAGCCGACGTAGCCGAAGTCGCAGCATCGGCAAAAGGCCAACTTTTGGAAACGTCAATTAAAAGCTCATCAGCCGGTGTTTCGGTAAAAATCGAGTTAGTATCACCAGTAGTATTTATCCGTTTTAACGCTGTAGATTCATCGAATCCATTGTTAGCAAGATCGAGCGCCAGCCCAAGCTGCGATTTCATGTAATCAGCTAGTGTAGTGGCTTGGATTTTTCTGTCCTTGGTACCGCCGCCGCAAGTCAGGCACACTAAATAAAATAGATCTCCACTATTAACCGAAGTGGCTTCTGGAAGACCACTTATTGGACCGTCAGCAGCAAATGCCGGTACAACCAAACACAGTGATATTATAAAAGCTATTATCTTATTTATCATCTTTTGTGTATTCTGACATATCAGCAGTCAGACTCCTCTCAATCGTTACTGATTTATTGTCATCAACTTTTACCGAATCAGATTCAATAATATAATTACTTTCTTTTATTGAAGAACGAAGCTTTTTAGCGAAGAGTGAATAACTTAAAAACCTCCTAGTATTTCCGAAATAATGGCACGGGTCTTGGTCCGTAATGTAGTATACTTCACCTTCATAAACAAATAGGGTACCTAAAGTCGGTTCGACTTCGCCCGGCTTTATTGGTATCCTACTACTAATAGCCGAGAGAGAAACGAACAGTTGAATATCTCTGACAGACTCAATACCAAATTTTCTGAGTCGTTGACGGTTTGGGGTAACGACAACAGCGGCGGGTATTTTGTAACGATTCCCTTTAACCAAAAATTCGTTAACATCCTCAAGATAAAGAGTATCGTAATCTTGATCAAATATCCTATCAATAAACTCAATGTCCACAAAAGCTGTCTCGTGATAATCCCTTTGTACATCTGCCAAGAAACTAATATCATCTTTACCTAAGAACAGTAACTTACTCGTGCTCGGAGGGTCTTTCGGCACTTGATCACCAACATCTGGCATCGAGGATGGGCGGAGCTTGTTCAACAAACACGATATTCTAGAATATTCGTTAGTAGTATTAAAAAATTTATCCACAAACCTAGTTTCGTTAACCATATAAAAATCACCTTCAACGGCCACCACGGTACCAATCATGGGTAACGAAATTCCCCTAGATTTGAATGATTCTATTTGGAAATCCAAATTCATGTCTCTCGTTTTGTTAACACCGGTTTTCCCGAAGAAATCTCTCATAGCATCATCACCACGAGTAACCATGCCCGGAATATCGTATCTAACAAATTCAGGCAACCTATCGGATTCCCCATACAACGGGTCGTAGTCAAGAGACTTCGGGTAATAAATAGCTATTGGTTCGAAAATTTTGTCGTAAAGTTCCTTAGAACGTTCCTTAATGTACAGCACATCTTTATTTCTTCCGAATAACACATCACTTTTCGGGGTATCAGGTAACTGCGCATCCACGGTTGATGAGAACGGCCTGATTTTGACACCGAAGGCAACTATGTTCAGGTAAGGTAAATTTTCTTTGGTGGCGTCGCTTACATGGTAAGTTATGTAATCCTCAGGGAAAACTTCCGTAATTCTGTAAACTTCACTCTCCAAAAAAGTGAACGCACCGAGAAGATTTTTAACATCTAACCCATGTTGACGAGCTTCCGAGGAATCAAACGTGTACCTTATGCTTCTATTTTGCTCAATTCCATATTTTTTAAGCTCGGCTTTTGGTGGGTCTGCTCTTACTTTTACCCTAACAATTATTGGGTCAGAATTTTCTATGTCTTTCAAAACTTCCGGGTTTTCTAAATAAAGCGGGTCGTAGGTGTCTTTCGATAGTATAACCGCTATTTTCGGAAACATTATTTTATGGAACCCCTTATGAATACCAGACAAATATCTGATATCCTTTTGGAATCCAAATAATGGCTTCCGGATATACTCTACCATAATTATCTCTTATGCGAAGACGGGACCGATTTTAGAAACTGCAGACCTTCTCATTGATTCAGAAATTTTGTCCCAAAGTTCTTTACCTTCAGACTTTAACTCCTCACCGTCCATCTGAGTATCTTTGCCCTCAACAGTGGGAATTGATTTGAACTTTGACCTCATCCTACCTAAAATTTGCATAGAACGAGCTAATGAAAGGTCTCTCACCCAATTCACATGATTTGCTGGTATCTCTTTTAGAGTTTTATTAAGTCTATCAACTTTAATTGCCGATGGCTCGTTGTCGTCTTGATCATTCGGGGTCTCCAACATTTCCTCATCGAGCGCGTAATCCCACTCCACAGCACCTTCGAGGTATACCTTCAACGGGGCAGCAGGCGAATAGAAATATATCTTATTCGCTTCCGGTGACCAGAAATATGCAGGACGTTGACTAAACACTTGCTCGGCTCCGGTCTTCCATTCTAGGAAGGTGGCATATTCATAAGGAATTTGCCAATGGACGATACCACCCGTTCCAATAATACGAGCTCCAATAATTGATAATTCAGGCAATGCCAGCCCCAATTGAGTGTCCCTCACTAGGTTTATTTTAATTATCCCTCTAATGATAGGGTTTGGTGTGTAGGTTGAGGTACCAACCGGGGCTGAAAAATGTTGTATGCTTCTCTTTGGGTAATATCTGCCATATTGAGCGATTGCCGATCTTACGGCATATACCACTTGACCATCAGAAATTTCAACACCGGGTCCGTACCCCCGGTCTTGACCTAACTCCAACCGAACCATCCTTACTAAATTCTCTGCTGATACGGCAGCCATGTACTTATTCCTCTTCCTTCTTAGCCTTCTTCTTTGGGAGCTTCTTCTTCGCTACCGCCCCTACCACCGGTTCTGTTACCTCCGAAGATACCTCCGTGCCCTCTTCCTTGGCTTCCGTCTGGTCAGTGGTGGTTTCTGAAGATTCAGATAGCTGCTCTGATTCTTCTGTGGTTTCCTCGGGCTCCGGTAGAGCCGGGATAGGCTCCTGAACACCCAACGACTGCTTGAGACTATCGGCTACTGGTTTCAACCTAGCAACCGACGACAGCTTCTCAACGAGGCTACCTTCAAACCGGCTCTGAGAAAATCTTACTTTCATACCCATAGCCAATTCTACCGGCTTCAAATACGGGTATCTGGCAAAATATTCCCCTTCAACTACATCACCGGGGTTTAAATTAATAAACCCGGCATGACGTGGCAGAAGAATTTGAACTTTGTACAGTAAACTATTTTTAAAATACATCATTATTTCCCTTCCTATGTGTTATGGCAGTGCCAATGTAAAAGTACCACCTTCTGATGTAGCTGCCGTCAAGGCGTGGCCAATCATCAAATCCTTGTCCTCAGCAGCACCAACCGTAACTGTGGCAGTACGCGTGGCTTCAAGATTGCCAGTGTAAATTTCAGTTACGGTGCGGAATGCCGAGTTCATAGCAACTGGCGTTGCATTTGTTAACGCCTGCGAATCATAAGCAACATCACCTGCCGAGTCAGTACCCTTCATGCCTATTTGCTTAGTAGTGGTGTCAGAACCAGCAGCTTTCGGGGCTACGTTGTAAGCACCGGTAGCCGTAACAGTCTCAACACCAGCCGACAAAACCGAAGGAGCAAGGGTAACTATTGTAGCGTCGCCAGAAGCTTCTCGAATTGTAATAGTACCAATAGTTGCCGCTGACTTCTTTACCGCAAGAACCAACCCCCAATCAACTTTAGTAGTAGCTACGGCATCAGTACCAGTAAGGGTGACAGTTTCCACAACAACTGTATCTGCACCATTTGTGGTTCCGATAATAGTAACAGTCTGAGTAGTATCTCCAGCGTCGCTAGAAACAACCTCAGCACCATCATTCGCCGGTTGGTTAGTGAATGCTGCACCAGCAGCGGTAGTCTTGATTGTCGAACCAGCGAGCGCCGAGTCAACGAAAGAAATAGCCAAACCACCAGCCGTAGCCTTTACGCCGTGACCAGCCGCTACCGGTATATCGGCCAAAGCTGTGCCAACGCCTGTGGCAACAACCATCGATTCATTATTTACTCCAGTAGTAACCGCTATACCAGCAACATTCGATCCAGCAGTCGCTACTACTGCCTTACCAGAAGTAAACTTTACTAAACTACCAGCAGGGACCGCCCCACCGGCAGTAACAACTGAACCGCCATTGGCTGGCACCCAGAAACCTTCGCTACAAACACAAGTAGCCGGAACTGACCCGGTGGGTTCGTCCAAATCACAATCGCCCTGTGATCTAGCATCCTTTACGACAACTACCATATTGGCAGTATTTCCAGTTGTAGCGCAATCCTTAACTTTGCTCTTGGTGATAGCTTTGCTTATAAACTGAGCGTCCGCTGTTGTTGCTATCAATGCAGCAAGCGCGAAGGCCGTGACGATAACGCCACTTTTGGCCACAAAATCCTTAATCTTTCTCATTTACATGCTCCCTATCTGTATAATTAAATTACGAACTTCCTGTTCGAGTAAACTGAATGATGCTTCATCAACTTCGTCCATTGTCGGGAGAGAAACCCTCCCTGACCTTCTTACTCTCCCATAAGAAGTGTAGATATCGTCAAGATCAAATTTACCAATTAAATCACCAATTATCATCCTAGCCACTACGTCAATCTGCTCATTTGTTAATCTAGTTACGTTAATAGATTCTCCACGATACCGAAGAGCCAAGTTCGCCCTCTTACCAAGCAATCCACCCTTCTTGGCAGCGGTCTTCAAAGTATCGGTTGGAATCTTTTCATCCTGAGGAATTCCTAACTGCTTATGCAGAGCACCTTTCTTCGGGTGAACATCCTGCATCCACTTCTCTCCCTCGTCCTCAACAATTTCTGACCAAGTGGATTCAATGCTCTCACTAGTATAACCATGGCAGCTACATTGCCCACCAAGTCTCCTTCTCTGCAAGCATTTCCCACCACGGTGCAAAGCTCCGTCATGCCCACAGTTAGCGCAAACGCCAGAATATTCAACCAAAACCGATTCCTTGCGCTCCCCCGCTTTTGTTACAGCGGCATTAGCAGTAGCATGGGCCTTTGCTTCATCACCGTATTGTTTGAGAGCGTTGTTAAACGCGCTCTTATAAATCTCGGCCCCGTGCTTCGTCATTCCTTTACGCTTTCCGGGGTCAATATCCGATGTTGATTTGTAAGGCATTCTATACTCCCATTTTAGTATCAATATTCTTTAAAACGATTGGAGGGGGCCGGGCGATTTGGCCCTGCGCCCCCTCCAGAGGTTAAACCACTAACTGCTATTTACGACAGAACGCCGAAGTTGTCAACGTTAACGGTCACGTAGTAGTAACCATTGATGAGTTTCTTGGCGAAACGGGTCATTAAGCCGACACGACGAGCAATGTCGGTCAGGGTGATCACAGGAGTACGCCAGAGCGGTACGTACGGAGCGTACACGTAACCGGCCTTGAGCCACGATGAGCCCTTATAACCCATGAGCGCCCAATCAGTAGCAGCCCACGGATCCTTGTAGATCTTCAGTGAGCCAAGCTGACCGATGAACACAACACCTTCTGCATCGCCGTAATCCGTAGGAACGAATCCCGGCAGGGCTTCGATAACCGTCGCCACGTTCACGCCGCAAACGAGCCAAGTTCCACGGCCCTTACCACGGGTGTTAGCGAAGATCAAGTTCGAAGCTTCAACGAGCTTGTTGATGAAGGTCAACTGGTGACGATAGAAGTCAACACCGGTTGGCGGAGTGTAATCCCAAGTTATGTCTGCGGTACCAGTAGTACCACCAGCAGCATCCCACAGGTCGGCAATAACTTCACGGTCGATCTCAAAGCGGATGTTCTCAGCAACCTGTGACATAAGAGTTGTCTGAGCGTCAAGACCGTGAACAGCCTTGAAGTCCTGCTCTGATTCAACGCTCCAGTTGGTTACCATCGAGTGAGTCTCGGCCATAACCTGAGTAGAAGTCAGGGTAATATCGAGCTTCGGACGGAGGGTATTAGCCTCTGACACGTAACGATACTTAACCCAAATCTCGGATAAGTTATCCGGAGCAGTTGGGAAGTCCGGAGCCACAGTAAACTGACCAGTTGCGTAGTCAATTGTACCAGCATCAAGACCAGTGAATCCACCGTTACCGTCGTCTGTGTAGGTCGTGTCAACAGTAGAAAGAAGTACGTGAATAGTTACCGAACCGGGGCGAACAGGGAACCAATCCAAGTTAGCCATAGTCGGAGTGTCGTCGCCAGTCGATCCAGTACCAAGAGTCTCATGGTCGACCCATTCTGACGAGAAGCCCCTCGGGCCGGGGTGACCGCTAATTGGCGACAGAGCCGATGCACCTTGAACCGCGCTACCCTTGGTAACGCCGTATTGCTGCTCAAGGAAGAAGATCAGCGAAGTCGGACCCTGCATTGGCTGAACCGATACGAGATCAGTGGCAACCAAGTTAGGGTAAATGGCGCGAATCATTGGGAACGCGAAACGGTCGAACGAACCTACGTTCAACATCTTCACGTCTTCAGTCAAATTGCTAAACCACTTCCTCTGGTTTTCCAGAAGAATAGCGGTAATAATAGCCTTGTCTTCGTTCTTCCTAAGAAGCTTTCCTACCAGCTTGCGCCAACGTCCCTCTGCGAGGAAACGGCCGCGCTGCTGTAATTCACCATATGCTGTTTCAGCATTAGCCATTTTGTATCTCCTTGTACAAATTAATATCTCAGACCCAACTGACTTTCCATCTTGGAGAAAATCGGGTCGGATGATTCGTTAATTGATTCTGACCTATCTTTTAGAATTGGGCGGCGATTTGCTGCAGAAGTAGCCAAATCCTCTACCAACCTAGAAACGCGAGTGCTACTCTTTCTTTCAACTACCGAGGCAGGTACAGTCTTCTTAACCCCTTCGGCTTTCATTTTCTTAAGCTCAGCAGAAACTTTCTTGAAACCCTCGAAAAGCTTTTCTCCACCGGCAATAGAAGCGGCGTACTTGCTACGAAGAACAGCGTTCTCTTCAGCAAGCTCTTTATTTTTCTTTGCGGTTTCCGCAAGCTTCGTCTTGAAAATCTTAACAACTTTTGCTCTCTTGATCTTCTCAAGCTTTACTAGCCCCGAAGCCTGACGAACCACTTCGTCAACTACTTGGGCAGCCGCGTCAGACTTTGCCTCTACGGTTGGGGGAACACTCTTTGATTCAAGAGTTTTCTTAACGTCACGCAGTTCCTCAACCAAACCCTCGGCCAACGACTTGTAGCCCGGATCGTCAATGACAGCACGATCCAAGGACTCGATAAGTGTTGGAATAGAGGAAAGTATTTCAGCGCGCTGGTTACCAGTCGTTTCCGATAGGTTCACACGGGTAATCTGTTGTACTTTTGACTGAACTTCATCAAATTTCATAGTTTTGTCCTCTTCCGTTTCTGTCAATTGTGCACTTTCCTGAACTACTTTCGGAAACGCTCCTCTGGTTGATGGCGAAGCTACCACATCGAAAGTCATGAGTCTATAATCATCAGCTATATACTCAATTCCTTCTTTCTGGAAGGTGGAACCCTCACCACGCGATGAGATTCCGCATTCAACACCAGCCTTCAAAAGACTTTCCAAATGCTTTCCATGCTCCGTTGGGAGAACTTCAAATTCACCAACGATCTCGCTATTTTCGTTTAAGTTCAAACCAGTAATTATTAAAGCGGCCCTCGAAAGCTTCATTTCACTTTCAATTGGGTGGTCTATTTCACCAATCATACGACGACGCTCGACGGTTTCCGCTATATCTTGGGAACTTAGGATTTTTTCCCATAACTTTCTTGGGTAAACTCTGCCGTTCGCATTCTTCTCATCGGCCCTTTGGAAAATACCACGGACGCGGAGCGGTCCTTCGGCGTTGCTTTCGCTTATCTGATATTTAAACGGTATGGCGTCGCAAATTTTCATAGTATACGTTTCCGTTTTATATCCTCGCGTAAATCCTTTCCGCGTTAAATATTTTCAAAATCCCTTGTTTCCCATGAGTAATAAATGATTTTCAGTTAAATAAAATACTCGACCGACTTCTGAGTACGTCTGTCAGTCAATACGACAACAGTTCTCACTACCATTTCATGAGGCCAGAATGCTATCCTTCTATTTGCAAACGCAAATTTTATAAACAATGATATTTGGCTTTTGGAAAGATGTAGTTCTATTTCTAATATTTTCTCGATCTCTTCCTGTTTTGCCACTTTTTTATAACCGGAAGGAAACCGAACTGTGAAAGCAGTGTCAGGAAGACCTACTCTCAAGTCTGCATAAATATGTTCTCCGGGAAGAACACAAAACCTTTGTTCATCAGGATTTAAATTGTTTCTTATTTGATTTGCTTCTGGGAGTGGGGTTGGTACAGGAGGTAATTTCCCGTTCAACACGTTCAATAACAGTTCTTGCGGGAATATCTCGTTTATTATCTCTTGTTGGACGAATTTGTTATATCTCATATACACAACGGGGGAGGTTTCCCTCCCCCAACTGATCCTCTGACCGGGGATCTAAAAATTAGTCTACGTCTAGAAGCGCGTCAATCGTTACACGGACTCTACCAATTGCAGTAGTAATGTCGGCCTTCAGGTTCGTAACCGCTGTAGCGTACGAAGAAGCTTCGCCGGTGCTAACATCCATTGGGGTCGGGCCAAGATTCCTAAGCGCATCCTGAACCTTGTAAAGATTGTCCAAAATAGTGTGAAGCTGACGCTGCGTTAAGTCCTTGTCGAACTGAGTAGCGCGATAAGTCGGTACATTCTGAATATCAACGTTCATGCCATTTTCTCCTTCGGCAGTTGTTGTTTGTGGTATTACAACCTCTCCCTAAAATCCTTTCGTTAATTACTGCCAATATTTAAAAAAGGATTCCCAAATTAGTAATAGATTTCAATATTACCGATTCCCAAAATAAACTTCGTTTGTTTCATCATCATACCCAAAATCAAGAAGTTTCATTTCACCGGAACTATTGACACCCCAATTATCTCTTGATGAATATTCATGGTAATACTTCAAAAAACCGTAATCTACTAAAAATCTTAATAAATCAGACAAGAATTCGTTTTCCCAAATATCGTCCTCATTATTAAAATTCTTATATTTCTTAATCATTATCCAAGAATGGGGATTTATCTTCCCGGTGCTTCTTTCGTGTTCGCTCTGCAGAATATAATATAATTCACTAAAGTTACTAACACCGTGTTTCTGCAAACTAGAATCACTTGCCTTACTCAACTTTTCCATTTCGATCCAAAGATTCGATTCTTCGTCAAAATCAAATAGCTCAGCCAAAATACCGTAATTTGGTTGGTAATTCAGGATTTCTCTTTCGTTTTGGATCAACCCTTTATTATTTAGAGCTATTTTTAACACTTTCCGACTATCAACAGGAAATACTCCCCGAGAAGATCCTTTGCCCATCCATTTACCAAGCTTCTCTTTAACATAAGCCAATCTATCTTTGAATGTCCTTATGGATTTCAAAGTATGCGGGTCAAACCCTTCAGGGTAAGCCATTTCAGAAAGCATGTTGTTCAAATTCCCTATTATCAAAATAAATAGCCGTTTTATTTACAGAGTCAGTCATATTACATGAGGTACAATCAAGCACGTCGGGGCTGTATACTTTCCCACATTTTGGGCATACCCAACCGGGTTCGCTGCGGTAATTTTGAGAATTACGCAGAACGTGTTGGTATAGTAAATGGTAATCACCGGCTGGCATTACAAATCCGTTTGTATCGATACGTCGCCAAAGAAAATTTCACCATCTTCTACTCCGGTACGGAAAGAAGAACCAAACGAAATTTCTTGCCCACCAGAAATTCCACCCTTAGTATAGCTGATCGGGATACAACCTATGGTTCCAGAGTCTACGTCGTAGTCTCTTCCTTGTTCGTCTATATACGTACCATCACCATACATAGTCCCGTAAATAGCGAAACGGACACCATCAATTTTAAATTCCCCGTCTCCAAAATTAGTGATATCTAACAGCCTGTCCCAATCATCGCCCTCTACGACGTAGCAAAGATCTCCAACGTAATATCTTCCTGCTGGCAACATTTTTATCTCCTAGTGACCGACACAACAAATCCAAGTTATTTTTGGCGTTCCATTTGGGTTTGTATCCCAAGTACCGCTACACGAATTAAACCACTGAAAATGGGAGCAACCATCGGGCCACTGCCTAACCACTTTCATCCAACAACCGTTCTGCTCGGAAACATACCAAGTAAAAACTCCTGGGTGCGGGTTCAGACAATTCCCTGAACAAAGGGCTTCACCCGCGTAAGCCGGTGAGGAGAACGTAATATCAACACCGCTGTTTTGGGAGATAACCCCACTAGGTGGAGGCGAGGTATTTGAAAACCTAGCGGGGTCCATTACCCAAAAGTTTACGGTGTTACCAAGGACTGACTTCCTTGAAACCAGCAAGCAACCGTCCGAAGCGTAAAACAGGGCTTCGAGCGTACCACGCGGGTCAGAAAATACTTGGATTCGCGCTATCGGTTGCTCAGATATGTGCTTCTGAGATTCATTAATTTGCTGGAATTGCGATTCCGCTATTTCTATCTTACCGACCTTATCTGGGTAGAATTGTCTAAAAAGAAACACACCAAACCCAACCACGGTAAGGGCGGCAATTAACCATACTGCCCAACGCGGAAGCGGAATCTCGACGCCGAACAGTTTTATCGGCGTGTAGACTTCAGGACCTAATTTTTCTTTCCTCATCGTAGTTTCCGCCTTGCAACCTTAGTTCGTATGGAACATTAATAAACGTTATTAATTTCGCGTTCATTTTTATTCCCCTTAGCAACTTAATGCCATTACCAAGACAACAATAAGAACAACCGCCCCACCAACGATAAACGCACTGTTATTCGACTTCGGTTTTTCCTCTGATGGCGGCGGGTCCACGACAGGTGGCGGCGGTACCGGAAGCGGTGAGGAATGAACGATCCAACGCTTGTCTGCGCCACCGAATTCAACGTCCAAATAAATGTTGACGATTGGATGCGAATAAGTAGCGGCAGGGAGCGATTTATCGTCACGCTGAACCTTGTAAGTAATTGTGCCACCGGCAATGATTATCTGACAATTACCAGATTTAATATTATGACGGTCTCCGGGGTCTGCTACTATAAACTTGTGAACACCGGTCTTTATTTCGACAACAACAACGTAAAGCGTAGCTGTAGGAGCGCCGGGAGCAGACAAACACGCCATAATCACGTAATCATCACTTCTGATAATTCTAAACGGGTTTCTCGGGAGACCCTGCTTGAGCCAATCGAGAGCGATCATGATACAATTCATGTCGCCATGGCTAGCCTTCCTCAATACCGTAGCTTCCTCAGGGAGCAACCAAAACCCAAGGCCACCACGATTTGCTAACGCGTTGGCACGAGCCTCAAGCGGTCTTCCCTGAGAATTTTTAGGTTGAGTTAGGATATCCCAAACCAGCTTTGAGGTCAACTCTCCGGGCCAATCTCTCCAAGCGGGCGGGCCGTCTCTCTTCGGGTCCGGGCTCTTACCTGCGGTTCCTTCTTGTTTGGTATTGGCAGAACGAACACCACAGCAAGCGGTTGACGGTAGGCCAGTAAAATCAAAATCGAACGTCTTCCTAACCCCACCTTCAACGGCTGGTGGAAGCACAACCTTCGCTTTTGAAGGACCGGCAGCAGTAACCACTGCTGGTCCGTAATGGACAAGCTCCGACGCAATCAATGTTCTTGGTGAAGAAGTCCAATCGGTAGATAGAGCCAAAGCCGCGCAGATAGAGCGTAATTTAACGTGGTGGGCCTGCGCAAGATCGTTATCCCCCATCATTCTCCACAGATCTCTTGAAGTTCTGTATCCCTCAAGATTCCATACTAAATAGGGGCCACGCTCGTAAAGCTCGCGCAAATCAATGGTATCGCCTGCGCAGTGAGTAATAGCTTTCTGCTTAATATCAGCCGCTGAAAGAACAGTCGGGAACCCGTTCGCCAAATTCACTTCATCAGCAACCTTACCAAGCCCCCAATGGTTATCACTAGGGTTCTTGAAAATGATCATATCGTTCGCCCATGGCTGGTAGGAGCCGGTTCTTTCGATCTGCTGATTTCCCTTGATGGCGTCAGTTATTGCCTTCGAAAGACTTCCTTCGTTAAATGGTCCTTTTATCATAGCCCACCACTTAAAATGTTCAACGCAAGATCATACTCGCGTTTGCTAATCATATTGTCTCGATTCAAATTCTCTAAAGCGTCAAGAGCGTCCTCTTCCGAGTATTCCCTGATATGACCGTCTTCGTCCGGTATGAAAACGTAATCGAGTCCAATTTCTATTTCTACTTCGCCGTCTCCATTGCAAACCTCACAAATTACATCTTGGTAAGGTGGTGATGTAGTGACAGCGGTAATTTTGTCACGCCTAAGAATCATTAATCTACCATCACCGAAACACGACGGGCAAGTTATAGTTACCAAACCATCCATAATCTCCCCCTAAAAGTCAAAATGTTCCTGATACCCATTTCGTTCTATATCCTTTATCGCCGCTTTGTAACCATCTTCGAAACCCTGTTCGTACTCCTCTGAATTTCTATCAACTAATAATTTCAGTGACCCGTTAGCGAATTTCTTATATCTGAAATCCTTTGGTGGTTCAGGAGTTGACCAAACTGTTTCATTTTTATTCATAACCTAATTTGTTCGCCAATTTCTCTATTTTCTTGGAAAGAACAGAGAAACCATTATAAATATCTGATAGCAATTCCCCAACGTCGTCGGAAGATTCGGTCCCTATCTCGTCGGGGTCCTCGTCAGGATCTTCCGAGTCGTCAAACTTCGGCTGAGCTTTCTTCGAATCGCCCTTCGCTCCAAGCATCTTATCGGTTTCCACAAGAGATTCCGACAGAATTTCCTTCATAAGATCTGGGTCAGCAAGTTCCTCATTTGATTCAATTTTCCTTTTCGGTGCAGGTTTAACCACCGGGTTTGAGGGGTCCGGAATCTCTATTTTGCCAAACGGTGTTATCATTTACTAATCCTTTCTATCCATTCTCTAAACGTAAGCGGCCGCCATTCTGATAAATCTTCGATTTCGAGCCGTTGGTCACCATCTTCAGATTCTACGTAAACCACGGCGTGATCCTCAAAGACAGATTCTATCACACCATATAACGGCCCATCATCACAGACTATCGGATCGCCTATTTTAATTTCCATGATTCCCCTAACGGTTCCTCTTCATAACCCAACTTCAACGGTTTTCTAGAAAATGCGTGTTGGAAAATATTATCTGTTGATGGTATTAAGTTGAAAACACCAATGTACGTAGTGTGACTTTCTCCGTATTCGTCTTCGTAAGTTACAACACATATTGGATAATCAGCGTTAATTATTTTCAATTTAGTCCCAACAGGAAGATCTATTGCAGGGAACATGTTAGTACGCACAGGTTTGGTAACGATAACCTCTTTACCGTTATATTTTCTCACAAAAGATTTGACAATATTATTAGTTTTATCCGATTCTTCTAATGGATCCTCTTTGTATGTCTTACCAGAACCGTAGTTTCTATACTTCTCTAATTCTTTGGTGTAAACTTCCCGAAAATTCCAATCAACCACCGGCAATAGATCATTGTATGTTACTATGTATTTGTCATACCTTTCGTTAACTGGTGACACCACGATATTAGAAAATGAGTAATCCGGCATGTTGATCTGATGGGCGTCTACTATAAGAGAACCAGAAAATTCTCTTTGCCCCCACCCGTCTTTTTGGTGCAGCTTAAGGGGTTTTATTAACTTTACTTCCTTGCCTTTAAATTTATTAATGAAGAGTTTCTGGTATTGCTCAAGGACGCCTTCAATATCCTCTACTATTGATTTGAAACTTTCCTCAATTGGGTCCTCAGAGTGGTACACACGCATGGTTCTTCTGGGCGCGAGTATTTGATCAAAAGCTTCGCGTCCGGGCCAGTCAGAACTCCTTAATAAGTCGTACATGTTAACTAAATAACTACGACCATCGCGGCGGACTATTATTGTCGGGTACATAGGAGTCATTGGCGATCCCATAACATCAGAAACAGTAACGTCACCAGATAAACGAGTAAAATGGTGCCAATCATCATCGGAAGCATCTATTGGAGTGATAATCCTTACTGTTTTCCCGCCGTATTTTCTGAGAAATAATTCGTAATAGTCAGTAAGTTCCTTATTTATCCTGCTGTCCGACTCGTCCAGCGGTTCTTCCTTATAGCTTCCGGGGCCGGGTTTTGAGAGTTGATTCTTCAATAAATCTTTGAATATGTTGTCGGTAGAGTTTATTAGATCTTGCCAATCAAAGAAAAAAGCCTCGTTTTGGTACGACACATTATCAACCCCTAAGAAACTAAAAATTTCTATTAATCTTATCTTATCACCAACAGGAACAAGAACAGAATCTTCTGAATAAGGATTTTCTGATTCGTAGTACAGGCGTATCGGCTTGGTAACCTTCAATTCTTTATACAAATATTTGTTTGCAAAATTTTTATATAACTGAATAAGATCGACACTTTCTTCAAGTGGTTCCTCTTTGTGGCTCTTCCTGATGGAATAATGTTTCGAAATCAAGGAAGCATAAACATCGCGAAACGGCCAGTCAGCAGCGGTTAATAATTCTTCATAAGTGGTGATGTAGAGATCGTATTCATTATTGACAATGTTTCTGTTTGTTGGAGAAATATATACTTCCGTTGATGGGTAAGATGCCGACGGTCTATACCATTGTTCATCGTGAACCCTGACATCAAAATTAAATGTTTTGCGCCAATTTGGATACCTAGCACCCTGACTCTCAACATCAATTAATTGGGATAACAACTTTACTGTCTTCCCCATAAACTTGTCTATAAAAAGTTTATGGTACTTTCTGATTTTATCGATAGCTATTTCTTTTGCCATTCCTCGAATTCCTTCATAATAGAATCGAAATCGTACAACATATTGAATTTCTTTAGTTCCTTGTATTCGGAATTCCAGAATTCTTGGAATTTCTTGGTAAGTATTATTTCATACTTCTCATCTTCAAGCATGTGGAGACGTTCAAGGTCAAACTGCACAAACCCAGCAAATTTCTTAATGACTTTAGAATCGATCTTGTCAACAAACGCCCAATTTGGAACCTCGAAGAAATCATCTGCATCCATGTCAGGAAGAATCAATTCAACAGTTTCCTTAGAACATTTCTTGAGTTTTGCTATGAACCCATAGAATCTCTTGTCCTCTACAAAATTGTACGGATCGTCATGCTCATCCATCATCTGTCCGGAAACTACATGTAATTGGTATTTACCACTACCACTCTTTGGAACGAATATATAAAGATTACCTTTTTCAGCATAGTACGAAAACATATTGTCACCTTCGGTAGCAGCAGTACACCATTGGGTACCACGTCCGAAGAAACACGCCGCGAATTCGGTTTCCGGTTTGTAAACCTTCCAATACTCATCTTCGTAGACGAGTTTCGATTCCTTCTTCGCTTTATCGGAATCTTGACGTTGTTTATCCTTACCGGTCGGCTCCTCTACCCACAGAGAAGTCACTATATCGTAAAGATCTGAGATAGTCTTGATCCTCATGATATCTCTAGATTCAGGAGGAAGCTTCTTTTTGATTTTCAGCTTGTCATATTTGGCAAGCAATGGTGCTGCTTTAGAGCCTATATCTTCGAATCTCTTGATCCCGTCGCTCACATAAGCCTGAACGATCCATCGAGAATATTCCTTCCTTGGTGTCGGGTCCGCAATTTGAATAAATTCGAAGAAATCGATTATCATATTTTCTAATTGCTTCTCGTCCGGATTTCTTTCGAAAGACGGGAAAGTCGAATCTGTTTTTAGCTTCTCACCCAATTTCTTACCAAACGCTTCTTTGGTCTTCTGAACATCAAATTCCAGAAGAAGACCTTCCACTAACGATTCGAATTTACTTTCCATGATTGGTTCCTTGTGTCTATTAGTATTCTCGTAAATTGCGCCAGAAATTAGGGTGTCAATCGTTCCTTGAAGCCATTTTTCGCCTAAATGAAGCTCAACGTCCCAATTAGTAAATCTTTTGCGATTTGCGAAGGCGAAATCATGGATTCGGTTACGTGTGCTAGTATTATCCTTGCCTGACTCAAACCCCAAATATCCAGAGTCGGTCATTGCTCGAATCCAACCACGGGAGTAGGCTTCATCCATGGCTCCCTCTTCGATATTCGCAGCCGTATCGGTATCATCATTCTTAATTGCGTGATTCCATGCAGCAACTACGTCAGATTTAATATTAAATATTTTTGGGTTTTCCATGATGAACAGCGAGTGGGTAGTGTTAGTGTCAATAACCTCACCCTTCGGAGAGATCCAGAAAGATTTATAAATTGGTGTCTGACGAGCCTCTACTAATTTAGGGGCTTCGTGTATGGATTGCTGAACCCAACGAATGGCCTTCTCTGCCTCTCCCTTTGACCGGAAGAGCATCAGATGTATTCCGGGGCCACCCAAACCGGCGTAGATCTCCTGAGGGCTCCCAACGGCTTTCTGGTACCCGGTCAGGGAGTCATAATCATTGGTCTTGACGAACCAGAACCCACCGTCCGTAACAAGCTTATAGAATTTCGGGGTGTTGGAATCCGGCGGGCTAGTTACCAAAGAAGCAAATCCCTCTTCCAGGGGTTCTTCTTTGTATTGGGTGAATCTATTATAAACCTCCCTATATTTCTTCACAATTTCTGCAAAAGGATTGTCTGTATGAGCTAATATATCGTAAGTAACTCCTCTGCGCTTCCCTGTTTGAGTAATAACGTCAATCATCGGGAAAGCCACGTTTTCCACTGTAACGATATCGCCTTTGCTAAATATATTGTAATCTCTAGTACCATAATCAGAAGTTAACATCAATTTTTTGCCAATCAATTTTCTTCTAACTGTATCCTGGATTGCTAACAAGTCTTTGTATGCTGATTCCTCCAAAGGTTCTTCTTTGTTTGGAAAAGAAGGTTTGTAGGACATCCAACTCTTCGCATACCCGGAAAATGGATTATTAGTTCGTGCCAATAATCCGATTGCCGATACCAATACATGCTCACCGTCAACAACAATTCTAGAAACATCGGGACCAATCTCCACTATTTTTATCACATCACCAACTTTTAAGTTCAACCCAACAGTATCCCAATTACTAGTTACTGTTAACGTTTTCCCTTGAAACTTCCTATTGGCAATCCCAAGAAGTTGATATAAACTATCATAACCAAAGAGATCATTCGATTCCTCTACCTTCTTTAAACGTGTGTAATAGTCAGGAAATTCTTTCAGATGAGCCCAAGCAATCTTACCAATTTTCTCTGTATCGCCGTGAACAACATCGGTTTCCGGATCGCTCATGTGTTCCGATTCAACACCAAGACCCTGACGGAATTGTTCAACATCAACCTCGTCAAAACTTATGCCGATCTTGGAACCTATTTCTTTGGCTTGGTCAACCGTAAATTCCTTCGTTTCGGTTTTCTCTTCATTCACAGACTCCCAAAGATCCCCGACCGTAACCTCAACCCTGCTTCCAACACGCGGAACGATCAGGACAGACATGCTCGCGTCATTCATCTTATCTGAAGCCCACTTCTTAATAATTCTCTTCTCTTTTGAACCGTAGCTTTGAGTATCAACAGCCATTTCCCCGGTGTCGGTGGAAATTGCAATCCATCCATTTCTCACTGCTTGTTCACCGAGATCGTAATAATCGGATTCTGGAGAAACTGCGTCTACGTTAAACAATTCAATGTTCTCAGCAACAAAATCAGCATGGGTGCTTCGAGGGTCAAATTCGTACACCTTACCGGTCGGGGAGATCCAAGCTTTGTACGACCCACTATGTTTTGATTCGAACAAACCGTTCCCCTCGACCATATCTTTGACAGAGATATTGCTCCTGAAGATAGCAGCACTGTCCTCCTGAACCAAATCGAAGCTCTCGAAATATTCGGACTTCGGAACGGTTCTGGCCCACGTGTAGATATTAGTCAATGTCCGGTTATCAAACCTAGCTGCAGTGATTGTGTGAGTATAGTCGGTACCAACCCTAACCATTTGTTTGTCATAAATAGCCCAATGGAATAAGTCGTCTTCTATACCGGCTTGGGCGTAATCTTTCTCGTCAAGACCGTCATAGTTTATTTCTGCGTCGTGCCACTCGTCTACTAATTCTTTTGGGGAACCAAAAGTACCAGCATAATCTATCAAGGCCCTGGTATGGTCAGTTTCTATATAAACAATCTGACCGCTTCTAGTTATCCAACACGGTTTCAACGAAGAAGATTCAGTTATTTTCGATTCCCAAAGATCGGAAACCTTATATTCAACACCTTTTCCAGTAGAAATTGGTTCAATGTACACGTCAGCATCGGGGTCGTTCACGTTCTGTTTGACAAATTTCTTCACTAGATTCATGGCTCGGCTATCTGGTTTTCCAATCTGAACAAAAATTACATTACCACTAATGCCACGGTATCCTAACTGATCGTTATCAGTAATTCTTACCCAACCACGGCCTATAGCGTTGTATTCAGCATTAATTAATGAGTTAGTAGATGTATCTAATCCGGATATTCCGAATTTCTCTTGGTTTTGAAATATGAACTCTGCATGAGTCGTAAAACCAGTCAATTTAAACGTTTCACCAGAAGGGGAGATCCACCAACCATTAGAAGACTCCATCAACCCTTTGAAAGATTCCTTTTTATCTTTCTTCTTTTTGTCCTTCTCTTCTGCATCTTTCTTCTTTTTGAGTTTATCTCTCAAGTTTAAGTAGGCTTCCTGACCCAAAAAGGTAAGACCGGACAACGCAGCGCCTTCAAGGCCACCGACCAATGATGCCGAACGAGCCATAGAAGCTGCTATCGCGATAGCATCCATAACACCTTCGTCTAGGGGCTCTTCCTTATGGAAACCTTTATGGCCTCCCATGTCCCAAGACATTTTAGCTAACCTTTTCAATTCATCGCGAAATGGCGTATCAAACAATTGCATGATGGATAAACTGGTGGGACCAGCGGAAGTATTGACTATTGGATTTGGGTAATTCGGTACTTCTTCAACACTCAAGATTTTTATATGTGATTGTCCAGCAAAATCACTATCATCGGCTACCTTCAATGTTTTACCAACGTAATTTTTAGCCATTTTGTGTGCTAGATTGCAATATTTCTCGTAAGCCCCTTCAACAAGAGGTCCAAAGCTCTCACCCAATGGTTCCTCTTTATATAGCTTGCCATTAAAATTGAATGGTTTATCACATAATCTTATTAACTCATCGCGGAATGGGGTATCCAGCCTCTTTATGAAATGCAAGCTCACCGTCCCCATATCTGTATGGACCAACGTATCATATGGTGTCTCACCATCGCTGACACTCAAAATCTTCACTTTTTCTATTTTCTTACCACTAACATGATTAGTAGTATCAGTCGCAACTTTCAGTGTCTTACCAACACAATTTTTAGCAACTTTATAAGCTAGTCTGAAATATTTATCTTGGTAATCTTCTACTAAGGATTCGAAATTCTCGTCTAGTGGTTCTTCCTTGAATTTTCTAACAAAAGAATTTCTGACTCCTGCAGAAGCAAACTCTCTGAATGGGTTATCAGTCGATGTTAGTAAGTACACATTGAAAACTTCGTATTTCTCTTCGAAACGATTTTTAATATAAACCATTTCCGGTGACTTTGGATTTATCCCAATGACTTGTACTTCCTCTCCTACTCCTATTGACCATTGTGACTTATTGTGGGATGTTGGTATACTATCGTTGACCTTATACCACTTACCGCTAGCGATCATTTTATTGACAATACTATTTAAATCAGTTTGGAACCCGAAATTAGAACTTTCCTCTAGAGGCTCTTCTTTGTATCCATAGCTATATGGGTGGTCACCGAGTCTGTTTAATTCGTCACGAAATGGGGTATCTAATATGCCCATAAGATGTAGGGATGCGGCTCCGGCATCAGTATGCACTAATGTACAGTACAACGTCTCTCCATTTTCGACGCTCAAAATCTTAATATATTCGTGTTTCGGAACACCATCAAGGAACACTATTCTCCATTTATGTTCAAAGTCACCCACAACTTTCAACGTTTTCCCTACAGAATTCTTGGCGATTTTATAAGCTAGTTTGAAATACTTCTGTTGAAAACTTTCCACTAACGATTCGAAACTTTCTCCCTTAGCCTCGAAAAGTTTAGGACCAAGAAGCTCCCCAAACTTCAATCTCTTGAACTTATTCCCTTCTGCATCTTCAAGGGTTACATTTTCCCCGTAGTTAGAATCGTTCACGAATTGTTTCGCCCAATCGTAAATGTTGTCCAATGTCTTCTCGTCGTATTTCTGAGCTATTATGTAACACCCAATATCGGTACTAATCCTAACCCAACCGTTCTTAATTATTTGGTTGTAGACCTTCAGCTCAATCATCTCGTTCTGTCTATTATACCCCGCATCTTCCCAATACTCGGAAAGGTCGGAATCAGAAATACCAAATAGTTTATAATTATTTTCCGAGAAAGCAAAATCTAAATGAATTTCCCCGTTCGCGAGTTCGTAAATCTTTCCGGAAGGGGAGATCCAAAAATTCGGCCTCAGCGTTGATTCGGTTAAAGTGCTCTCCCCGATTGCACGAAGGAAGGAAGTACCATCAGAAGTCGTCATACCACGGTTTATTTTAACTCCGGGGTTCTCTTTCTTCAGTTGGTTCCAAAGAGCAGTAGCTACGCCTTGACGCTGGAACTTCTCTTCAACTCTAATAAGGTTTATGTGAATCTCGTCATTGTAATACGAGTAATCTATGTACCCGAGAAATGTACCATTGGAATCATCCAGTGCCTTCAAAGTACAATCGGTCTGCCCGTGATGATATCCGTGACAATCACCCCAAAATCTGATCTTTAGATTGGTTGATTCGTCCAAAGGCTCTTCCTTATATTCACCGTCAAGTTGGTTCCAATATTTGTTAAGAAGGTCTTTCAACGTTTTTGCAAAAACGTTGTCGGTGCATGATGCAACTATCGATAATAGTCCATGTCGTCTATCAGAATTAATATTTACCGCGAAGTCGTTCTTAAAAGAAAGATGAGCCTGTTTATTTGATTTTGATTTTGAAATAGTTATTTTCTCACCAGCTACTAGCCAAGAACCGTACCATTGTTCTCTGGTATCTGTAACTAAAAGCTCTGAGTTGTTGTATTTGTCCCAAAATTTTCTAAGAAGAACACTTATAGCATCCTTCAACGAGTCAGTTGATTCATCCAACGGCTCTTCCTTATACTCAATCTCACCACTTACCGCGTTAAAATAGTCGTCCTCTACCGATTTGAAAGCTTCGGTGAATGTGTTGTCAGTATTAGCAATGATTACCGCCAGAAACTCGCTGGTATCATATTTTTCAGTTTTTATCCCAATTAATCTATCGCTAGGTCCGAGATAACGCTCGTCTGTATACCTACTTTTACGCGTGGTTTCATAAAGCGTTATTATATCACCACTATAAAGCGTCCCACCACCGTATGGGTGAAAGGTCTTCGTCACTCGAAGAGTTGTATTCTTGTATTTATCCCAAAATTTTCTAAGAAGCGCGTTCGCCATGTTAAACAGCGTTTGCCAACCCTCGTTTAGCGCCTCAGATATTTTGGTCCCATCCGATTCGTTTTCGTTTATTATTTCCTCAAAATTCATATTGATTTTACTACTACAACAACATCTTGGGAACCGTGGTTCTGGAACACGTAATGTCTACCATCTGCCAAATCCTTCGACCCTATGAAACGGAACTCGCGAACCGGGAATTCTGATCTAGCGTCGTTCCACGGTATGCTGCTCCATTCTGGCGTGTTTGGTGATGGGTTCATTTTTAACCCTTGTATATCATCCTTCTTAGTTCTGTAGATTCTCGTTTCAACTATAGACTGGAAAGACGTTCCCATCAACAACCCCTTCCGTTAAATTTCAAGTTTACCAGATTTCAGCGATCTCCAACAACTATCTAAATCATCCAACACACCTTCAAGAATCGAACTGACTGTATTATCAACCTCATCATTCATATCTAGCAATTCATCTATATCGTCTATTGCTACTTTTGCTTTTTCGAAAAGCGGTTCCAATTCCAATTCGTCCATTTCTACCCCTATCGAATATCAGACAACGACCAAACTACGAAAAATAACCCTATCCAATATGCAGGCCCGCCGAGTGAAATAAGAATCCGATTCTTGAATTGCATCGCTATACCACCAGCGATCATCAGGACCAAAGGAACGAACGGTATAGAGTTAATCATTAGAAATAAGCCCCAAAGCTACCAGCTTTTGAGTGGAATTCTTTAGGAAGCTTGGTCAAAGCTGCGTCAATTAGATTCTCTGCGTAAGCGGCAACGGAAGCCATTGCTTCTTCTACCTCTTTACCTTCGGAATCCTCATCTTCCGTATGCGCTAAAACGATACTGCCGGCAAGGTCAAAAATCTGCTCGGTAATTGGTACTATGGTAACTGTGTGGGACGCTACGGCGTAGGCCATCTGTTCCAACTCTTTATCATTCATATCTTTCCCTCATATATTCAAGAAGGTTTTGGTTAAATCCCTTAACTTCGAAATGCGGGCGCTCCCAAGACAGGATTTCGAGCCCGGCCTTGACCCCAAGAGTCTGCACTTTCTTCCATAATTTAGCGTCCTCTGGTCGAGAAGCCCCCCAAACAGGCTTCCCGAAGCGAAGAGGAACGCAATCATAAGCCACGGCGTGTTGGTGAGCAGATTCCCCCGGCCCAGCCTTCGTAACCCGTGGGCCATAATCACCACCTTGCGGGCCAACTTCCATTAGAATCTCCGCCAGCCGTGGGAATCCTTTCTTCCTAAGAGAAACTGCTTTAGCCTCGATCAAAGGAAGCGGCCTGTTTTGTCTGAATAATCTGGCCTGTTCCCACTCGTCACGGACGGTGCAATAAATCAGAAGAACAATCCCGTTCTCGGAACACAAAGACAAATGTTTCTTCGCGGCGTCTCTAATCTCTGGTACAAGCAGATCGATAGACCGAGAAGATCCCCCGGGAAGCGGTTTGTTCTCAAATTTCATATTTAATTGCCCCCTATAACTTAGAAATTCGAAGAGTGTTTAAGAAAGCCTTAACTGCGTCTTCCCATGCCTCATCCAGATATTTAGCTTCCTCACTACCTTTCTTTATTTCGCCTTCTGCTGTATCGTAATCTTCCCAACCCACTTGTTCAAAATTTTCTCTTTCAGCTTCCATTATGTTACCTAAAACTTGGTTGACTTTTTTTCTGTCCATTTTATGACTCCAATGGTTCCATCGCTTCGTTTATTAGTTTCGTCGCGTATTTCGCTACTTTAAGAAGCCATTCATCACCCTTCTCGTGGTCTTTGACGGTCGGGTTTTCTAATACTGCGTCAACTATTGATTCACGAAGTCTGAGAACCTCTTCGACAACAGCTTCACGAACCCGCTTCTTCATTTTCTCTTTCATTATCTACCCTATTTTATTGAAGTGTTGCATACCATCAACGGCAGCAGACCAAAGCTTCCCGAGAAGCCTTTCAACTTCGTCTTCGGTTGGTTCAGTATCCTCTTCCGGATCGGAACCGTGTCCGGGGCCATACTGAACATCATCAAGAAGATCAGAAATCATACGGTCTTCGTTATCCATCATCCAATCAAAAAGTCGATCCTTCGCATCACTAACGATTGCTCTGTTCAATCCCATTTTTAATCTCCCTTAAAATTCCCAATTGGCTACCGGGTCAGAATCGTACATATGGTCTTCGTCGCCTTCATTGGTTCTCCTTAATATTTTCCTGTTTTTAAAGAATCGCAAAGAAAAACTAGAACATCGTCTTCAAGATCTTGATAACTAGGATCTGACGGGTCGGCATCAGCCAATTCTTCAAGGTCTACACCTATAGTTTCAAACATATGTTCTCTAATCTCGTCCATTAGGTGACCAAATACCGATTTATTGCCAGTTAAAATTCTGATTTGTTCTTTATTTAACATTATCTGGTCTTTCTTATTGCCGATGCTCCATTTTCTATGCATGCCGAAATAAAATCGCTCACTTCATCCTCATCATACCCGTTTTTCGAAGCATAATCAACCATTTGTTGTATAATCGAATATGGGGTGGCGTCAATTTCTTCTTCAAACCAAGAAGCTATTTCTTCGGTGATATTCTCTTTAGCTATTGTTGGTAACATTTTTCACTTTCCTTATATTTTCGTAACTGTTACTTTGAACGAAGCCGCGATAGCACCCGGTTCTTCGTAAGCATCAAAGATTATTTGGTTAGCGCTTGGTCTTAGAAAAAACTCCACGCTATCGTCATAGGAAAGAATTGGGCCGTTATTCTGCTCATCGACTAATAAAGATTCTAATAACCCCATTAAAAGCTGTTTTTCGTTAACCATTTCAATCCTCTTCTTCCTCAGTCTCTTCTAATTGGTCAAAAGCGTCGGCAAGTTCCTCAACGGAAAAATCATAAGTCTCTAATTTCCCGTCTTCTAGATGATGGAGAATCCAATCTACTTGCCAAATGTCCGATCCTACCCGACTGCTATTCCCACGGAAATAAAGCTCGTCGTCCTCCAACGAGATTATCTCTATTTTATCACCCTTCTGGTGGAGACTGTCAATAGTCTTTACGACTTCTAGTTCTGAACCTTCCAACATAGCACAGATTTCGTCAACTACCTCGTCCCTATTCATGATTTATTCCTCCACAATCCCTCTGAATGATTCTTTCTTAGTGAATTCACCGTCGTCGTCCCTAGGGTGATCTTTCTCGAAATCGCCAGAACCTTTCTTCGGCTCTTTCGATGGCTTCTTATCTTTCTTCTTGGGTTCCGGCTTTTTCTCCGGTTCCGGTTCAGACTCTTCGCCATCATCGTCGGCGTATCCTAGTTTTTTATCGGCGTAGCCAAGACCCTTATCTATAGCCCAAGAAGCAGCACCAGCAGCAATAGCTCCGAGCGCTGGTTTTCCTATATAATTCCAAGCGAATTTGCCAACCGGACCCTCATTGATCGATTCATTATTTTTTCTGTCAATACGACCAACAGCAGTCATTACACCCCAACGATCCCCGCCATCGAATCCGAAAGTAAAAAGCACGCCACTACCATCAGCCAACCGGTATAACATCCCCTGCTCGCCTTCGTGGTTCGACATAATTGGTTCTTCTTCATAATCTAACTCTTCATCTTCCCAATTTTTAAAATCAGTATTTCTAATACGTTCCCCGTTAACAGTAGTTCTTAGCAGAAGGTTTATTATTTCACCCTTCTTACGTCTCTCAAAATAAAATCCATTATCATCTTCAAAGGCATCATCGTCGCCGTTTGCCAACGCTTTTTCGGCTTCCGGGTGGTACGCAGAAGCCTGCCTAAATGCCCCCTGATCAAATCTTATTTCAGATTCCCTATTCTCGATAATACTTTCGAAGGGTTTCTTTTTGTCTTTCTTGGCCTTCTTTTCCTTGTCCATATCTGAGCCTTCCTCGTCACCCTTCGTGGTCTTCTCGGGGTTTCCGTCGCCTTTCTCGGGGATTTTCCCCTTCCCCTCCGGTTCCTCTTCGTCGTCCTCTACCTCTTCCGGGTCCGCTTCCTCGTCCTCGACTTCTTCCGGGTCGTCGTGGTCGTGCTGGTCCTTAACCTCATCCTCAGCGTTAAGGGCAGAATCTTGGTCGGTCTGTCTATCCTTATCCCTGTCCTTAAGAAGGGCTTCCTTATCTATCCTATCACCCATCTGAACCTTAGACATGCCAGATTGGCGAACCACACAATTCTGGAAAGTGGATTCGAAATGTGGACAAATAGCGCCCGTCACCAGACAGAATCCCTCGCCGTCGTAAAATTCACAACTTACCGGCGGGGAAGTGTCTTCCGGGGTAACGACTTTGAAATTATTGCCCACGAATGTTGAGAACCAGTTTCCCATTTGAGTATCCTTAAGAGTCTATTATTACTCCGTCCATTACCATTTCACTCCTCCTCACCGGAAAATTCCATAACGTCTTTTAATGCCTCGCTGTACGGGTATGGTTGCACAGTAAGCCCTTAACATCAGAATTCACCGTAATACTGCCAGCGACTAAGACCGGCCTTCTTAGAAACCGGGGTCGGAACCTTTTCAATATCCTCAGAGTCAACGTCCTCTCCAAGTTCCTCACTAATCACCGAAGCTACATCTTCTTTTGTTGGGTTCCCATTGAAATAAACAGTAAAAGCAGCAGCATTACTTTCGTATTGGTGTTCCTCAGTAGTAACGTAAAATGGCTTGATCATTCTTAACTCCCCTGTCACCTAGAATTCTTTCAAAATAGTTCCCACGTTTATACCGTGAAATGTATAATAGAAATGAGTACCGTTCGAAAAATTATTTAGAAAATATACACAATGGCCCAAAACCGCGAGGATTCGGGCGGAAATTGAAAACAAGTTATTTATTTTTAAATTATTAACGAAGTTGTTACCGGTTAAGAAGATAAACTTCCTGTCAAGTAAGATCATTTAGCGCAACAGGACCGTAGCACCCATATTCAATTGGGTTATCTTGGAAGACCCACCAACCGGGGGTGGGAACGGCTTCCAATGTGTGGGTATTGGAAGTGCCCAGAAACCCTCACCAACCTTGTTTAACGGCTCAAAATTGCAACCATTCCCACCACGGTAAACCGCCGCACCAACCCAAGGTTTCCCAACGTGTCCAATTAATACTTCTTGGTTGATTAGCGGAAGTCGGTCATTTATTGCTATCCATTTATGCTCTTCACGAAGCACCGCTTTCTGGACTTTCCTACAAGCCCTTAAAACATCGTCATAAGTTGCCACACAACTGTATGGACCTGCCGCCGAAGGGAGTATTAAAAGCTCGCTAAGTATTTGCTTTATATCCTTATCAGTAATGGTTCTCCTCCTCATACAACAGGACCATACAGGGGGTATTCTTGAACCGCTCCGTGTCGTAGGATACCGGTTCCTCTCTCCCCTCACGGAAGTCCACAATGCGTCCACTGTTTTTGTTTAACGAAACCCATCCGTCTACTATCCGTGCTTTTATCGCTCTCAAATCGGAGAGAGCAGCACGGGCTCGCTTTCCGGGCATGGGACGACTGTAGCAATAATGTCCATGCTCATCTTGGGTGCCAAAATCATCACTGAATTCTCCGCACGGCGGGTCAAATAGGAAAGAAATTGCGTGGTAGCTCTGTGGATCAGAATAGAACTCAAGCGTCTCCACTAACTGATCGAACAAGGCGGGGAAGTCCTTCGGATCGGCGGTCATGGGTACACCAGCCTGACCCGCGCCAGCCCCATGAACCCGGTACCACCTTCATAACTGGCGCGAGCGGCGCCTTCGCGGCAGGCGAGGTTGAACAACGCTATCTCGCCGTCGTTTAATTGCCCGACGAACAGTCCCTCGACATGCAACAACGCGTCTCTTAACCCCTGTTTCAAGTCACCTTTATTGGTAGTCATGGTTCTCCTCCTCGTCGTACGGCTTCTCGACCAGCGGGCGACCGCAGTAGCAACAGAACTTCATGTCATTCTGGAGCGGACTTCCTTCGTTAAGGACAAATATGCCGCCACAACTGGTTTCCCATCCGATGTAGTCGGACCCGTCCTGCGTCCACTCGCATGATGCCTTTGGTTCATTCATTACGGTTTCCTCCCGCTCTCCAATAGCCTTTCCTAAAATAAGTTTCTTTTTCTCCTGTGGGTCAGTAATACCAAGTCGCTTTCTACAAAGCCAACACTTGCACGGATGCATCCTTTCCCATTTTCTCTTCATAGGGTATCATCATCAGTCATTACCTCATCATTGAGTATAACGAACCGAAAATTTCCACAACAGACCAAAGGACTACCACTAATATTATCACAGATAAACACAACGGCCAAAGCACAACGGCGACAAAATAGGTGGGGAAGTTTCTACCATCCATCGCCATCGGCATAACTAAGAACCCAACAAGAATCCCTATTATCCAAATAGCCGCTATCATTAGAAACATTTATATGTCCTTTGCCGACAAACCGGTTACCAGATCAACAATCAGCCGGAACAGCATTACTAATAACATCATTGTCAAAAATAACGGCCAACCCAAGACAACAATAAAACCACCACCGAACAAGAATCCGATAATAACTCCCAAAACCCAAACTATTGCTAGCGTTATCATGACGACGATTTGAAACTAACATCTACGGAGCCATCAACAGAACAAAACTCATGTTCCCCGTCAGCCCACCCATAGTCAGCAAGTTCCACCCGAGAGCCATTTCCATTAACGTACAAAGCCATGTGTCCTTTCTTTTTCCCAACCCAACCTGTGAGGACAATTATATAACATTCAAGTTCATCTATCGGTCTGTATATTCCGTCTTTCTTTATTATTTCTTTCCACGTCAAAGGTTCCCTATTATCAGGTATATTTACTTTTGCACTAACTAACATGACAACTCTCCTATTTTGTTTCTATGAAATCATGATTTGAAGCTAATATCTCTATAGACCCATCAACAGGGTAAAATTCGTGGTTAGCCCAACTCGCATCTGCAGGCTCCACGCGGGAGCCGCAATGTGAGACGTACAAAGCTACATATCCGGGCGGACGGTCGAATTGGGTTCTAGTAATAATAACTATATAACTCCCGTAATCATCCACCGGGGCATATATCCCGCCCAATTTTATTATGTCGCCCCACTTCAAATTTCTATTTTTCTCGATAACATTTACTTTTGCGTTAATCATGACAACTCTCCTATCTTACTGCGGTAAATATCGAGCCTTGTGATTGTGTGGGTAAAAATATCAAGCTCGTTAAGTGAAAAATTAGGGTTGGAGCGAAAGTCCAGAATCGGGGCGGTCCGAAAATAGTCAAATTCCCGGACAAAATTCTCGAAAGCTTCCAATCTCTTGTAATAAGCCTCTAAGTTCGCAGACATTACAGAGATTTTTGTTTTCAATTCACTTCTTCTGCACTTATGGGTGTCCAAATCATGGAATTCTCGATCACAATATCTACAAGTATTCATACCGAAAGCGCCCATAATTACTCCCCGGAATACCCACTTGTGTTAATTTCTGTAGCGATTCGATGGAATGTTGCTTCATTGATTGGCTCTGACACAAGAACTACCCACTTCGGGTTCCTAATTTTTCCAGTATCCAAAGCTTTTAGCTCTCGGTGTGCTTTCCAACTGCCGTAAGTCCCACAATACGGGCAAAACGAATACTTCGGTATTTCCCATGTGTCATAGCCACAATCATGAACGAAAAATATATACCATTTAGCGTTGTTAAGAAGTCTTTTCCCCCTTTGAATTTCGCGAAGTTCTTTCCTCTTTTTAAAATATTCGAACATGCGCTCTCCTATTATTTACTACGAATAATTATACTAATATCACCAACAACGCGACGGAATCTGTACCTATCGTAATTCCAACCATCCGACGCCAAGAACACACCACCCTCATTAACGAAAAGAATTGTCGAACGATTCACAACAGCTATATACCCGTTGTTAACGTTGTTTCTGTATATGCCAGATTTGACAACAATATCTTCCCAATTTAACGGAAAATTTTCGCTGTCAGAAATATTAAAATTTATGTCCAAAGAATCATTAATTGGGGTGCTCACTGTATCCTCCTCATGAATGTGAACTACAAAGTATCGGACCAAGACCGGTTGGGCATCTTGGGTTTCCGCAAACATAGCCCATAACCCTACGAATACAAAGACCACATTCACCGCAAACCGAAACCACCGGGTTTGGGTCAGTCGGGGGATAGTGCCACTCCGGAAGCCTAGGAATTACTGGTACATCGTCCGGTATGTCGTCCGGTGCATATCTCTTCAATAACTTCGATAAATCATCTTTCGGTTTTGGCTCTTCTTTAGATTTGTACCACCCGCCAAATGACTCACCACCACAAGCCGGGCACGCCATCTTCTCTATGTTGTCGGGGTTGTCTTCTCGGATAACACCGATCCAATCACAACGATCACATCGTACCAAATACCTAATAATTTTCATCTTAATTCTCCATTGCCGCACGGATGGCGGTTTGATCTTCTGCAGTCCACACCGGCCTGAGCCCGAGCTTCGCAGCTTCGTATTTCCTAATAACCTTCTGCGCCGCCTTCAGTTTAGCTAGAGCCTTCTTGTACTTCGGGCTCTCATTCACGCAGATACAACAGTCACCGCCGATGAACTTGGAGTGGTCGCCATTGCAGTAGCAACGATGCGCGGTCCCGTTTTCTACCTTCTCGCTCAACTTCTTAAGACTGATTTCAAGTAGTGCGGCCCGGAGAGATTCGCTACTCAGGGCGCCTTGCGCCTCGTTAAGTGCAGCTTCCAGAGCGCGGATGCGTACATCCTTTTCAACTAATAGGCGAACCCATCCAGACGGCTTCTCACATTCTGGGCACCATCCTATCGATCCATGTCTACAAGTGTACAGAATCATTTCTCACCTTCCCTAGTAGTATGGCTTCGAATCCATTCCCCTTCATCCACATCCATGACTCCCTCTTTGATTTCATCCTCATCCTCGTCGCAACGAGTGATTACAAATTCGAATCCAAGAAGACCAATGCTTACCTCGTTGCTGTATTTGTAGGGGGACAACTCGAAAGCAAGATGGATGATGGTGAAATCGTACCAATGACACTTCCTGAAAAGATCAACCCATTGGCAATAGAAATCCAGATGCCAAAGACGGCCACTTTTGGAAACCACTTTCTTCGTGTTCATATTACTCACTCCTGTCTAGCCGGTCGTTCCATTCTTTAATTGACGGGTCAATTTCCAGCGCTTGATCGTAAGTGATTGCCACCATTCTCGATACCCGCTTCGGGTGTTCGTAACACCAAGTCTCTAGTGGGTTTGAAATGTAATAGAAAACCAAATCACCGAAAGTTCCTAGCCACTCTTTAGGGGTGTACTTCTGATCTTCGTCCTTGAACCAACGAATCTTCGGCCAATTCGGGAGTCCTATTTTGAACATCCACTTCCTGTCTAAGTGTCCCGCCAGCCAACTCAGACAGAATAACCAAACGGGCCATTCTTCAAGTTCTACGTTTGCAGTCTTGTATACGGAATTCGTCCATATTCCCCAATCTCTGATCATGTATCACCACTCCACTCTACCCTAGAAAGTTTAACCCTATCAAGGAAACTTACTATGGCTTTGGCATCATCATCCGTAAAAGTATGAGAGTTATCGTCGTCATTAATATATCTGATATCAACAACGATCCTATTAGGATAACGGCTGGTAATGTGTACGCACGTCACTAAATCAAGGTTTATGTACCCAACACTCAGTTTAATCCAGTTCATTTTTCCCTCAATTCGACACAATAAGTTTACCATCGCTCCTACCGGTGGATATTATAACAGAAAACATTAATTATGTGTCAATATTTTATGCTTCAAAACCGAGGAAACCCTGAATGGTCCCTGCATAATCGACAGACGGGGAGTCTATCATAAGCCTTTTCGAATTTTGTACCTTGAACTCTTTTACAACATCATAACAAATATCAACTATAGAATTCTTTGATTTATTTCCAAAAGTTAACGACAAACCATCAGTCCAATTATGAATTTTTACCCAACCATTTCGTAGGGCCAAAGCTTCAAAATCTACCTCAGATTTTAGTGGGTCGAATTTAATACCACCTAACCCGAAAGTTGATTGATGGGTCGCCACATACTCGTCATGTACCCACCCATCGGGAACTTCAATCCATCGTCCACTCGATGGGTGGTACCAATAAGCTAAATCACCAATACCAAACGCTTCGTTCAATAATGATGAGAATTCTATTTTACCAACACTCTTTCTCATTACGTGAAACATCGAAAGATTTTCGCTTAATTCTTCCATTAAATTATCTTGTTCAAATTTCTTAGCCATAACCATAAGTTCACTAAATGGCAAGTCAACCTTCAAACAATCAGAAGCTTCTTGGTTGTTGTAGTTAAAAGTCCAACGATGATGCCCGTCGAACACTTGCATGTCCTTAGTTATTACTATGGAACCATAAGCGTCAGTCATATCCATAGCTTTATCTTGGTCTATCTCTACTTGCGTACCCAAGAGTAAATTAGATGGGACCGAGACAAATCCAAACTTTATGCTATTTTTCTTGAGAAAATCAGTGAACAGCCCAATGTCCTTGATTTGAGGCATGCTATCCCTGTTCATACCGAAGGATGGTGGGGCATCTTCAAACAATTCGGTCGATCTCATCTTTTCCATCGTTCCGTAATGCTCCATCCCTCCGATACTGAATTCTGAAACAACTACTTCGCTTTTTTGGCTTACGCCACGTTTCATTAAGTATTCAGCCACATCTGATAAAGCATCCTTGGTTTTCCGGTCAACTCGATATGCCTCTATAAATGTGGAATTACCATATCTAGCGACCCTAATAAAACCATTTCTTAATGCGTCTTTTTTTGGGGCATTCATCATTTCGGGGTCAATTCTGAATAAATCAGGGTTATTTATCACCAATTCTTCATGACCGTATGGCGCTGGTATCACCTTACTGTTTTTTATATCATACCAAAACTCATCCGAATATACAACCGATTCACTGATTAATTCAAATGTTCCTGATTTCACTGCACCGACAGTTGTTGAAAAGTCAAATCTGGAAGATCTACCAGAATAAACAAAAATCTTAGTGTTACCAGAACAATGATTGTAATACTTAGTCACTATGTCATACAAACAATCAACCGTCTTTTGTTCTGTTATTTCAGGTGGGAATTCTATGCTCAGACTTGTTGGCTGGTACTCATGAACAGTAGCCCATCCAAGACCAAGAGCCGTATTAATTGCTTCACCAAATCCAAGACCGGAACCGTCGAACCCCAATTCGTGGGACCTCATAGATATTGCAAATTCTCCATGGGTATATGGACGAATGTCTACGGTCTTCCCGTTCTTGGTATTGTAGAATATATCCATCCGCCCTATCCAGCCTTAGTATCTGGTAATATCTCAATACTTCCTTTATTGGAAATAATTCTTGATAATGATTCCCTAACTAAGAAATCCAAATAATATGCTAAAGATTCAGAGCCTTCGGCGTCACTGGTGTCAACCCCCAAGTCTTCAAGAATGTTTGTTGCACAATGGAAGCATTCGTGTACTAAGGAACCAATATCGTATATTTTGTTGTCGAACCGGGTCAACCATATATACCAATGCCTAGTCATTACTGACGGGTCGATTTCACTTTGAGTTTTAACAGAATACATACCGCCAACTTGGTCCTTACCGACCCTATAAACTTTCTTCTTGGTCACACCAGCCATATGAGCACTGAATTCCTTGCGGTCAGCTATAATCAACCAAACCTTTCGGTTGTATATGTTATCCTCTATTCTCTCGACTATCATTTTTAATACCCGTATGTGTACGTTCCTTTATCATCCGGCTTTATTGCCGGTACATAACAATTCTTGCCATTCGTTGGGTTTATTTTGACCAACATCATACCTTTTTCAACGAACGCCTCACAATGTTTCTTTATAGTACCAGCACTAACATGAAGAATCTTGGCTATTTGGTCAGTAGAAACTAGGTTCCCGGTTTCTTTTATTCTTTTCAGATATGTATCCATCACAGCTTTGGCCATATCCATTTTAGCAAGATTTTCTTCCTTGACTCCTAATCTTCTGAATAATTCATAATCAGACTCTATATCCTCAATAGTAGGTGGTACTGGTTTAGTCTTCGTCACCTGTTCCCCCTTCTTCACTCTCTTCCGGTAATTCAACAAAACCTTCAAGTGGTTTATCAAAAACATCAACATAGTCAATCATAGTACCATCAAGCTCTTCCTGTGTTATAACTCTTGGCTGAGGAAGATCATACAATATTGGGACAACTCTAAACCCAGAAAGTGACCTCTCATCCTCTTCCATTAGAACCATGCCAATATCAGGTTGCCATCCGAAATAGTTACCCTTAACAGAATATGCATCAGGAAGCTTCCAACACGGAGTCAATATGACTTCCCTCATCGGAGTAATGAAATGAGCAAAATTATGAAGGTGTGCTCTAAAAATCCAACGAGCGTGGGGGACTTTCTTCGCTAATGCCGCTAATCCAGCTAGCCTCTGTTCTTTATCCAACTTGGTTCCAAGGTAAAGAGCACCGCCACCGCTAGGGTGATGCGCTACGTTCAAGATACCAGAACCTAAATCAACGTCGAACACTTGACGGGCCTTCCTGACCCCGAGTTCAATATCCAAAGCAAGCAATGGGTTATGAACAGAATCGTGGTAATCAGTACCCTTAACTCGAAATACAGTTTTCGATCTTGCTGCGATTGGTGCTAACAGTTCAATTGCTGATTCTACTTGATCACTCAATTTAGTGCTGAATAATCCTGTACCTTCTGCTTTTCTATTCGTTCCTTCTACTAAATCTCCCATGAAAAATGTTATGTCTACCATTTCCGGGAGGTTAAACACTGCATTATCCCAACAATCGTTCAGATACCTTATACCCGGAAATTCTGGGAATTCTGGTAATCTTTTTCTTGGTAATACTGAATGATGACCTCCGGTGTGTAAATCCCCTACAAAAAGAATTCTTTTCGGTGTATTCATATATCTCTTTCTTTCAAATCTCTCAAGACCTCACCACTTGGTAAGATAACTGGAATCCGGTGTTCGAAAGCCTTCCGGACTTCAGCGAGAGTACCGTTCGATTTTTCCCAACCATCAAAAAGCCAAACTTCGTCGCATCTTTCAACTAATAAAATAAGACCTTCTCGCCACACTTGATCGGTGGTTTCGAATGATCCTGTAAGCGATGTAGTATTTCCAATTGACAAAAGATGCGGGGTCACCGGGAGGTTGCCCGCCAACAAAACATCACGTGCTCTAAGTATTGCGTTTTGTATGTTCTTGTCTATTTGCTCTTGTGTCGGTGCCCTATAAGGACCAGCTACGTAGACAAGCTTCATATTAATTTACACTGAATTCAATCGTTACTTTTTTCTTTGTGGTGTTGGCTTCAACTTCCTCATCGTCGTCGCCGCCTGATTTTATTTCCAACCTAATATCCATAATTACGCCGTGGTCCATAACATCAACTATTTCAATAACGGCCATACCATCCTCGGTCAACCACTCACCACCAGATGAATTTTCAATACCATCCAGTATAATTGATTTCAAACCTTCTATCAAATCTGTTTTATTAACTTTCGGCTTCGCCATTTTTATCTCCAAATATTAAAGAAAGAAGATTCTTCTTCGTTTTCTTCTCAGCTATTTTCCAAACACCATTTATCAATTTTCTCTCCGGTGCAAATCTCATCAGCAAGGGCATTAACACACCCTTCTCCATAGTCCAATCACACGGATCTGAGTTCATTATTTTCAATCGTCCAATCTCTTGTGGTTAGTATTAGATTCTCTCTTGGAACACTTTGAGCATGACGAGGTATTTGGGGAATATACTGTCCCACAATACGGGCAGCGCCAACCATCCACCGAAATCATCGGCAATCTCTTTGGTCGGTGGTATTCGGAATCATGATCCGGACCAGAAACCTCTATATCAATATCGTCCATCATTCTGCACCCGCCAGATAAAATGCGAACGTAGCTTCATCAGCACCGTTGTTTTGAACGGTCATGGACGATATTGATGCTCCAATAATTTCAAGAACACCGCCATCATCTTCACCACCAAAAGTTATTCCTGTGGTATCGCCATTAAATTTCACTGTAACTTCTTCATCAGAAATCAATTGCACAACTTTCGCAATAGTTATTCCACCAAAAGGAATACTAACCGGTGTGTTATCGTTGGCTACCCCAAACGTATTTGAAGTTTCGAGCAACAATGACGGTACTGATACCTGCAACGGGTCTAAAGTCTTCCTTGAAGTCGAAGTAGACTTCACCAACGCTGTCTGTAATGACACTGTGAATTTCTTGTCTAAAGGCATTATATTTTCTCCTCAGAAAAATCTCTCATTGAATTACTTTCTTGAAAAGTGGGTGTTCTTGATATAAAATCTGCGTGGTCAGTCAATATACTTCTAGCATCCCTGAAAAGAGCATCCATATCTGGTAGATCATTCCCGTCTACCCTAAAAATTATTGCTTTATTCCCTTGAGTAGTTTTCATGATCTCAGCTACTACGGATCTCACTTCAGTAAACTTTCTTCGGTATCTACAGAGTAATTCCATCTTTATTGCGGAAAGCACAACATCGTTTATCCAATCGTCGCAATAACTATTGGTGTTATAATCAAATGCTTCCGGGACAGCTATTTTAAATATCGAAGTCATTTCTCACCTTCCGAAAAAGAGGAGGGGCGGAAGTACCGCCCCTCCTGTGGCGGAGAGAGCGATCCAGAGGGACCGCCATTTTCTTACTCCGCCAGTAATATTTCTATAATCTTCTCCATGGCTGTAGGCAAATAAGTCCCTGCAAACGGTCAATATCTCTAGTATAACCCGGAAAAATCTTTGTCCCAAATCTAGAAGTAGTACCTTCCGGTGAAATTCTCCAAAATCCCACCCTCCACCACCCCTGTTTAGCAATTATCCACCAACTCCTGTTGCCCTGTATTTTCCATGAAGTCCAAGGGTTTCCCGTATTTCTTGGATTATTACCGGTTGGGTCAAGCGGTAATTCACCGCAATTTCCAATCCACTCCATCTTACTGCTGTCTAGATAAACACCAAGTTTTGAGAATCTTTCATTCCCGACAGGGTTCCTAAGACACCACGAAATAGCCCTGTGTACTTTCGACCAATTCTTTGCCTTATCGCACCAACGTTGAGCGTTTGGGGTTGAAGCTTCCGTCGGGCCAGTCAAACCAAACTCATCTTCCCCCCATAAATGAGCCCATTTATACTTCCACACATATACAACTCTACCAAATCTATAATCAAGCTTCCACGATTTTGTTATTGCCAAAATTGGTACAATGATGAAACCTACAACCCAAAGGATGATTAAAACTACGTAAAGAATGGACCACCCAACAACCATTCCGGGAAGAAATTTGGTAATGCTTGGTTCGTCATACGCTTCTTTTTCCTCAAGCGTCTCTTCTCGTAACCAACGTGCTTCTTCTTCCTTCTCCTGATCTTTTCGTAACCAATTTTTATGGACTTCTGCATCTTCCATCAGCCCACAATGTTCACCGCCGACTATAAATTTACAATGTCCATCTTTGCGGCGTGGGTGATATTGGTGGGCGTATCTTGGGTCACTCATTTTCCCTCCATTTTATTCGATACACTTGTTCTATTCTACGAATTCTTGCTTGAAGAGTTCGAATGGTGGATAGAAGTCCAAACTCTCTTGATTTGTGAATTTCCCTCTCTTCTAATTGCTCCAATTTCTTAGATTCCAATTCCCGCAAACACCAATCCGCGATTTTTCTACCAGTTAACTCAACAATCTCTAAACCAATAAATCGTGGGTCTACAGTAAATTGTACACGGTTCGTGTCTATGCTTAGAGACCCTTGCGTTGGAACTCTAATCCAAACCTCATCGGCTCCTCGACCAACCCCATTGCGCAAGTCCTCAAGCGCATTTTCCATACTAAATTTATATGGATCTCTCACCTTTCCT
>JAHEYD010000046.1:4452-10502 GCA_023251795.1 Nitrosotalea sp. | reverse complement strand
TAAATGGAAACCAGAGCAATCCTATCAATACTGGAATTACTCCAACGTATGTACCAATTATCGCAAAATATGAGACAAGCTCAAAACTTGGTTCTGGCACTTGTACTGCGATTGCTGATTTCGAAAATCTTGTTCCGTCGCTTAGCGTAAGCCCTACTTCATAAGGTTCCTTTTCATTCCATTCAAATGGAATAATGACTTTGGCAGTTTCAAATCGGTTTAGAAATTTGTTTGGCTCTATGGCTGCAGGTTGAATTCTGTCATTTACATCAGCCTGTACCACTTCTACACTAACGTGTCCTATGTTTCTTACTGTTGCAATAATTTTTGAGTCAAGAAACTCTATTTTTTCTATTGTAATTTCTGGAAGCGATACTCCAAAACCTAGAAAGTTAGAACCTGGACCAAAGATATAGACAATCATCAAGCCTAACGCTACAATAGGGATTATGGCACTTGCAACAAGTTTTACTCTTGAAGTTTTTTTGATTTCTTCCATTTACTTTTCACCATATTGTGTTGTGTCTCCCGAGTCTTTAGCTAGAAAGATACCGGTCCATCCTTTTTCGGCAAATTCAGTTTTATGTGCATGAAACAGGTATTTCCCAGGATATTGATACTTGAATTCCATTATTCCTCTATCTCCCTGCGAAAATGTGACAACATCTGTATACATAGAAGGAATTGTGGATGTTCCTGCAGGATAGTAATCAAATAGATTTCCGTGAAGATGAAGATTGTTTATTTGATCAAATTCTAGTATGTTAACAACATATACTCGAATTAATTCATTTGTGTTAATTTGTATTGGATGATGTTGATAGTAAAACGGTATTGTGTTTACAGCGTAAAAGTTGTTTTCAGTATCAAAATCTGTGTCAAATCCATTTAGAACCATTACCATCTCATCTGCCGATGGTCTACCTTCTTTTGGATCTACAATGTAAACGCCATACAATCCATGAGAGATGTGTTCCTCAAGTGGCATTACATGACAATGATATGGATGGACTCCGACAGGTCCAGCAGTAAATTCGTAAGTGAATTGTCCTCCATCTTGCCCTACAGTCTCAAAGACTCCATCCATCTCTGCTTTATGTATTCCGTGAAAGTGTATGGTATGTGGTTTTTGTCCGTTGTTGATGAAATGCACACGGACAAGATCTCCTTCAGTAGCTCTAATTGTTGGACCCGGAACAGTTCCATTAAAAGTCCATACGTTATAAAATACCCCGGGAGAAATTTCCATTATTTTATTGTCTTCTGCAATAATGGTAAATTCGCGAAGTGTTGTTCCGTCTGAAAGTTTTGAAACTCTACCATAACTAAATTCACGAAGGTATTTGTCTGGATTAAATTCCAACGGCTCTCCAGAATAACCAACAGGATCAAGTACATCACCTGTTGTTTGTATAACAGCACCAGAATGTGTTAAGAAAGTCTTTGGTTCTTTTGTTGCATCTATATTCAAAATTGGTAAGGAAAAATAAATGACAGTAATAAAGAATCCTACAATTAAAGTCAATAACATCTTTCCTTTCATTGTTTTCACTAGGTGCATTTGATCAAAATAAGGTAAGTTATCTTATTTATAATTTAGCCTAGGCTAACTTTTTTACCTTAGGCTAAATTATTGGGTCAATTTCAAATCCCAAATTTTAATAGTGGTCTTATATCATCCACGCCTGTGAAAAAACCAGCAATGCTTCTTGTAATAGGAGGTTTTTTGATCATATTTGGCATTGGACTTTCTGTTTATGGTTCACAGTTAATAGTTGAGAATCTTGTTACAGAGGAAAAACGACTAGGAATGGGAACGTCTATGAAACTATCAAAAGAGTTAGATCCCTTAATAAATGAAAATGGAATATACGTATTACAAATCGCAGATTTTAAAGAAGAGAGTCGTTTGCAGACATCTGTTTATGACCCATCAGATCAGGTAGTTGCTTCAAAATCAATAGAACACAATCCGTTTCAAGATAACTTTACAATTTCAACTGCAGGAACTTATAAGATCATAATAGAAAACACGGGAGAAAGAGAACTTGAAATAACAGCAGTGTTGGGATACTTACCACAAGGTCAATCTTTGACAATAAGCATTTTTGGATTTATTGTAATAATAATAGGATTGATAGGTCTAGCAGTTGGAATAATCTATTTCATTAAATCGCGTTATAGAAGTAGCGCTAATTAAGAAATGAATCCAGTTCTGTAAGACCATCTACAACTCCAGAAAAATTATCATCACTTTCCATTATTTTATTGAGTTTTTCTTTGTTCGCTATAAAAGTAGTTTTGTTTCCATCTTTTTTTATTTTAATAAAACCATGCTCTATAACATAGGATAGTTTTTTTTGTATTTCGCTATCATTGATCTTTAACTTTTTGGTTAGATATGAGGATTCTTTACTTCCATTTTCAAGTTCTAGAAGTATTGAAGAGACGTCAGGATCAACTAGAGTTTCAAGCATTTTTTGTCTGTCGTAGTTTTCTTCTAATTCATTTCACCATCTATTTGTTGAGTTTAAAATTTTCTTCTTATTTGATATAAAGTCATTAATCAAGATCTTATCAATGTTTACAGGATTGATGTAATATGCTCTTCCTTTTAGTTGCATTTCAAGGCTTTCTACATAACTTAAAAGTTCATCTTCTTCACTTACCATGATTGTGTCCACTTCTATTCCTTCACGTTTACATTTTTTTGCCTCTGCAAGTGTTCGAGACTCTATGAATTGATCAACCTGCCTGTACCTATAACAGAGATAGACCATCTCTGCGCCAGTATCCAGTTTTATTTCATGTTCATTTTTCAGTTTTGACAGAGTAGCATCATCTGGGATGTAAAAATGTGAATACGGTTTATCAGCAAGAATGTTGTTTTTTTGACTTTCATTATCAATAAAGCAAGCACTTGGTTGGCCATCAGTTATCATCACTATCCTTTTGTTTTGTGCTCCATCATATTTTAGAATCTTAAGTGCTAACCTGAAAGCAGCTTGATAATTAGTGTAGTGTAAAAAGTTATCATTTGCATCATATGTTTTCAAGTATGGTATATCACGCGGATCTATTTTAGATGCAAAAGATCCAAATCCAATGATGTAGATAGAATCATTTGGAAAGAATTTTTTATTTAAAACATACAAGCTCCAAAGTGCTTTTTTTGCAGCTTCGATTCTACTGCTTTCTCCTGCACCGATGGAATATTTCATCGTAGAGCTCAGGTCTATGCAATATACTACAGCGACTTTTACTTCTTCAATTGTTTCAAATTCTTCCAAATCATTAATTTCCATAGTGATTGGGAATTTTATTTCAGAGTCTTTTTTTGCAATTCTTTGTATTGAATTTAGAACGGTTTGCGGCACATTAAGGAATTTTATGTCATCATCTGGTTCAAATTTTTTTGTTGTGTCTTGTACCATACTTCCTGTGCCGATATTTTTTGTCTCATGAAATCCTAATCCTCCTTCATTGATGGCTTTCATAACATCTTGTAGAAGTTTTCCACCAATCTCAAAGAATCCTTTGTTAGTAAGCCATTTTTTTTCGTCTTTAAGATATCCCTGTTTTTTGAGGTATTTTGTGACAGGTTCGCCTGATGCGTGAATATCGGTTTCTGCGCTTTCAGAGTTTTCTTCAAGAGTTTGTTGTTCGGCAGATTGCTTAATTACTCCTTGTAGAATGTGTTCTAGATCTTGTATGCTTGGGGTTTTTTCCTTCAATATTTGTTTTGATAAGGTTTGGAGGATTTTTTGTAATGTTTCATTTGAGATCTCATTGCTTGGTTTTGTAGTTTTACTCTCTTGATTTAAGAAATACAAAACGTTTCTAGTATCAAGCTGCGACATAACCAATCTCTTTTTTATTAAGGATTTTTGGTTCAACCCAACATAGCCCTTCTAATATAATTTCAATAATCGCAGCTCTTAGTTCATTTTGTGCATTTTCTGAAAGAGCGAGGAATTCAGATTTTATATTATAGATCACAGTTCTTTTCTCAAATTCTTGTTGTTCTAAAGACACCTTGCTATATATTTGACCAATAAGATTTCGGAGAGTTTCAAAGCTTTGTAATTGATTTTCATATGACAGTTGCATACTGTTTTTATCTACAATCTTTTGTGAAACTTGAAAAGTTTTTCCTGCAAACTCTTGTTTAATTTTTTCTAACAATACCTGATCCGTTTCTTTTATGTATTCAAGAGAGGTTTCCTTGACTGATTGAGCAATAAGATTGCGAAGCACCTTCTCCCTATTTGTGAGTGTATCGTCTATTTCTCCAAGTTCAAATTTTGTAGCTTGTCCTATACAGAACATATCAGAAGGTCTTGGAATTGCCAATATTTTGTGTGACAATGCTCTAGTTCTTTCTGCTTCGCTTACAAGAAGTTCAAGACAGTGAATTCCCATTCGTACACTTACACCCTTGTCTTGGTTTATTTCCTGACTTGCTCGTGCATTCTGAATTATTCTTGCCAGAGTCTTCAATATGAAAATTGGTATAAATGATTTTGAAATTTTTGCTTCTTGCATTATTATCAGCATTTCTTCCTCAACAGATTTTGGATAATGAGTACGGATGTGACTTTTTAGACGATCATATAGAGGTTCAATTATTTTTCCAGAGTGAGTATAATCTATTGGATTTGCAGTTGCAAAAAAGGCAGTCTTTGGCTCAAAGATGACAGGATATGCACCAGTTGTGAATCTTCCTTCCTGAAGTACTGATAAGAGTGCGACTTGTTTTCTTGTATCAAGTACTGGCAATTCATCTATACAAAAAAGTCCATGTTTTGCTTGCATTAATTGGCCAGGAGAATATGATTCGATTTGATACATTTCAACTCCTTTTTTTGTAATTTTTACAGCATCTATTTGTCCCACTAAATCTTTGACAGAAATATCAGGTGTTGCAAGGACATACTTGAATCTACGTTCTCCCTCTAACCATTCTATTTTTGTGTCAAGTTTATTGTTACGAATTTTATCCATGCTGTTTGAATCAATGTGGAATTTTGGTGAGGTCATGTTGTCATCTTGGTCTTCTAATAAAGAGATCATTTCATTCTGTGGTAGATCCATAGGCGAATCATTTGTTATACTACCTTTAATGATAGGTATGGGTGACAAGAGATGTTTTGCTATTGTTTGTACAATCTTTGTTTTTGCCTGCCCTATTTGTCCAACTAACATAATATCATGACATGCAAGAATTGCTCTATCTAATGCTGGGATTACATCTTCTTCAAAGCCTATAATTTCTGGATATTTTACTTCGCCTCTATGTATTTTTGAAATCAGGTTTTGTCGAAGTTGATCTTTCGCTTCTACAATCTTATAGTTAATTTCCAAAAGATCTCTGAGTGTTTTGACTCGAGTATAGTCTTCAGGAAGGCCAGCCATTACTTCGGCATATTTTGGAGTAGAAGAATAACTTCGTTTTACAAGTTCTGAAATCTGTTGCGTCAATTTGATAAAATTATGCCAGAATGTGATTTAAACCATTGTCTGTTTTAGCATGGTTTTTATCGGGGAGAGATGGAATTTTTGTTCACTTGGCTTCACAAGAATACAGACACATTGTTAGGATTGCGGGAAAAGATGTTCCTGGAGCAAAGAAAATGATCATCGGAGTCAGTCAAGTTAGAGGAATAGGTTACAACTTTGCAAAAGCAATTTTGGATCTTCTGAAGATAGATTACAATAGTAATGTTGGTTTTTTATCAGAATCTCAAGTAGACTCTATTGAAAAGGTCATGAGAAACCCAGCTTCACTTAACATGCCAGTATGGTTTCTCAATAGAAGAAAAGATATTGATTCTGGAAATGATTTGCATCTAATTACTTCAGATATAGAGTTTAACGTTAGAAATGATATTGAGCGAGAGAAAAACACTGGCAGCTGGAGAGGTTTTCGTCACACTTATGGGTTAAAGGTTAGAGGCCAACGAACTCGTACAACAGGACGTAAAGGTGGTGCTGTTGGAGTACGTAAAGGAGGTAAGGTGCTTCCACCAGGAGCAGTACCAGCTGAAGGT
>JAHEYD010000046.1:0-4352 GCA_023251795.1 Nitrosotalea sp. | reverse complement strand
CCAGCTGAAGGTGCAAAACCAGCTGCAGGGGCAGCAGCTCCAGCTGCAGGTGCAAAACCAGCTGCAGGAGCATCAAAACCAGTGGAGAAAAAACCAGCAAAGTAGGTGTGATAAATGGGAGATCCTAAGAATCCTCGCAAAATTTGGAGAAAGCCAAAGCGTCCTCTAAACTACGATTTGTTAAACGAGGAACTTCATGTGCTTGGAACTTTTGGATTGAAAAACAAACGTGAGCTATGGAAAGCACACACAGAACTTTCAAGAGTAAGAAATCAAGCAAGATCACTTTTAGCTTTAACACAAGAAGTAAGAGAGAAAAAAGAGCAAGTACTAATGAAATCCCTAATAAGAATAGGATTGGTAAATACAAATTCCACACTTGATGACGTTTTGAATTTAAAAGTAACAGATTTGCTTTCACGCAGATTGCAAACAATAATTCAGAAAAAAGGGTTGATAAAAAGTCCATACCAAGCAAGACAAACAGTAGTTCACGGTCATGTCATGATTGGAGAAAGAGTGGTCACTGTTCCATCATATACAGTCAAAATAGAAGAAGAAAACCAAATACATCTAGTTCCAGGTGTTAATCTCGGTCAGTCAAAACAGGTAATAGAAACAGTTGTACCTGAACAGCCACAAGAATAAGATTATACGCCATTATTTAGAGAAATAGATAAGATCAGATTATGTGTTCAATCATAGGCTACATAGGAGATGAACCAGCTGCGCCAGTTCTAGTCAAGGGACTAAAACGTATGGAGTACAGAGGATATGATAGTGTTGGAGTTGCCACATTCTCTGGGAATCAAATTTCTATAAGAAAGGGAGTGGGCAAGGTTATGGAGGTAAACAATAGAGTCAAGCTAGATACACTATCTGGAACAGTAGGAATAGGACACACAAGATGGGCAACACATGGAGGAGTAACTGACATAAATGCACATCCACACCCATCAAGTTCTGGAAATATTGCCATTGTACATAATGGAATAATAGAAAATTATGTGGAATTAAAAAAAGAATTACAAGAAAAAGAATACACATTCAAAAGCGAAACAGATAGTGAAGTCATTGCAAATCTTCTACAATATAATTTCGATCAAACAAAAGAAATTAAAAAATCTGTTATGCAAACTGTTTCTAAGTTTAAAGGAAATTTTGCATTTGTTGCAGTGTTTGAAAATGGGACACTTGCAGCAGCTAGATTCCATGAACCATTGATAGTAGGGATTAGAAAAGATGGGTATTTTGTTTCAAGTGATGTGTTAGGATTTATAGAGTACACAGATGAAGTGATTTATCCTGATAACAGAGAATGTCTCATAATTAATTCGTCTGGAATACAAATGTTTGATTTTGACGGAAATCAAGTGCAGCATCAGATTACAAAAATTTCAAAAGAACTTGCTGATACCTATAAAGGTGATTATGCCCATTTTACATTAAAAGAAATTTCAGAACAGCCAGTTACTATAATGAGGGCTGGTGAGAATACTAAACTTGAACTTGATTTACTTACTGAATTTGTAAAACATGCAAAGAATCTTTACGTGACTGGAAGTGGTACAAGCTATAATGCTGCACTAGTGGCAAAACACCTCCTTTCAAAATATGCAAAAATAAAGATAGAGCCAATAATCTCAAGCGAGGTACAATTCTCTTCAAACTATTTTGATCACCAATCTATTTTGATTGCACTTTCTCAGAGTGGTGAAAGTGCAGACGTGCTTGAGGCGGTAAACATTGCTAAAAAAGACGGAGCAAAGATCATTTCTATTACTAACATAATGACTTCATCTCTTGTTCATGCTTCGTCTATCTCGGTAGGTTTGAATTGCGGTCCAGAAATTGGTGTTGCTGCAACAAAGAGTTTTACATCACAACTTGCCATACTTTACAAAATAACGGATAAGCTGTGCGAAGGTCGTATTGGATTAGATTTCGGTAAAGTTTCTGAGGTAATGAAGACGATAATTTCTGATCATTCAAAGATTAAAGAAATTGCAAAAAAGCTCAAAGATATATCAGACATCTATGTTCTTGGCAGAGGTATTCACTACCCAATTGCTTTGGAAGCTTCACTAAAGTTAAAAGAACTCATATATATTCATGCAGAAGGACTTCCAGGCGGAGAATTAAAACATGGGCCATTGGCTCTTATGGATTCAAGTGTTTATGTTATAATAATAAATCCAAACGATTCTACCTATGTTGATACTTTGTCAAGTGCACATGAGATCAAAGCTCGTGGTGCAAAAATAATTGGAATATCAGACAAACCAAATGATGTTTATGACTATTGGATTGAGATTCCATCGATTAACGAGGCATTGTATCCATTAATTGAGATAATCCCAGTGCAGCTGTTATCATATTATGCAGCGTTAGAAAAGAACACTGATCCTGACTATCCTAGAAATCTTGCCAAATCTGTCACTGTGAAGTAATTCTACGATATTCATTTTCTGTTAGCGAGAGAAGTTTTTCAGCATCCAGGCCTGTCTTTAATAAGCAAGCTATAGAGGCACCCCCAGCGCCTGCACCTTCCTTAACAAATCCTTTCGCATAAGAACACAATCCAGTGATTTTTGATTCTCCAAGCTTTAGTTTTATAGCAAATACAGGAATATCAGAAATTTGTCTTACTATCTCAACAAGATTTGCAGTTTTATCATCGATAATGTATGATGTTGTTCCTATGGCTACATTGTTTTCGTTAAAACCAACATGTTTTGCAAAAGCCAGAACTGCCGCCATTTGTGTTCCACCTGCCAATATCACCTTTGTTGATTCTGATGCAGTACTTAGCATTCCAGCAACTGATGGGATCATCGGGTCACCAAGTTGTGTTACAATATCGTATGGATCTCTTGATTGTAATCGTTTTAATGCAGTTTCTACTATTTGATTTTTCAAATCAACCGGATTTTGTGGCATACTGCTACTAACAGAAGCTTGTAGTCCGAATCCTCTTAACACTCCAAGTGCAGTTGTGGTTCCACCAGGAATACTTTCTCCTATTACAAGACAATCAGTAGAAGAACCTAGAGATCGTCCTATTATTCTTCCATGTTCAACTGCTTTTCGCGTAAGATCATGATCAAGTGCTGGTTCTTGTGCAATGTTTTTTCCAGGTTCCAAACCAAGCTCCAAGTACGGAAGTTTTGGAGGAATTTTGCTTCCTGCATTTATGACAAAACTTGGTATGCTTGCAGCCTCAAGTGCAACTTTAGTGAGAATAGCAGGAGTAGGCTTGCCATCAGGTGTCATAGGAATGGTATCAATGCTTTTACAGTACCCATAATGAAGAAACTCAGCATCTGCTGCAGATGTGAATTTTAGTAGATCAGGATTTGCTCCTGCTACTGTGATTCCTGGAATCTCACATGTATGAGTATAAGATGTGACAAATGAAAATACAAATTTTTTATTTTGAGTTTTTTTGATAAAGTCGTTACCTTTTTCAATATTTCCAAAAATTTCTATATCTTTCACAAATCACTCACTATTCATAAATTCCACAAATTCGTCTTCAGTTCTTGGTTGAAGAACAAAATTAGTTTTTTTTTCTTTACCTATTGTTGATGAAATAGATGAGCCATAGTTATGACCGGGATAAAGTACAAAGTTTTCGTTCATCTTACTGACTACACCAAAAAGACTATGATAAAGTTCTCTTGCATTACCACCGGGAAGATCAACTCTTCCACAATTACCTACAAAAAGTGTGTCACCAGAAAAAATTTTTCCGTCACCGACTAAACACATGCTATCTTTTGAATGACCAGGAGTATGAAAAACAGTAACTTCAGAGTTTCCAAACTTGATCTTGTCACCACCAGATACAGTCATATCATTTTTTAATGTTGATTCTTTGTGTTGGATTATTTTCGCACCAGTTGACTTTACCATAAAGTCATTTCCTATAGTATGATCAAAATGATAGTGCGTGTTTATGATATATTTTACTTTCATGTTGTTTCTTTCTATTGTTTGTAGTACATCTGGAAGATCCCATGAAGGATCTATTACTATTGCTTCTCCCGTATCTTCATCTTCTAACAAATATGTAAAATTCTGCATGTCGCCTACTTCAAACTGGTGAACTTTCATAATACACCTACTTCAGCTTCGCGCGGAATACCAATTTTTTCTACAAGAATGGTTCCACACATATCCATTCTTTTAGGCATACCAACTTTCATTGTATGAAATGTTATGGTTACATTTGCTTTGACACATTTATCGCCTATGTTTCCTGTATCAGGGTCAAGTCCAGACGGTACATCTAGAGCAAGTTTGAATGCCTTTGATTTATTGATTATATCTATGGCAGATGCATAAGGTTC
>JAHEYD010000098.1 GCA_023251795.1 Nitrosotalea sp. | reverse complement strand
AATTTCTTGTTCATTGAAGATTTCAAATTTAATCATCGGCACCATGAGATATCCACCAGGAATTTTTTCATGTTTTTTATGCATCTCTTCAATTATTTCATTTATTTTATGCTCAGGAACGATATCACCATATTCAGGATCAAAGTAGCCAGCTATGTGTTTATTTTCATCATATATCTTGAAATAACTTTCTTCACGTTCTAGTTTCCACTGCATAAGTTACATGCTAAATCTACCAGTTAATAATTTTAAGATAGTTTTGTTATGGTGGTAAGACATTTACCACAAAAATAGTCTTTCCCCGTGTTAAAGATGGTAGAATTTTTGCATTCTGGGCATGACCTGTTGATTCGAATTATTTCTACTGGCATGACACCAAGTTTGAGATCTAGCTAAAAAGAAACTGGGTCAACTTTATGTTATCAAACTCTCTAAAATCAACTATTATAAGGAATAATCACAAAGTGTATCTCCTTGGCACTTCACCCTTCAATTATTGATTTTATTGAAAATCTCATCAATTATTACATAAGCGAAGCGTCGTCGTATAAGCAAATTGCCCAGATATATGTAGACGAGAAAGAAGACATCACTGCCACAACACTTGGAATCATCATAGGTTGCGTATATTCAGGGTTTTTACAAACATACAAAAATCAACGACAGAACCCCAGTCTAGAAGACACACAGGAATTTAATGAAATAGTGAAACACAGAGCTGCAGACATAAGAAAAGCAATACTTGCTACCAAATCATAATACGCTAGAGATAAATTCTGACTATTTTAATGAAAAATAATGTCAGAAATAGTTCAATATAAAATACAACAATTAATTGACAATGGTCAGACGGTGCAGATTTCACTTGTTGAAGATGTACAGCTTGAACCAATATCACAAAAGCAGTTAATGTTTGATGCAATAAACAAAAAGATAGATCCTGAGCTAAAAGAACAGGTACTCCCTTTAATTGAAGCGATCATGCAATCACAACCAACTATTACGGTCAAAAGTTATGCTCAGACTGCAATAACTATAACCATGCCAAGACGAAGATATGAAAGGATGGGCAGCCCTAGAGTTGGAGAAAAATTAGAAATCAATATAAAAAAAGATTCTTTAAAGTAATTTTTCTATTTCAGACATCAAATGCAATGGTAAAGAACATGTAAAGTCTTTGCAGATATACACTGTTGTTTTATTTTTATCAAATTCTTTCCCTGAAAAATATTGGTATTTTTTTAGTTCATTAAGATATTCTTCTTTTGAGATAATCACAAGTATTGATTCAGGAATAAATTTCTTAGTTAGACCATCATAGATTTCACTATCGTTTGTGTTTAGCATTGTGATTTCTATTGGTTTTTGTATGTAAAGATATATCGTATTGAGAAGCTGCCCAAAACCAAATGGATTTTCTGCAGCCATCATAGATAACGATTCCATAATCTTTATGGAAACATCAAGAAATTTTTTGTCTTGTGTGAGGTGATATAATCTCAAAAATGCGTATGCCGCAATTGAGTTGCCTGACGGTAATGAAAGGTCATAGATGTTTTTTGTACGAATGATCAATTTCTCGTGATCATCTGCAGTAAAAAAGAAATTATTTTCTTTCTGATCCCAAAAATGATCTATTAGATAATTTGCATGTTGTAAGGCAAGTTGGATGTGCTTTGCACGTGGATCTACTTCAAAAACATCCAACAATGCATTTACAAAATATGCATAGTCGTCAAGATAGGCTTTTAGTTTTACTTGACCATCTTTGTATGTTCGTAAAAGCTCACCGTTTACTGTTAGTTTTTCTTCGATAAATTTTATACAATTTCTAGCAGCCTGCAGAAATGTTTCCTTTCCACTTATTCTGTATCCTTTTGCAAACGCAGATATCATTAAACCATTCCAGCTAGTAAGAATTTTTTCATCTTTTCCTGGTGCAGTTCTCTTTGATCGTTCTGCAAAAAGTTTTTCTGAAGAACGTCTTACGGTATCATTTATCTCATCTTCTGTTTTTCCAAATTGAAATGCAACTGTGGATGTTCTAATGTTGTTATTTAATATATTATAACCTTCAAAATTTCCACCATCAGTGACATCATAATAAAGACAAAATATGTCTGCATCCTTTGCTATGATTTCCTGAATTTGACTTTTTTTCCAAACATAATATTTCCCTTCCTCACCTTCAGAATCTGCATCCTGTGCAGAGTAGAATCCACCTTCAGGTGAGGTCATCTCACGCAATACGTAATGAAGTGTTTGATTTACAACTTCAAGATATTTTGGATCTTTTGTGATTTGGTATGCTTCTGTATATACAACAGGCAGTAAGGCATTATCATATAGCATCTTTTCAAAATGTGGTACAAGCCATCTTGAATCTGTTGAATATCTATGAAATCCACCTCCAAGTTGATCATAGATTCCACCATTAGCCATCTTTGTAAGAGTTTTGAAAACAAATTCTTGGAATTTTGAAATACCTGAAAGTTTTGAATATCTTAACATAAATGACAGATTAGCTGCATTTGGAAACTTTGGTGCACTACCAAATCCTCCATTTATTGGATCACCCATCTGAAGTAAATTGATAGCTGCCTCGTCTAGGATTGATTTATCAATCTTTGATTTAGTTATGTTTGATTCTGTTTTTTGCAAAAGGTTCATGAAGTGATTTGCTGCAGCTTCAACATCAGATGGTTTTTCTTTGTATTCCTGTGCAATTTGATGTAGTAAACTGCCAAACCCTGGTTTACCATAGCTGTCAAGAACTGGGAAATATGTTCCTACATAGAATGGTTTTTGATCAGGGGTAAGAAATACACTAAGTGGCCATCCACCACTACCAGTAACTAATTGACAAACTTTTTGATATATGTCATCAAGGTCTGGTCTTTCCTCTCTGTCTACTTTGATGTTAACAAAATTCTCATTCATTATCTGTGCAATATCCTCATCTTCAAAGGATTCATGAGCCATGACGTGGCACCAATGACATGCGCTATAGCCTATACTTAGAAAAATGGGTTTGTTCTCATCTTTTGCTTTTTTTAGCGCATCTTCTTCCCACGTATACCAATTAACTGGATTATAGGCGTGTTGTAATAGATATGGACTAGTCTCTTTAATCAGATGATTTGCTTGCATAATATTCAAAGTGTTACTTGTCTATTTGTATGTAATTCAATTATAGTGTGGTACCAAGTTTGATTTGATCTAGGATTCACCGCTATAAATGAATCATAACTATCAAAATAGTCTTCCATCTAATTGGGAAAATTAACAAAAAAGATTAATCTTACTAAATATCACATGTAGTAACGTATGTTTTCAGTTGAAGAATCTGGAATCATTGGCAAACATAGTGTATTAATCTACGAAGACGAAAAAGAAGGAACAAAAATACAATTTCAAT
>JAHEYD010000045.1 GCA_023251795.1 Nitrosotalea sp. | reverse complement strand
AAATCAGAAACTACAAAGCTGGACTCTTCCTTTTGTGGAATAAGCCATATGGAGAAGCTTACGCCCGTAATTGCAGCCAGTATTGCTATTGTGACAATAACACCTCGTTTTTTTGCCAACTTACCTCAATCTCATCGAGACGGTTAAAAGCATACTGAAATTCAATCAATTTTACATTTACTACTCACAAACCATCTATTTTCTATTAGTTGGATCATTTACTCATTAGAAATATCAAAAAATTGTAATATTTTATAAAATTTATGCATGTGTTGACCGTGCCATAAATTATAAAATTCAACATGCCTCCAGCGTGTAGTGAAATAATTTTTACATTTCCTTCCTAAATACAACTTCATTCGTAAAAGTATGAAATGACACAAGCGTACTGTGTAAAATGCAGGAAGAAAGTTGATATTTCAAATCCAAAAGAAGTTAAACTAAAGAACGGACGACCTGCAGTAAAGGGCACATGCCCAAAGTGTGGCACTAACGTCTTCCGAATAGGAAAGCCTTAGAGGACCACTCTCTTCTTTTTTAATTAAATCCATATAGGGCACACCTAAGAAATTCTATTGTTGGTAAAGTCAGAATACGAGAAACTTTTAAAGAAAATTCAAGATAAGATTTCAGAAAATAAAAGTTCAGGTTCTAGGTTTGAACTTCCATCTGTAGATATTATGTGGCAAGGCAATAGAACATTTTTTCGTAATTTTGCCGAATTTCCAAAGATCCTACGAAGGGATCCTGACAAGGTTCTCCAATATCTATCAAAGGAATTTGCTGCTCCTGCTCAGTTGGCAGGTGACAAAGCCGTCTTTGTAGGAAAAAGAGATCCGCACGATTTCACAGCCCTTCTGAATAGATACGTAAAAGAATACTTGGAATGCCCTGCATGTAAAAGTCCCGATACTAGGGTCGAAAAGTCAAACAGGTTCACGTTTCTTGTTTGTGAAGCATGTGGAGCAAAATCCTCGCTAAAGGGCACATATGCGTAATGTCGTTTGCAGTTAGAACAGTAACCTACCAACAAAATCTCATGCTGAATATTTGCGATGCCGATCTTGTAGGTAGAATCATTACAAAAGAAGATTTTTCATTGAACATAAGTAGTAGTTATTTTGCTGAACGTTTTGTAGAAAAAGCTGAAGCAGAAGAACTTTTGAAAAAATATACAATCATAAACATGGTTGGAAAGGAAACAATATCACTATCCATAAATCTTGGAATAGGATCATTAAAAGGTGTTAAAGAAATAGAAGGCACTCCATTTCTTTTGATTTTCAAATTCTAAAACAGCACAATTATATGTGTTCAGACAGAAATAATTTTTGATCATTGTGGGAAAGCGAAAAGTTCTAAACGAAAGTGAACTAAAAGAAATGAAACTGCCGGTGGAAGGAGAACTTCTTGGCAGAGTTATAAAACTTTTAGGCAGTGATCATATTTTGGTAAAATGTACTGATGACAAAACTCGTATGGGAAGAATACGGGGAAAACTAAAACGAAAAATTTGGATCCGTGATAATGACATAGTTACAATTGCACCATGGGATTTCAAATCCGATGAGCGAGGAGATATCACTTGGAGATATACCTTATCGCAAGTTGACTGGTTAAAAAATAACGGACATCTCCCAAAAGACTTCTGATTTTTCCGCAAGCGATTTTACTTAGTAAATTTAATCTCAAATGTTGTCAGACGAACTTGGAAAAAAATTAGAAAAACGCATAGATCGTGATCTACTTGCAAAAGAAAGGCGAGGAAGATCAGAAAAAGGCGTCTTTGATAAAAGCAAGGTCATGGATGACGTCCTAGACAAAACTACGATAATGACTCTGTCCAAGTTGATAAATTCAGGCATTATATCATACATTAATGGAACAGTTGGTTCTGGCAAGGAATCCAAGATGTACTGGGCCGTGGATCCTGATGGAAAAGATGTCGCTCTTAAGATATACCTAGTAACAGCCTCAACTTTCAAAAAAAGAGCCCCCTACCTTGTGGATGATCCAAGATTTTCTCATATAAAAAAGGGCACAAGAAACATGGTGGAGCTTTGGGCACAAAAGGAATTCAGGAACATGAATCAATGTGTTAAAAGTGATATTCCTGTGATCAAACCAATTCATGTTCTAAAAAACGTCTTGGTACTTGAATTTGTAGGAAAGAACGGGGTTCCAGCAAAAACTCTTGTAGAAACAGAAATTGATGAAAATGACTATAAAGATGCAATTTCAATCATTTCACAGCTTTACAAAAAGGCTAAACTTGTACATGCTGATTTCTCAGAATACAATATTTTTAAAACAGAAAATGGTTTGATTGTTTTCGATCTAGGATCGGCTGTTGATATAAAACACAAAAATGCAAAAGAATTTCTTGAAAGAGATATTAAGAATATATCACGATTCTTTGTTAAAAGAGGCTTGACCGTGGAAAACCCATCTGATATATTAGCGAGGATAACACAATGAGTTTTGAAAAATCTGTCTTAATATCACTTGATAGAATTGGTGCACTTATTGGTAAATCTGGTAAAGTCAAATCAAAAATTGAAAAGATATGTTCTGTCAAAATCATAGTAAATAGTGAAACAGGAGAGATTGTGGTAAATGGCATGGGAACAGTAGAAGAAATGCTGCCATTCAAAGCAGTAGAAATTGTAATGGCAATAGGTAGAGGATTTTCTCCTGAAAAAGCAATGCGGCTCTTGCAAGGAGAAAATGTATTACATGTAATAGACTTGCGAGAATTTGCTGGTAAATCCTCATCTAATATTGAAAGGATAAAAGGAAGAATAATCGGAGAAGGTGGTAGAGTGAGACAAAACATAGAAGAGCTTAGCGGTGCTAATATCTCAGTTTACGGCCGTACTGTGGCAATAATTGGTGAAGGAAACCAACTAAAACATGCTGTAGATGCAATCTCTGCACTTTCTAGTGGAAGCACGCATGGCGCAGTCTATAATGACCTACAGGAAGCAAGACGTAGGGAAAAACTAGAGAGAATGCAATTATGGGAAAATGGAAATGTCTTCGATTAAAGAAACTTTTAGTCAGATCTCACCAAGTGAGTTCTTTTATAGAAACAGAGACCTCGCAGGATTCAGCAATCCTACAAGATCACTTTACACGTCAGTTCGTGAATTTGTTGAAAATGCTCTCGATGCATGTGATCAAAAAGGCATCCTACCAGATGTTCATCTTTCAATAAAGGCAGTAGACCCAGAGCAACCAGATCCGAAACCATACATTCTTTCAGTAAAAGACAATGGTCCTGGAATTGAACCAAAACATGTATCGCTTGCATTTGGAACTGTCCTTTATGGTTCAAAGTTCGGACTGAAACAAGCAAGAGGTATGTTTGGACTTGGCGCAACAATGGCAATACTTTATGGTCAAATTACTACAAACAAACCAGTTACAGTAAAAAGTTGTGCAGATGGAAAAACGCAAGATGAATTTGTGATGTTGCTTGACATCCAGAAAAACAAACCAATCATACAAAAACACACAACAAAAGAATCTTCAAAGACTGGACTTTCGGTTAGCATTGTTTTAGAAGGTGATTATTCAAAAGCTGGAATAAAAATTCGTGATTATGTAGCACAAACATCATTGATCACCCCATATGCTTCTATAACATTTGAAGAACCAACTGGTGAAAAATTCCATTATCCGAGAATTGTAAAAGAAATGCCAACCCCACCAACAATCATCAAACCACACCCTCATGGAATTGATGTTGAGACAATTAGAAGAATGATGGTTGATACACATTACCAGATTCCAGTAGTTGACAACAAAATGATATCCAAAGTTAGAAGTGAACTGGGACTGCAAAAAAAGAATCCCAATTCTAAGGCAATTTTAGAAAAAGCGCAAAAGAAATGGTCTGGACTTTCACGACCAGTTAGAATTATTGTTGCGATGATATCTTTTCTTGACATGGATTTTGAAAAGCTAAGTAAGATTCGTATTGATGACCTTGACGTTCCAAATAAAAAACTCACATACTGGGACTTTGGAGAATCTCAATCACACATAATAGAACTTGATCCCGAAACCCCATACTACAAACAGCTTGCAAATACCGTAGCTGGAGATACATTGCATAGTTTCATGACAAAGAGATTCCAAAGAGTGGGTCCTACAACTGCCGATAAATTTGCAGAATTTGCAAAGTTCAAACCCGAAAAAAGAATCGGCAGTATGACAAATGAAGACCTTGTTAGATTAGCTGATTCACTCCAGAAGTTTGAAGAATTCCTATCTCCTGATCCAAGCTGCCTTGCTCCACTAGGAGAAGAACCCCTATCAAAAGGCATAATGAAATTCTTCAATCCCGAATTTGCTTCTGTTATACAACGCAGCGCATCTGCATATTCTGGGTTTCCATTTATTGTTGAGATGGGAATAGCATATGGGGGCGATATTCCACCAAAAGGACTCCAAGTCTATCGTTTTGCAAATAGAATTCCACTTCTTTATGATGAAGGAAGTGACGTTGTCCTCAAAGTTGTAAATGAAGTAGATTGGAGTAGGTACAAGATTAAAGGTGATCCACCACTTGTCATAGTCTCACATATCTGTTCCACTAGAATACCATACAAGACTGTAGGAAAAGAAAACGTAGCAGATAGACCAGAAATAGAACGCGAGCTCAAAAACGCATTACAATTTTTGGCAAGAAAACTGGCAGTGCATATGTCACGACAAGGAATGGCAGATATGGCAAAAAAAAGAGCAAATCTATATTCAAAATATGTTCCACTTATTGCTCAGTTTGTTACAGAACTTTCTGGAAATAAAAAAGAGCCAAATTATAAACAACTAATGCAGAAGGGAAGTGAAATTGAAGAACAAGTCTAAACAAGCAAAAACAGTAGAAGCAAAAAAGCAAGCTCTGCTTTCGATTTTAAAAAATCGAGGGTTAACTGTTTATGATGATCTTAATAATGGAAAGTTTCCGCAGTTTTCAATTCCAAGCAGATCTGTTAGTAATATTGTTTATGACAAAAAACTTAGACAGTATATTCTAGGCAAAGCTGCGGCAGTAAGAAGTTCAAGAAACATGTCACAACTACGTTCATTTACACAACTTGCATGGCTGGCATTTTTTGTAAATAGACTTGTAAATGAAGGAAAAACTTCAACGCTTAGAGATATCTACTATTCATCACAAGCATTTGCAATAGATTTTGAGGACCAACCAGAATCTGATAATATCATAGTTGATCTTGAAGCAATACTTGCACGGGCAAGAGAAGATTTTCATGTATTTCCAGAAGAAAGAAGTAGCGTTTTTGGTAATTTAACAATAGAATACACTGTACCAGGATATGAAGGAAAAAGAATGAACCTGTCAGATCATCCTGATGGATACCTAATTGGCCCTAGTCTTAGTAGTGCAGAGCTTGTAGACACCGATGCTGAACTTGTCATTGCAATTGAAAAGGGTGGTCTTTTTACAAGATTTGTGGAAGAGAAGGTTCATAAAAAATTCAAGGCAATTATAGTTGATACTGCAGGACAAGCTCCACGTTCAACTAGATATCTACTCAAAAGACTCAGCACAGAATTGGGATTGCCTGTTGTTATCCTTGCAGACGGAGATGTGTATGGTGAACACATAGCCATGGTCATAAAGTCTGGTTCTGCAAATGCTGCTCACCTCCGTGAGCTTACAGTTCCTGACGCAAAGTGGCTTGGTGTATGGGCTACAGACATAGAAAAATACAAACTACCAACAATACCCATGACAGAATCTGATATCAAAAGAATTTATGAATTACAAAAAGATCCTCGTTATCAAGAAGGTAACTGGAAAAAACAATTAGAAGTTTTCCTAAAACTAAAAAGAAAAGCAGAACTTGAAGCCTTCTCAAAATATGGCCTTACAAATATCACTGACATATATCTACCAGAAAAACTAGAACTAGCAAAGAGTCTATAGTTTCTTTATTCTAAGTGTAAGAACACCATTTCTATATTTGAAATCATGTATTCCCATGTCTGGAGTAACCTCTATTGGAATTTCTTTTGAGAATCTACCAGCTCCTCTGATGTATAAAATCCCATCAATTAATCTGACACTTACAACATCTTCTGGTCCTGGTACTTCGGCAACAAAGACTATCTCATTTTCTCCTTTTATAAGATCATAAACCCAATTCTTGGTATCACTTTCTTTTGTAGTATATTGTGGTTGTGCACTTTTAGTCATGTTCTTTAAAACTCTTATCCAGTAGATCATTACAACTGCTGCGATCCCTATCAAAATAAAACTGACATAACCTTGGGTAGCTCGTAATGACATTATGTAAACCACACCAATGAATAACAACACCATAAGCGGTATGATAAAATCAAGCGATTTATCATTTGAATATCGTTTTTTGTAACTTGCCAAATTGAACTAATACACAAGTCACTAAACCAAATATAAAGGATCTTTGATTTTTTACGATGTCATATTTTTATAATCTCATATAGATCCAGTCAACAATTGGATAAAGACGATCTACCAAAAAGTACCTCAAGAAAGGAATTATTTGCAAAAGGAAGCATAATTGCTGTTATAATCAGCATTCCCTCTCTTACAGGGTTTTTTGTATCTTGGGCTGTACTGGATAATCTTATAGAAGCTGCCGTTATTGGGCTAGTTGTACATTTCATTGCTATGGGATTTGCATTAAAAATTACAAAAAAAATCTTAGGTAAAAAATACTGACAAATTTCCCCATACTTTACCTTTAATTATAACAAGATTTTCACTTGCGTTATGAGCGTGAATCTAGACACTGTTGAGGAAAAACTCGTTTCAGAAGTAAGACTTAGTCCACTTCAAGCCAAAGTCTTTACTTTGATAATAAAAAAAGGGAAAATGACTGCAGAAGCAATTACAAAAAATCTTGGCATATCAACTGAGGAAGCACTAGCTACTGCGAAAAAATTAATCGATCTCGGAGGATTCATAGATATAACAAAAACAGAATTTGAATCAACTCATCCTAGATTTGCTGTTGTAAATATGTACAGAAGAATGTGTCAAAGAGAAAATATTCCATTTAAAAAAAATCTTCTCGTTGATAATATTTCCATCATTTTAGAAAAACCATATGATGATGCAAGAACTAAATAGAACTATATCCGGTGAAGATCAATGTCTGTAGATCAAGATTCGTGTGATCATCAAACAGTCTACTATGGGGTAACTAACATAAATTATGAAAAAAGAACTATAGGCTCAGTAGACATTTGGCACTGTGTTAAATGCAAAGAGCAATTCTGTGAAGAAAAACAACTTGGAATTGAGTCTCTTGTGGATGAAGTTGGCATGCCAAAAATCAGCTCAGATCAAAAATGGTCTGTTGTGATATGCAATCTAAAAAAACACAAAGAGAAATGGAAGCTATACAAAATAAAAAAAGACGACGAAATCCAACATGAATGTATGGATGAAAAAATTATCAAACTAATGATAAAAGACTTTAAAGTACAAGACGAAAAACACTGGAACTTTCTTATAGAAAATTCTGTAAACAAAGTAGTGGAAATCTAGAGTCTCTTATGGATCTACAAGTTCATGTCAACAATGTCCATGGAAGTCAAATAGCTGCTAAGATTACTGGAACTTTCACAATTGATGGACACAGTTTTAGATTTAATGCTATAGCCTTTGGAAGAATAGGCGGTCATAACGTTGGAGCAAAAATCTCAAAATCTACGCAGAAAGAGCTTGCCAAAATGGGTTACAATGTTGATAAAGTGATAGACATGTTGCAACACAAGCTGGTACACGGAGACATTACAATTCCAGAAGGAATATCAAAAGAATCTTTTGCAGACAGCTAGAATTGAGCTTCTGTTAACGCCTTTTCACAAGAACAGCTTCTTTGTGGTGGAATGAAATCTGGAAGCAATGCGAGAATTTTTTTTGTAGTTTCTACATTTTTTGTCAATGTTTCGATGACTTCTTTTGCTGTTACTGGTTTTTCTGCCCAGACGTCATAATCTGTAACAGTAGAAATTGAAACATAACAAATCTGTGCTTCTCTTGCAAGCTGACACTCTGGCACTAACGTCATACCAATTATATCTGCACCGATGACGTTCTTGTAGAATTTTGATTCTGCTCTTGTTGAAAATCTGGGCCCTTCTATGCAAACATACGTACAATCCTTGTGTATTTTCAAACGCAAGTTATCAATAGCCATTATTACTGCACTCTGGAGTTCTGGGCAAAAAGGATCTGCTACAGAAATGTGAATCACTTTTTCTTCTTCAAAAAAAGATGTTTTTCTTGATTTGGTAAAATCAATAAATTGTGAAGGTAACGCCAAGTCTCCAGGTTTGAGTTTTTCTTGTAAACTTCCAACAGCAGAAGGTGCAATTATTCTTTTTATGCCAATTTCTTTGAAGGCCCAAATGTTTGCTCTGAAATTAATCATATGAGGTGGAATTGTGTGTTTTTTTCCATGTCTTGGCATAAATGCAACTTTTTTCCCTTTGAAAATTCCAACTGTAATAGAATCAGATGTTTTTCCAAAAGGTGTATCTACAATAATTTCCTTAGCTTCACTGAGTAATCCAGAATCGTAGATTCCAGTTCCACCAAAGATGCCTATCTCAGCTTGCTCCATCAATACTTCACCAAAGATTCATGTCTGTAATTCTTAATTAATTCAGAACCTTTTAGATCAGACAATTCTATAATGAACGCAAAACCTGTTACACTGCCACCTATTTTTTCAACTAAATTTGCTGCAGCCTTTGCTGTTCCGCCAGTAGCTAACAAATCATCACAAATGAGTATCTTCTGACCACTTTTTACTGCGTTACTTTGTATTTCCATTGTTGCACTACCATACTCTATGCTATAAGACAATTTTTCTGTCTTACCTGGTAATTTTCCCTGTTTGCGTATCATGATCATGCCCTTTTTGTATTTCAGCGCTAAAGCACAAGCAAGCGGAAAACCTCTCGATTCTATCCCTGCAAGCAAGTCTACATCATTTGCATGGTAACGTCTAGCAAACTCATCAGCAATAAAAGAAATTACATCAGGATCCTTTAGAAGAGGACTTATGTCTCTAAACAAAATTCCCTTTTTTGGAAAATCGGGAAACTCTGCAATTTTTTCTTTTAGATTCACATAAGCTAGGCAAAATGTGGATGTAAAAAGTATTTCTAATTAGCTTTTTAATAATGTGTGTCGTCACTATCAAGTGTTGAAATCTGTGTTAATTCTAATTATTGCATTTTCTTCGGCATATATGATATATGCATCAGGTGAGCCTTCAATAATAGATCAAGATCTTGTAGTTGAAAAAATTGTTACAAATATTTGTTGCAGACCAACTACTATGGCCTTTATTGACAATGACATATTGATTTTAGAACAGGAAAGTGGAAAGGTACGTCTTATCAGAGACGGAATAATGAGGGCAGAACCAATCCTTGACCTAAACGTAAGGGGTATTGCAGAGCAAGGCTTGCTTGGGATTACAACTGTTAACCACAAAGTCTATCTGTATTTTACAGAATCAACGCATGATGGTGGAGAAGCTATTGCAAATCGTATCTATCGTTATGATTGGACTGGACAAGAATTGACAAATCAAGTCTTGATCAAGGAACTTCCAGGAAAACAATATTACCATAACGGTGGTGCTATGGTGACTGGCTTGGATGGCACTGTCTATGCAGTTATTGGAGATCAGGGAACATACGGAGTTTTGCAAAACCATGGGATCGGTGGAAAAAATGACACCAGCGTAATTTTGCGCATTGATCCTGGAGGACCATACTATGCAATGGGAATAAGAAATAGCTTTGGTCTTGCAATAGATCCCGTGACTGGAAATCTTTGGGATACAGAAAATGGGGATGATGATTTTGATGAAATCAATTTTGTATCCAACAACTTTAACAGCGGTTGGGATGTTATCATGGGACCTGCTACTGAAGCTGAACTTTCTAGATTGCCTGGATATGATAGATATGTGTACAGCGATCCTGAATTTAGCTGGCAGAATGTAGTTGCTCCAACAGCAATCTCCTTCGTTGATTCCAAACCGCTTGAAAAGTACAAAAATAGTGTCTTTGTGGGTGACTGCATAAATGGGAATCTCTATAAATTTGAGCTAAACCAAGATAGGACAGGGTTTGTCTTCAACGATCCGAGACTAGCAGATAATGTAGTAAACACCGGTGAATCACTAGAAGAGATTACGTTTGGAACTGGCTTTGATTGCATCACGGATATAGAAGTTGGACCTGACGGGTTAATGTATGTAGTATCACGTTCTCATGATTCAATCTACAGAATAATCCCAAAATCGATGATGATACAAACTGATACAGGAATTGATTATGCTCAACCAACAATTTTTCCCGTTGAGCATGCGGTTTATGTTATCATTGCTGTATTAATTATAGGTATAGTTGTCTATCTCACAAAAATTAAAAAGAGAGTAGATTTATCGTAAATTATTATTTTTCCATTCCCTTCCAGACTTGGGTTATCTGGGCAAATTCGTTTAGCGGAACTATCTTTAATGTATTGAATTTTGATAATCCTACATCTATTACCATTTTTTCTACATCATGGGCATCCCGTGCATCTAATATTATTACAAATTGATGTTCAAGAACTGATGCATAAAAACCACGTATTTCTTTTATTCTGTATTTTTTCTTTACATGATTCATCTTTTCAAGGATCTTCATTGCCACTAATCTATTTGCATGATTGTTAAGTGGACACGCTTCTGGACTGTGGATTGAAAAAACCCCAAACAATGCCATGTCTTGATCTCTTTATTTCTATATTAAAACCAATTGTCCAACCTTTAACATTGTAACACATCTAGCTTCAGTTATATAATCTGGTTTGGAATCAGACCTTGCAGAGGTACCGAAGCCCGGCCAACCGAGAAGGACTCAAGATCTTGGCATGGGATATCCTTTCCCTTAGGGGTTCGAGGGTTCAAATCCCTCCCTCTGCATTTTTGTATAATTTTTT
>JAHEYD010000097.1 GCA_023251795.1 Nitrosotalea sp. | reverse complement strand
ACGTCCGTCCGCTTCGATTGCCTCTTGTGCTTCTATATAATTGTCATTCATATTTGTGTGCTTATTACTTGTATATGTACATATTACACCTATTTATGGAATGACGCAAGTGGATGTGTGTGGATAAAGTCCTGTGCTTTATTGCAACTTGCAAATAACTCCTATTGGTGTATTATAGTAATAATGAAAATTATATCAAAAAAGCAAGTCCCTCTTGGAACTTTGTCTGAAAAAATAAAGCGGAATGCGGAGATTATTGCATTAAGGAAAAAGGGAGTGTCTTTTTGTAAGTTGGCTACAACGTTTGGAGTCTCGCACCAACGAATACAGCAGATAGTTCGTATTCCAGAAAGAAAGAGATTTTTCTTTAGACTTCAGTGCGAGGCGTGTGGCTGGGAAACAGAGGGGTACCGCAAAAGACAGTTCTGTATGCCTTGTTATTTAAAAGATAAAGATGTAAGGAAAACTAAAAAGGATATGCTTGCTGATATATTTAAAGATGTGCCAGAGTGGAAGAAGCAAGGCAGAGAAAGAGTGAGATTCTTAACAAGACATCGAGATAAATTTACATGTCAAGATTGTGGAAAAAAATGGAACGTTGGTGAACGTCAATTTGACGTGCATCATCTAGGCGGTATGTGTGGTAAAAATTCAAGGGGTTACGATTCCATAGAAGACATGAATACGCTAATTACTCTTTGTCATAAATGTCATTTTAATCATGCAGGACATACTTTAATGACAAATTAGGGGACTCGTAATGAGTTCCCTTTTGCTTTGTGGTATGATGTAAGTCTCCATTTTCATATTTGGAGCTTATTGGAAAGAAACTAGCTTAGGGCTAGTTTTTTTCTTTTACTAATGGTTTGGGGTTTTACCAGACTCTACCAAATGTCTTCCCTGAGTAACCATAGTTTTCTTTCAATACCTGCCCCGCTGATTTGAAGGAATTGTGCTTCGACTTTTCCATCTGTTCTAGTTCTTGTCTGACCTGTGAAGACGCATTTGACTTCAATATCTCGAAATAATCCGATTTTTGTAGTGACATATCCTGTGTTACTTATTTTCATTGTAAATAATCTACTGCCTGTTTAAATGTCATGCCTTTGAGGTGCATTGCAAGTGATAGTGAGTCACCAGAAACACCACACCCAAAACATTTATACTTATTGTTTTTTACGGAAAAACTTGGGGTTTTTTCATTGTGGAATGGACAAAGTGCTGTGTTTCTTTTTAATTCAATAAGTTTCCCTAAAGGAAATTGCTTTGCTCGTTCTATCATTTGTGGAGTTGCATGTTCTGACGTTCCCTTCAGGACTTTAACTTCTTGTATGAGACGTGGTATGTCGTGGTGTTTTGGATTAGTCTTTGCGTCAATGAGTTGATCCTTTATCGCCTCGATTCGGATATTATTTTTATCTGGAATGGTATTTACCCACTCTCGCACTTCTTTTTGAACGGCTACAGGGTCATATGCTTTTTCTTCTGCCCTTAGTGCTATGTCTAGGTCAATGATATATTCCAAGCATTCTTTTTCTGTGATACCCCAAGTATCCGCAACCTTCTTGGGGTCTATGTTTACATTTCCTAATATCCACTTTGCTTCTCTACTTACCATAATTCTTCAGGGTTACCACTTGCTTGTATTGGAACTAATTTATTCTCTTTAAATTCACACTTGATTTGCCAGTTCTTTTTTGTACCATCACGGCGAGACTTTCCTATTTTGATAATTGTATTTTCGCTTGTTCTCCAAACGTGAAATATGTTTGTTGCTTGTGCAGGTATGCCGTTAGAGTTTGCAATATCTGCATTATCAGTTTCGCTTGAACGACTCCGTGTATTTTTTACAGCATGAGCTATAGCAAATATCATTACTCGATTTTTAATTGCGTACATGCGTAAGTCCTTACAAAGTTGAGAAAGGTAGTTTGCATAGTTATTTAATTCATGTTGAGACTTGACACTCTTCACAACATCTCCAAGTGTATCTATGAATATTGCTCTTACACCGTTCTCTTTTACCGCCTTGTCCATGTGGCGTACAATCCATTCGTAATCATCATTAAGTTCAAGGGGCGCATAAGAAATTAAAGTTTTATCTGCGCCCATTTTGTCAAACGAGTCCCATAGTTCTGGTAGTGTCATTTCGTATGAGAACCAGAGTGAAGGTACATTGTTATTTGCAAAATTAAGTGTGAACATTCTTGCAAGGGTTGTTTTTCCTTCTCCTGGAATACCAGAAACAATAGTGAAATCACCTTCTCGAAAACCGCCGTCAATACAATCATCGAGTAATCTAAATCCTGATTCAATCCTAGTACTTGTATCTTGTCCTATACGTTCAGCACCTTCTGAAAGAAGTACAATCTCCACTTCCTTGAGAGACTCTAATTCTTCAAGTGCTTTATCAATTTCATTCATACGTTTAAGTATCGCTCTACATTAGGCATTTTGTCGAGTAGTTGACTGGGGGTAGTGATGAGTGGGAAAAGTGGGTCTTTCTTCTTTGCTTCTTCCTGAATACGTTGTACACGGATTTTAAGTTTCTCTAGCCCATAGGTTTCAAACAGAGTCTGAGATGCAACACGTTCTATTTCTCGCATACGCCATAATGCACTTGCTGGATTATTAAATAGGTCAAACACCGCCTGTACATCATCGGACACTTTCTTCTCTTTTTTGCCTTTAGGGTTGTAATCTGAATCTATTTGTATATCGTCCTCTAAGAAGTCATCACCTACCTTATTGAATCCTGACATATTTTTTTCTTTATCCGTTAATGGACCATTTACTCCCTGCGAACTTTGTTCGCTAGTATCTTTATTATCTTTCTTTCTTTTGTATGTATCAAACCTGTTACTAGTTTCAGTAACAGGTTTGATACTACTTTCAGTATCATTCTTGTTACTAGTAACAGGTTTGATACTACCCCATGTCCCGTAATCTTTTTGTATACTATATTTGTTTATGTACCCCTTTTTTTCTACTGTGATTATCTTCAATTCTACAAGTTCATTTAGTCCACGACACACACTCATACGGGTTAGTTTACTCATTTGCTCAAACTGAGTAAGTGAGATCCTATCTTCCTTTTTGTGGAAGCCGTATGTCTTACGAAGAACGACCATAAATACACGCCACGCACTGCCGGAAGCATCTATTTGTGAGAATGCTTCTAAAAGCTCGTTTGCTATTTTTGTGAATCCATCTTCTGTTTGTGGTGATTTCATTGGTACTAATACCACGCAAAAGGGATTAGACGGTTTGTGAAGGCGCGAAACGTGCCTTTGTTCTTGCGAACACCATCTAATCCCTGCTGCGAATTACTAGAATTGATGTTTCGACTTTTCACCCATAAAGTATACCACGCACACAGAAACAACAAGTGGAAGTTATCAACACCCTACATGCCGTAGTAGTCTCCAAAGCATTACAAAGTTATCCACCTCCACCCA
>JAHEYD010000044.1 GCA_023251795.1 Nitrosotalea sp. | reverse complement strand
TGTGACCCACTTCGATGTTTTGCAACGATATATCGATTTCAAGTTGTTGTCTTGCAGGAAGTGCGTTAAAGTCATGCAGGTTTGTCTGCAGTCTTCTTTCTATTCCAAGAAAGTCTACTTCTTCTGAAATTGGAGTGGAAAAGTAGTTGAAATTAAAGTAAGTTCCTATCACCAGTTCCTCAATGCTTGCAATCTTGAGATCTTCTTTTGATATCAGGCCATGTTTTATCTTGGTTTCAGTCTTGTCTTTATAGTCAGAGTATGATGAGACATTGAAAAATGCCCTTTCAAGCTTGCGGGACTTTTCTTGGACCTTTACTATTGCCAGTCTGTCTATGTCTTTTGGTGACTTGAATAATTTTGGGTGCTTTATTCTTGCCTTTTCTAAAAGATAGTACTGGTTTTTTCTGTGTGAGCGTTCTTCTGCCTGTAAGAGCGCTCGGTTTCCAAATATTGGAACTTTGAAGTTGTTTTCTATCCCTTTGTAGCCAAGATAGGCAGTAAGTGCACGGTGTGGTACAATTATTGTGTTTGATAGTCGCAGTCTGTTCTGAATTTTTGCAGAAAGCATCTCTTTGAATTTGTTTACAATTATAATTTCATCAGCAATTCTTGAGAATCTTTTGTAAGGAGTTTCTCTTCCCCTTTGACATACAACTACAGTCTGAAGGTTTTCGTCTTTTGCGCCATCCATTATTTCAAGTGCAGAGTGGCTTCCAAGTGCGCCTACAGTAAGATCAGAATATCCATTGACAATTTCTTGAATTTCAGATCTTCTAATCACAAGCTAATGAATTGTTTATGGGTAAAAAAGCGTTGTTTTATTTCGGGTCTTGTTTTTCTTTGAATTCTTTTAGTTCCTTGTCTGCCTCGATTTTTCCTTTTTCAAATTCGCCTTTGGCCTTGCCAAAAGTGCGCGCAAGCTCAGGAATCTTTTTTGCACCAAAAATCAGAACAGCTACTGCAATTATAATCCAGATCCATTCGGTGCCACCTGGTAGTGCCATAACTTGATTTTGTCAGATTAAGATTTAAGTGTTGCAATCTGTCTGCCTTGGCGCTCGACAAGAATCATACCCACGAGATACAGTGCCATCATCGGGCCTGCAATAAACCACATCGTGATTCCACTTCCGTCAGGAGTGATGACAGCCCCAAAGATGACAATTACTATTATTGCATAGCGTATGTTTTTTCTCCAGAATTTTGCATCAGTCATTCCAGATGCAGATACTGCATACATTACCAGTGGCAGCTGAAACGATATTCCAAATGCTAGAAGAAATTGAAGTACAAATGTGATAAAATCAACTACATTAAGAAATGTAACAAGACCGCTTGCTTCACCATATCTGTAAAGAAATTCCAAAATGTATGGTGTCACAAAAAAGTACGAAAATAGAGATCCCGCTATGAAAAGTCCCACTGCTGGAATGGTTATGTTTCTGATAATTTTGGTTTCTTTTTTATTCAAAGCCGGTAAGATAAAACCAACCAGTTCTTTTACAATTACTGGCATTCCAAAAACAACCCCAAGCAGTCCTGCGACATAAAACTGGGCAAAAAAAGCTTGGCCTGGCGCAGTCTGAATCAGCTGCACAGATTCTGGAACCATCTGATCTTTCATTGCTACAGTGACTTGGGCCGCAATGTTGTCAAGGGGATCAGGAGTAGGATAGTAAAGTGTCATTCCGTTGTAATCAAATGCATTTAGATGAAAAGAAAGAATGAAGACCGAAATTATTCCAACAGCTAAAACCATTCTAAGGAGTCGCTTTCTTAGGTCCTCAAGATGTGTGCCAACTTGTTTTAGTTCATCCATCGGAGATCTAAAAATTGGCCAAATCCATATTTATCTACTTGCCCGGAATGGGCAAGAGTTTGCTTGAAGGAAAGTTGCTTTGTTCCTGTTCTTGAGGCGTAAAGTTTTCAAGTTCAACTGAAATCTCAACGCCTGTCTCAAACTTGTTTCCAATCTCAGCTGCAAGATTGGCAATGTCATTTGCAGAGTAAATCTCACGAGAACCTACCAAGAAAACACGTTCTCCTTTTTCTTTTGGGTCTCCGCCAAATTTGCCTTTTAGAAACTCGGATATTTTGTCAACCTCATCGCGTAAAATCATGTTATAATAAAACACAATTCCCTTGATTTCCTTGTAGTCCCATGGTGTACCGTTTCTATAACTAAATATTGCAAAGTGTGCTCCACTGTCGTCTTTTGAGCATTTGATTTCCCAGACAAGCACCTTTTTTGGATCATATGTTACCTTTTTGAGCTCCTCTATTGACAGGCGCCAGTATCTACAGCGACTCATCTTATCAATGAATAAATATTCGCTTATAAAATTGTGTGCATGGAAGTTATTCCCAGCTCACGAATCGAATTGTTAGCAGAGATGGAAGAAAGGTATGAAAAAAAGGACAAGGAATACTTTGTCCAACTTTTGGATCACAAAGACTATGTCATAAGAACAAGGGCAGTATGCATTCTTGTAGACTTTGGCGGAGAAGAAATGGTTCCATATGTTTCCAAGGTTCTAAAAAATGATTCAAATGAGCTTGTAAGACACGAAGCTGCATTTTCACTTGGACAGATGTGTTATAGAAGTGGAGTAAAACCACTTGAGGATGCAGTAAAAAATGATCCTAGCTTCTTTGTAAGACACGAAGCTGCAATTGCTCTTGGTGTGATAGGAAGTCAAGACGCAAAAGAGACTTTGCAAAATGCACTTTTAGATTCAAGTGAGCCAGTAAGGGAATCAGCAGTTGTTGCCTTGTCAAACCTGCACTTTATGGAAAAATTAAGTAAAAACAAGAGATTTGCCAAGCTTACTGGCGGCTAGAGCGGAGTTACCTTTGTGCCCTCTGCGGTGGACTCGAAGTTGTATATCATGTCCACGTTAGAGTTTTCAAATATTTCTGAATCATGAGTTATTATGATAAACTGTGATATAGAACCAAGATTTGCTTCAAAAGCTTGAGACAAGACACTGACAAGCGATTTTCTTCGTTCTTCATCAAGGTGCGTTGTCGGCTCATCCAAGATGATAAAATTCAGATTCGATGCACCAAGGATGTGTGCCATGCCAAGCCTCAGTGCAAGTGCCACGCTGACTTTTTCTCCACCACTAAGTGATTCTAAATCCAATACAGTATTTCCAGAATAGCAAGAAACCCTAACGTCTCTTGTTTTTTCTTCAAGTGAGACCCGCTGAATTTTTACGTTAAATGCTGCAAGATATTCTGATGCTTTTTGTGAAATAAGATTCAAAGCCCATGAACGTAAGCTTGTTGCAACAGGTCCGTCTCTATTGAAAATTTGACTGCGTATTTCATCTAACTCTGAAACATATTGTCTTACAAAAACAAGCTCGCCCAAAATCTTTGATGTTTTCTCTTGTAGCTCCTTTGCATCAAGAATCTTTTGTGTGATTGCACCAAGTTGCTGATCTGTAATACTAAGAGATTTTCTAGATTGTTCAAAAGAAACTTTTAGGTTTTTGAACTCGTTGAGATCAAATCCTTTTGTTTCTTTTTGTAATGAAGAGATCGTTTCTAAAAGAGTTTGAGAATGCGAATCTATAGCAAGATGCACCAGACTTGCTGAAGAATCAATATTTACTGGGATTTTTTCAACGCTGGTTTTTAGTTGTGTAATTTCCTCTTTTAGATGCATCAGGTCTTTTGGATTCGAAATAGCATGTGCTTTGAGGATATTTTCTGCCTTTATCGACCTTTGATACTTTTGTTCAAGTTCACGCTTGCCCAAAACTGCCTCTTTTTCGGTTTTTGTAAGAGATGCAATCTTTTCTCTCATCTTTGCAATCTCGTCTCGAATGTGTTCCTCTTGGAATAAAGGATTGAGGTCAACCACTACAGAATCGCAGACTGGACACTTGCCGTCTTTTAGCTTTAATTTTGTCGCAAGTTCTTCTTGTCCCCCAAGCTTGCCAACCTTTTCTGATAACTTTCTGATCTCATCCCTTGTTGACTCTAATTTGGCATCAATTGTTGTCATTTGTGTTTCAATTTCTTTTTTAGTGTACACATAATCAAAACACCCTTCACAGTCTGAAAGTTTTCTTTCTTTTTCCAAGATATCTTTTTGAAGTGATGCAATTGCAGTTTTGACATATTTGACAAGCTCAGACTTTCGTGTATCAAGTTCTTTTATCTTGGATTCTTTTGGTGATTCTGCATCAATTTTTTCCTGAAGCAAGGTTAGCTCGCGTTCTTGTTTTTGTTTTTTTGCAACCAATTCTTCTTTTTGTGGTTGGGCATCTTTGATTTCTTTTGCAACAAGATCAAGCTTTGTTCTTAGGTTTTCAATGTCAGTATCATCATATTCCAGTTCTTTTCTTATCGAGTCACGAAAGTTTTCTATAATATCTTTCATCAACCCAAACGCGGTGTCAAGCTTGTCTATTCCAATTATTGCATTGACAAGTTCTTTGAATTTTCTTGGGTCAGCATCAATAATAGAATTGAGTTCGCCTTGTTGAACAATTGATGCAATTTTGAGCTTGCCAAAATCCATTCCAATTAACGATTCTATCTCTTTTGTCATTGATTCTCCAAACTGTTTTCTTTCCCCTGCTGCAAGTGGCACTAGAGAGCCGTCTTTTTTCTCAAAAAACTGTGCGGCAAGAGTTCCCTTGGAATCTATTTTTCGTACTGCCTCAAACGCTCTTCCTGAGATAGTAAAGTCAACTTTGGCATATCCTTGATTTGAGCCACGGCGAATCAGTCCCTTGTTTGAGTTTCTTGTGTGCTGCCCAAAGAGTGCAAAGGTTATGCCATCAATGACACTTGACTTTCCTGCCCCGTTCTGTCCTACAAATACAGTAACTCCTTTGTCAAATGGCAGTTTGGTTTTATGATGTGAAAGGAAATTTCCTAGTTCTATTTCAGTTAGCATTTTTTTTCTCCTTCTTGAATCGATCAAAGTTTTCAATCACAAGATGATTTGCTTCATCAATTTGGTTTGCAGAAAGAAGCGGCAAGAGATCTCTTATTGCAAAGTTTGCCCATGATTCTGAATTTAAGATGTCCTTTGCGAGTTTGAACATTTCATCGTCTATTTTTGCCGGCCTGTCAACAAATGTCAAACCATTGTTTTCTTCATCCTGCATTGATTTCCAAAAGCATCGCAACGCAAGAGGATAAAGTCTTGTGATTTGTGATTGCACAAGATCAGTTTCTATCTTTTCTCCATGAATTTTTATTTCTACTATTGGTTTTCGTGCAAATGTTTTTAGTTTTTCTGATAGCAAGTCTACTTCATTTTTTAGATTTTCAAATTCTGTCTTGATAGAAAGCTGCGGCCTTGTGTCAAGTTTTATCCAGGTTGGTTTTGCTTCAGTTGATGAGATATCAACTTGGTAAAACCCTTTTTGTGTCTCTTTTATTCCCTCACTTGAGGTAAGCTCAATTGATCCAGGATATGCAAGTGGGCCTCCAAGGTTGCTAAATTTTTTGAGTTCTTTATCGTGCAGGTGCCCCATTGCATAATAAGTAAAGTTCTTTGGAAGATCAGAAGAGCTTAGCTCGCCAGCAAACTTGTTTATTTCAGAAATTCCCTGATGCAAAACAAGAATTTTGTGTCCTGTATGCTTTTTTGCTTGTGAGTCTGCTTGGGCAAAATCACTTTCAAATGTGTGAGCTTCGGTTTTTCTTCGCTTGTCAAACCCAACAAGCATGACATCTTTATAGTAAAACGGCTTGCCGTTTCCAATGTATTTTGAAAACTCTAGGTTGTGGTACACAAAAGGAACTGGGGTTGCACGTATTCTGCTGATATCATGCTCGCCAAGTATGAAAAACGAGTCTATGCTGTTTTGTTTTAGTCTCTTTAGCGCATTTGCCAAAACCAAGATTGCCTTTCCGCTTGGATTTGGTACATGAAATATGTCTCCTGCAAAGATAACGAAATCAACATGATCTTTTATGGAAAGATCAATTGCTTCATCAAAAGCAGTGTAGACGTCTTGTTCCCTTTCTTCTGAATAATATTGTACAAATCCAAGGTGTGTATCAGAGATGTGGGAAAATATCATATCAATCCATTAGCAAGTCTTTTTGAATAAGACCTTGTGTTGATTCTGCGGCAATCTCTTTGTATTTTGTAGATTCGGACCACTCTGCTACTGCATCCAGATCAGAGCCTATTGCTTTTCCTTTTACTTCATCAACATGCACTATTGATGGAAGGTTTACCCACTGCCCAACTAGGACTGCATCACCAATGTTTAGTGATGAGAGTTGTGTGAGAAGGTCCTTGCTTAGAGACTCGGCTGCTGAGGCAATCTGTTGCTGGTCATCGTCTTGAACTATTTTCATGATTGCAAGAGAGCCCATCTGGCTTAGTACATTTGGATCAATGTTTCGCGGTCTTTGTGAGACTATACCAAGACCAATTCCAAACTTTCTTCCTTCTCTTGCAACTTTGGACGCCCAGTACTTTGTGTCGGTGTGTTCGCCTTTTGGAATAAAGACGTGAGCTTCTTCAATTATTACAAACAGTGGTGCTGAAAATTTTGTAGTCTTTCTTGAAAGTTTTCTTCCCTTTTTTGCCCAGTAGGAATCTTTTCTGTCATTTAGTAATTCTTGTAGATAGTAAGAGAGTCCAACATTTGCCTGTCTTTCACTTAGCTCTGCAACACTTAGTACGTTTACTCTCTCTTCTTTTATCAGATCAACTGGATCGCCACAGTCCGGATCCAAGATATCAGAGAACCGGTGCTTTGCGTCATCAATCTTATCAAGCACTCTGCTTGCACTGTCTGCATATCCTTTTGTTGTGTGACCAAAGGCAGATACACTTTCTTCAAGTGCAGTCCAAAAGTCCTTTGCCTCTCTTACAGATGCGGTAAAGGACTCTCGTAAGACTCTTTGTTGCTTGTCTGCGTTTTCTCTAAGCTCAATTACTTCGGCAAGCTTGTCTGCCTGCAATAGTCTTGGGTTTATCTTGGCATCTGTGACACTTATCTTTGGAACACTAAGATTTGTGTAATCGTTGTGGTAATCAAAAATTATCAATGTTCCCTGCAGCGTTGAAACTTGTTTTGCAATCAGGGAAACAAGATTGCTCTTGCCCATGCCAGTCATCGCAAGTATGCCTATGTGCCTTGAGACGATTCGGTTTATGTTTATCTTTGCCTCAATTTCCGAGTTTCTTAAAAGTGAACCAATCCTAATCCACTCTTTTGATTTTGGTGCAAATATCACACCAAGGTCTTGTTGTGTTGCTTCAAGGATTGATGTTCCAGGGAGTGGTGGAACTGCAGGAACTATGGCCTGACCTTTTTGCAATTTTTCTAAGAATCCAAGAATTCCAATTTTTACTTTATAGTTTTTGTCGCGAGAGTTTAGCTCAGCAACTTCTTTGCTTTCCATTGCTTCATCAAAGTTTCTAATATCAGTTAATGCATCGCTTGAAACAACAGAGCGTTCAACCAAACCAAGAAGTTTTCCGTTTTGTGAATCTACAATAACATATTCGCCAACAGAAAGTGGCCGTACTGATTGTGCTATCACTTCAGTCGGTTTTGCTTCTTCTATTACTACACCAATGTTCATTCAAGTACCTCCCTTGATCCAATCTCATTTCCTAGGCCATATAGACTAACAAGTCTTGCCAGATCACTGTAAGATATCTTGCAGTTGTTGTGTGCAAGCTTTAGTGCATATGGATAACCTGACACACTGTTTTTGTATAGTCTGTCCAAAAGTGATCTTATCTCTGATTCATCATGATCAGAGCCTAGCAATTCAATTTTTATCAGAGGCGTAGAGTCGCGAAGTCTTGTATATACAGAGGAAATTACTTTGCCTGGTCCAAGGTCTCGGTCTACAAAGATCTTGCTAAAGCCAGGCTTTTGCACTGCGTGGTTGTAATAAAAAATGTCACCTGCCAGAGAACCAAATTTACCAAACTCGTTTTTTGTAATCGATGTTTTTGAGACAAAGACAACATTGTTCTTCTTTTTTACGGTTGTAGTAAGCAAGGCAATAAGAGAGGCTTGCCTTGTGAGAAACTGAGAATATAGCGAGCCATCGATGGCCACCAAGTCAGCTTCGTCTACAGAGGCAGCACAGGCATCAATTTCCATCTTGCTTGCCTGGGTTGCAAGCTCGGGGTTTGGCGTTCCAAGCCCTTGGTTGTGCAATTCTGATATGATCATGCCGTCAGACTTGATTGATACTGCTGCAACCACCCATAGTTCCAGTCCTTGAAATTTTGTACTGTTATAGCTACTGTCTATTCCTGCAATTACTGCATCTTGTCTTTGTGGAGTATACTCTATCCAGTTGGTTCTTGCTTCCTGGATTATCTGCTCAAATCTTTGTCCCTTTAGAATAGACAAAGTCTCTTCGCGTTTTTTAAGAGCATCAAGATAGACAGTGTTTCGCATAAGCACCCTTTGCATCCATAGATAAAATGTTTATTTTTTGAAAATGATTTGCGTGCAAGCTAATAGATAATCAATTTATGGAGTTAGTCACAAGGATTGGTGTGTTTGAAAACGAAAAAACATGGGCCAAAGCTGTGTCAAACAATGCTACTGATGAATTTCACAAAAAATTCGATCAAGCGGTAGAGTCAGTAAGAAAAGATTTTGGTAAAAGATACCCAATGATAATAGGCGGAAAAGAGGTCTACTCTGAGAATCAGTTTCAAGTAAGATCTCCAGCTGATAGAAATATCGTAATTGCTAATTTTCCAATGGCTACAAATGAAGACACCTTACGTGCCATAGAATCAGCAAAGGACGCATTTTCAAAGTGGAGTACAATATCATATCAAAAAAGAGCTCAGATTTTCAGAGACGTAGCTGATGATTTTTCTTCCCAGAAATTTGCACTTTGTGCCATAATGGCTTTTGAGAACGGAAAAAGCAGGCTAGAAGCCATGGGCGATGTCGATGAGGCAATTGATTTTCTAAGATTTTACTCAGATCAACTTGAGGTAAACGAAGGCTATTCTAAAGAGACAAAGAGTGGCAATCCAAATGAAAAGACCCGTAGCGTGCTAAAACCCTACGGAGTGTGGGGAATAATTTCTCCTTTCAATTTTCCTTCTGCCATAGCAATAGGAATGACTAGCGGTGCTCTTCTGACAGGAAACACCGCTGTGCTAAAACCATCAAGTGATACTCCACTTTCAGCATACAAGTTTGTAGAGGCAATCTATCACAAGCTACCTCCCGCTGCACTAAACTTTGTCACAGGTTCTGGAAATATAGTAGGAAAAACAATATTTGAAAGTCCGCTTGTTGATGGAATTGCATTTACTGGTTCCAGAGAAGTTGGAATGTCAGGATTTCAAAAATTTAGTGAAAAAAATCCGCGCCCCTTTATTTCAGAGATGGGGGGAAAGAATCCTGTCATAGTTACAGAGTCAGCTGATATTGAAAAGGCTGCAGAAGGAGTCATGCGCGCTGCATTTGGATATGGCGGACAAAAGTGTAGTGCATGTTCTAGAGTGTATGTCCAAAAAAATGTTGCAGACAAGTTTATGGAAAAGCTTGTTGCAAAAACAAGATCACTAAAAATAGGATATCCTTGGCAAAAGGATGTTTACTTGGGACCAATGATCAACGAGTCTGCGGTAAAAAAATTTGAAAAATCAGCAGAGATTGCCAAAAAAGATGGAAAGATAGTTCATGGAGGTTTGGTTCTAAAAGATTCTGAATATCAAAATGGTTTCTATGTCCAACCAACAATTGTTACTGGATTGCCACAAGAGCACGAGCTTGTAAAAGAAGAGTTGTTTTTGCCTTTTGTTTGCATCTCAGAGTTTGATGGTTTTGATGAGGCAATCAAACTAGCAAACAAATCAAACTATGGACTAACTGCTGGAATATTTAGTCAGGACAAAAACCAGGTTGAGGCATTTTTTAATAAAATTGAGGCCGGAGTCATATACGCAAACAGGGCAGCGAGTGCTACTACTGGTGCGCTAGTTGGTGCGCAGTCATTTGTTGGCTGGAAAGATTCTGGAATCTCAGGCAAGGGGGCTGGTGGAGCGTACTACTTGCTACAGTTCATGAGAGAGCAGACTCAGACTCGATGTGATTGAATAAAGGAGCTTCCCAAAAGTAAGATGTTGCGTTTTCTTTCTTTCAGCCTTCGGATAGAATAAGGAAGCCAGTTTGTTCCATATGGAATGTATTCTGAAACAGAAAATCCTTTTTTTAATAGATCTGGTTTTAGCTCATCACGAATTCCTTTAAGCATTTGAAACTCAAATTTTTTTTCATATGCCTTTGAAAGTTTTATTGCATTTCCAACTAAAGCAGAGTCGTGTGTTGCTATACCAAACTCGTTTCCTTTAACAAAAAGCATCTCCATCAGGGTTCGATAATTTTCATCAACTTCTTTTTTTGATTGAAATGCAACTTCTTTTTTTTCTCGATATGCTCCCTTGACAAGACGTATCTTTGCTCCCTTTTCAAGCAGTCTCATCAAGTCTCCTCTTGTGCGCTTGAGGTTTGCCTGTATTGCAATGCCAAGTCTTTCATATTTATCAAATAAATCAAGATAGATTCTAATGGTATCATCAGTGTGTTCCGATGACTCCATGTCAATCCATACAAAGGATTGTGACGAGGCAGCTCTGTCAATTATGGTTTCATAGTTTTTCAAACATTCTTTTTTGTTTCTAGAGAGACCAAGTTGTGTTGGTTTGATAGATACACCGCCTTCCACCTTTGATCTTCGTAAATTTGAGATAAGTATGAGGTATTCTTTTACAGTCTTTTCAACTTGGGATTTAGTTGTGATGTGCTCTCCTAGTCTGTTTATGATGGCATCCATTCCCTTTTTGTTTGCAAGGCGTGCAGATTCTATAGCCTGTTGCATAGAGTCACCTGCTATCCACTGCTTTGCTATCCTAAAGAGGAATTTTTCCATAAGACCAGAACTCATTTTCTAAACAAAACTCGTATGGTTCAAAACTTGTTTAAAGTTATAGCTTTAACAAGGGCATACTACAAAGTTCTAATCGTTTTGAAAAGAATCGGACTTTTAGGATGTGGTGCGATTGGAACAGAGATTGCATTAGCAATAGATTCTGGAAAAATTCCTGCCAGTCTAACTCATGTATTTGATTTTTCAAAAGACGCATCAAAAAAACTAGTAGACAGTCTGAAGAACAAACCTG
>JAHEYD010000043.1:6893-11255 GCA_023251795.1 Nitrosotalea sp. | reverse complement strand
GTGCAAGTTTCATTTCTGTTCCAGGAGCAGGATGTAGTTTAAAGAAACGTCTTATTTCTGACTCTTTTTTACTGTCATATACTACAGATATCGTACCTACAACTCTATTTATAAGAGGACTACCAACTCCGAATTTTTTTACGATCTGTTTCCAGTTCTTTTTTACCCAAGGCCAAACAAGCTTTCTGCCATATGGATTTGCAGCTACACGCATAATTGGCAAATGAAGGTTTTGAGAACGTACCTCTTTTGTTAAAACAAACTTTAATGTTCTTGCAAGCAAACGCTCATCATGAAAGTTAGATAATGCACCAAGAAACCTCAGCTTTTCTTCTTGCATGGTTGCCTTTCTGAACTGTTTTAGCAGAATTTCATAAGTTTTGTTATCCCCACCCCATGCTACAAGGGAATATACCACACTACGAAGATCGGGGTGAAGAGAGTCTGGTTTTTTCAAAAATTCTTCGAATCGTTTCTTTGCTTCTTCAAGTATTTCTTTATCACCTAACCTTCCAAGTGAACCTATCACAAGACTTCGGAGAAGTACAGTAGTGTGTTTTTCTCCTTCTTTTTTGTCCCATCCAAGCCTATCAAATAATTTTTGGAAATGTTCCTTGTTGTATTCTTTTATTTCATCCCAAAAAACTTCCCCTGAAGTTACTAGGTATAGAAAATCCAAGCTTCCAGCTAAATCTGATGAAACAAGATAATCATCTTCATAAAGATATGATCTTGCAAAGTCAAGAAATCGCTTCAGAGAGATTTGACCAGACATGCATAATGCAAAAAAGTCATGTTGTAGACCCCAACGATCTGTATTGCTCAGAACTTTTTGTTCTACTAATTCTTTGAATTTCTCTAGTGTTTCGTCCCCATACTTTACTCTATACATACCCATCTGACCAGAGTTTAGCTTAAACCAATCAGTATCTTTCAAGACAATTGTCTCTGATTGTCTTGTCATTAGTTTGGTTGTAAGACTGTCAGAAGTTTTGAGAGAAACTGGTATTATCCATGTTCCTTTCTGATGTCTTCCTTCGTTTTCTGCAAGATATCTTTTTTGCGTGAGTGACACTTTGGAATCTTTTGCAGTAACTTCAATTATTGGATATCCTATCTGTTTTACCCAGCTATTCATCATTTTTCTAACTGGTTTTCTTGAAACTTTTTCTAATGCATTCCAAAGATTTTCAGTTGTAGCATTTCCATACTTGTGTTTGGTAAGATAGTTTTTCAATCCATGACGGAAATTTTTCTCACCCAAAAAATTCTCAAGCATTCTAAGTACAGTACCACCTTTGTTGTAGCTGATCTCATCAAAAATTTCTCTCACCTCAGATGGTTTGTTTACCTTAACATCAATAGGATGCGAAGTTTTTAGCGCGTCAAGACTCATAGCCCCACTAGTTTCACCAATTAGAAATTGATCCCACAAATCCCAACTGGGGTAATAATCATGAACAGCTTTTGTTGCCATAAAAGTTGCAAAGCTTTCATTAAGCCAAAGATCATTCCACCACTTCATTGTAACAAGATTACCAAACCATTGATGTGCAATTTCATGCGATATTACCTCAGCAATGTGTTGTTTTGTTTCAGTTGAGGACGTCTTGGGATCGTACAAAAGTATAGTTTCTCTGAATGTAATAGCGCCCCAATTTTCCATTGCGCCTGATGCAAAATCAGGGACAGCAATCATGTCAAGTTTTGGAAGAGGATATGGGATCTTAAAGTAATCCACATACCATTTTAGGAATTGTTTTGTAAAATGTAATGATAGTTTTCCCAAGTTTTTCTTGCCCTTGGTTGTAACAATTCTTATCATTGTTTTTCCAAGTCTGCCTTGCAAGAACTCAAGCTCTCCCACGCCTAGATATAGCAAATAAGTAGACATCACAGGTGTACGAGCAAACTTGTAGAGTATTTTTTTTCCAATCTTTTTCTTTGATATTATAGGCATGTTTGATATTGCAGTAAGATTACTATCTGCAATTACTGAAACATCAAAAGTTGCTTTTGCTTCAGGCTCATCCCAACATGGAAATGCCCGTCTTGCGTCTGCAGCTTCAAACTGAGTAGATGCCATGAATTTTGTTTTGCCTTGTCTGTCCTTGTACTCGCTTCTATACAACCCTACAAGTTTGTCATTTAAAATTCCAACAAAATCAATGAGAAGATCTGCTTTACCTTTTATTTTTTTTGGCATGATGACTGTTAATTCTTCATTTTTTTCATCCAAGATTACTTTGGCTTTGAGAGTTTTTCCTTTTATGATAACAAAACAATTTTTTATTTTAATTTCAGCAGAGTTTAGAACAAATTTGTTTATTGGTTTAGCAATCTCAATAGATATCATTTCTTTTCCCAAGAAAGTAAAATTTTTAAAATCTGGTTCAAATGTGATCGCATAGTTTTTTGGCCAAGCTAGTCTCATGAAACTCTGTTTATTTTATTGGGTTAAGTAAGTCTATCGCATCTACAAATCATATTAAGATACAATTAGACCGATAATTGACATGATACATCTCAACAAGATTCATGCTACCTTAATTCTTCGATGTTCTTGTAAGGATCTTTTCTATGATCTTTGAATATAGTTATGTGATGGTATACACCAAATGAGAATATGATGTAGTACCAGATAAAGAGAGTATCCACTGGATGCCCCTGATAGTAAGAGTCGTCCATGTTAGCAAGCATAAATCCCGTATCTGCAATTGTTTCCACAATGATTGCAATGCACATTAGTGTCCATAGAAAATTTACTTTTCCTCCAAAATACAAAATAACACCAATTATGGCAGGAATTAGAACAATTGCGTCACCAATTGGATAAGCAGTTGCGATCGCAGTCTCAGACCAATCTACATCCATGTTTTCATAACTTACAATGTATAAGGTTGGAATTAGTAATGCAGTAGATATTGCTAAAGCAAAGAAAATTATTTTTTTAGTAATTGTGTTTTTCATTGGTTTAAGATAAAATATCATAAATGCAAACAAAAATGGATATCCTACAAGCCAAAAAGCATCGGCTTCAGAAGGAAATGGTTCCTCACCTGTTTTCAGGTTATAATATAATGCAATTCTTTCTGCAATAAACCACAATATGGAAAAAATAGAAAATAGAATCCAAGCTTTTCCATGATCTCCTCTAATACCAAATCTCTTTGATAAAATAAGAGATAAAATCACAAGGGACACGGTTACAGGAATATAAAGTATTAATGATACAGTTGTTGCAGTATCTTTTCCATACAAGTTTGCAACAACTAGTACAAGTCCTGTAAATACAACGGTAAAGAGCAGGATTTTTGTTAGATTAGAATGTTTTAGATTATTTTGCATCCTTGTATCTAATAATAATGGTCAGTTTAATAGCTAAAGATCACTAGCTATTAGCTTAATAGTTATCAAATTATATAGCTATTAGAAATTCTTCAATTGGTTTTTGACTAGCAAATTTGTCTAAATATTTGTGAATTGATTTAATAATGCTCGAATAACTGTTTCCATACAAATCTTTGATTACTGCTTTTAGATATTCGGGATGATCAAAGCAATCTGGTATATAGCAATTGTAATTATCATATAAGGCATGTTCAACTTTATCCAATACTGGTTTGCCTATTTCAAGCAATGCCTGTTCTACTGATATTGTTATCAACGCTTTTTTGATTTGGTCATCTGTTGCATCTATCATATAATTACACCACACAGTGATTCAATAAATGAGCATGTTTGTAATTTGTTTAACATACATCTGTCTCATTCCTTACTCGTTTATAAAAATAGATTTTATTCAATTTTTATGCGTATGATTATCAAATTAAAGACGATTTTTGAGGGATTATTCATAGCGTTAGTCAGATAGGCAAATAGTGTACATGACCTATTTTTTCCATCAATTTCCAGATTAGTTTTGATAGGAATTTCCTGAAATTCGGTGTTTGGCCCAAGCATCATGTTAGAAATAAAAGGAATAAGAGATAGATCATGTATAGTTCCTTTGATTTTGTATTCTTTATCACTTACAGAATATACACCGCCTCTAATAGTTGGCTTGTTTACTGGCATTGACGATTTAGTGATAGTGACATCTTCTAGAGAATACATTTTATCTTGATAGTAAATATGATACTCACGTTTTGTAGAATCTTGTTCCAGTTGCGATAAAACATTTTCATCGAGATTCATTATGTGTCTTTGTTTGCTTGTTTTAATTGAATGTTACTTCAAACAGATATTATAGAATTTTATTTTTTATCGTCTTCTGTATCTGATTCATCAGCATCTTCTGTATCTGATTCATCAGCATCTTCTGTATCTGATTCATCAGCATCTTCTGTATCTGATTCATCA
>JAHEYD010000043.1:0-6793 GCA_023251795.1 Nitrosotalea sp. | reverse complement strand
TCTTCTGTATCTGATTCATCAGCATCTTCTGTATCTGATTCATCAGCATCTTCTGTATCTGATTCATCAGCATCTTCTGTATCTGATTCATCATGGATCATCATGCTCTCTCTAGCTAGGCTTGCTTTTGTTTCTTTTATCAAAGCCTTTACATTATCTCTGTTTTCTTGGATTAATTCTCTGATTTGATCTCTCATCTCTTTGTAGAATTCTTTAATTTCATTTAGACTAGTTCGGCAATCGTCTCGTGCTTGTTGTCTATTCTCTGGAGATGCATTCTGAATTTTTTCTTGACATTCTTTAATTGTAGTAATTGTTTCTTCTCTTTGTTGTTTGAAAAGAAGAATTGCCTCATGTACGATACTTGAGATATCTTGTTCCGATCTTTCATTTTGGTTAGATTCAGTATCTGTTTGATTCGTGACAGTTAATTCATTTTCCAATCCAATAGGCTCTGCGTTTGATACTCCTATTGCAGATGACAGTATGCCAGTTAGAAGAATTATCGAAATTGAAAATGCAATAATTTTCATTATTGTGTGGATTAATTACTGTTGAATTTAAGAATAGCGTAGGAATGATATGAATTAAATCTAGACCGATGGTGGTTGTTGTGCACTTTCTTTTTTGTAACTTGATTTTAGCCAGAGCGGTGTAATTATTGTAGTTACTGCAACCATTATCACAATAGTAGAGTAAACGTTTGATGTAAGAACTCCTGACGCTACACCAATTCCTGCTACAATTAACCCAACTTCTCCTCTTGAGATCATCCCTATTCCAACCTGCATTGATTTTCTTTTGTCCTTGAGAAATAGCATTGCAGGCAATCCACATCCAAAATATTTTGTGGTTACAGCAACTGCTATGAGAATACCACTTAGCATCAAGACTTCTGCATTAACTCCTCTAAAGTCAACTTGTGCACCTATGAATGCAAAAAATAGCGGAGCAAAGATGAGCCCTAATTTACTTATGTAATGTTCAATTTTTTCAAAGACTCTGCTTGAAGACAGGGCCATTCCTGCTGCAAATGCACCAACAATTGGAGAGAGTCCAATTATTCCAGCTAATGCAGCTGCACCAAAAAACAATGCAGTGGCAATTCCTTCGACACTTCCTTCGGCTTTCCACATTTTTCTTGCCACTATTCTTGGTATGATTATCAATGAGCCAATTAGTAGTGCTGCAAAGAATCCAAGTACTTGTAATATTACAATCATAACATGTACTGGGTCAATCGCAATGGCGCCGTCTGTTCCAGCACCAAGAGAGCTAACTACCGATAATACCGCGATAGCAAGTATGTCGTCTATTATTGCAGCACCAATGATTAGACGAGCTTCTGGAGTTTGTAGCTTGCCAAATTCTCGTAGCACTTGAACTGAAACCGCAATACTTGTTGCTGTAAGGGCAGTAGCAATAAGCATAGATTGGAAAGCGTCAAATCCAAATAATCCAAAAACAAAAAATCCTACAAAAAATGGCACAATAACACCAAATGCTGCGACTACAAACGATGCTTTACCACCACGAAGAAATTCTTTTGGAGTAACTTCAAGTCCTGCTATGAAAAGAATTACAATTGCACCAATTTCTCCCAGGATTCGCAGTTCCCCATCTATCCTTATCAGAGGCTGACCATCTAAAACAAAAAGTGAACCTAGAGCAAATGGGCCTACTATCATACCTGCTAAAAGTTCACCTAAGACGATTGGCAGTTTTAATCTGAGAAAAAGTTCTGCCATAAGCTTAGCTGCAAAAAGCAAAATTCCTACGCCAATTATTGTTTGAATAAAATGTGATTCAATTGCCAATCAGATTTCACATAATCAAAAGATGAAGATACCCAATATAAGTTGGGTCAAAGATAGAAAACTAGATTGAGAATTCTTTCGAGTTTTTCTCAATAGTGATAAGTAGAATAACGTTAAAGTAAGTATGTGAGTTCAGCAAATTTATTGCCAAGCAGGCTATCATTTAGCTTAGATAAAAAACTAATTTTTTTAGTGGTGATAGTATCAGCTATTACTCTTGTCACCATTGCAGTATTAAGCTTTAACTTTGCACAAAACACTCTCAAAGAAGGGATAGAAAATCAACTAATAGGAGAATCAAAGATAAGAGGAGAAGCAGTCAGAACGTTATTTTATACTAGAATTAAAGACGCACAAATCTTAGCTACTACACCTATTGTACACAATCTAGTTAATGAGTTAAACAACTTACATGATGATCCTGATTTTGATTTAAAAATTAAAGAAAAAAAACGTGATTTTTTTACTGAGGTGAAATCGTTTCGTGAATTAGTTGGATATTCAATTGGTTTAGTAGATGTGAAAATTATTGGTAATGATGGAACCGTCTATTTTTCTTTAGGTAGAATTGAAAATCCTAATTTTTCAAAAGATTCCCGATTCATTCGAGGACTAACTCAGCCTTTTGTAGAACTAGAACCAACTTCTCAAGGTGAGCGTGAGTTGGTCATAGTTACACCAATTTTTGGAACAGAAGGTAAAGAACCAATCGGAGTTTTAATTGCAGACACTAGTACAGTAGAGCTTGATAAGATTTTGTTAACCAGAAGCGGGTTAGGTAAGACAGGCGAAGTGTATCTTGTAAATAAAGATCATGTGATGATTTCAGAATCAAGATTTGTAAAAGATGCTGCATTTCATCAAGTAGTAAATACTCTACCAGTGTTAACATGTTTTGAACTTGGTGACAGCATGGGAGGGTTATCCAATGACTACCGAGGAATTCCAATCTATAGCCATTCTTATTGTGCAAAAGACTTGGGATTTGTCTTGCTTGCAGAAAAAGATGAATCTGAGACATTTGAACCTGTTTTGAATCTTCAAAACAAGATCTTTCTTGCAGGAGCTGTGATAACAGTAGTGATGGTAATACTTGCATATGTCTTGTCAAAGCGGCTTTCAAGACCATTAATTAAGCTACGTGATGCGGCAAATGAGATAGCAAACGGAAACTTTGAGATAAGAACTAACATAAAAAGAAGTGACGAGATAGGTCAACTCTCCTCATCCTTTGATGCAATGGCAAAAAAGATACAAGAATCGTTAATAGCCATTAGACAAAGAGAAGACATTATAAAACAACAGCAAGACGTGCTGTTGCAATTTTCTGATCAAACTGAAAATTACTTTGTTTGTTTTCTTGATGTGATAGGATCTACCAAACTGACTGCCAACTTAACGGATTTGGAATCAAGTAAATTCTATAGCATATTTCTAAATTCTATGGCCATCTGGATTGGTGACCATGGTGGCATTGTTGTAAAAAATATAGGCGATGCATTGTTGTTTTACTTTCCAAAAACCAACACCAAAGACAAAAATGCCATCAAAGATGCACTAGAAGGTTGCTTAAAAATTGGTGAGCTCAATACACACATTAGCAATAAAATGCAACAGGAAGGATTACCAGCATTTGATTATAGAATCAGTGCAACATATGGTTCTGTAAGGGTCGCAAAAATTGCCACCTCTGCGATTGATGACATTTTTGGTTCTACAGTAAACAAATGTGCAAAGATCAACCGATTTGCACCACCAAATGGATTGGTCATAGACGAAGCATTGTATGATATCGTAAAATCTTTTGATTCATACAATTACAGATTAATAACTAGTGAATCAGGTACACAAGAATACGGTGCAGTGTATGAAGTAACACGAAAGTAATTTGCATTACCCCAAGTATTAATTACATGAAGTGCAAAATGTGAGTATGGAATTTATTAATGTAGAAGAGCCGGACCTGAAAAAACCAATAGTAATAGCTGCCATGCAAGACATGGGAAATGTAGGCAGCACAGCGGTTGATCTAATCAATGATAACCTGAATACACGTCTATTTCGTTATGTTTCATCTTCGTATCCCCCCTATGTTGTTGATAAGGGTGGCTACATTGATTATTACCAAGAAAAATGGGAGTATAGATACGGTAAGGATATCATAGTCTTTGGAGGAGGCAGAGGTCAACCAGAAAACAACGAGGACCTCTACAAACTGTGTCAAGATGTCATAGATGTTGCCAAAAGATATGAGGTCAGACTAGTATACACGCTTGGTGCATTTCATACAAATCATGTTTTAGGTAAAAATCCAAGAACGTTTGTTACAACAACCTCGCCTGAACTGACTGATCAAGTCAGCAAACTTGGAGTAGATATAACTCCGCAGCAGTCATTGATAACCGGATTTAATGGTTTGATTTTAGGATTTGCAAAATCAAACGACATGCAAGGCATTGGATTGTATGGTGAGATAAACGAACCACAAATACCACAATATCGTGCTGTAAAAAGTGTATTACAAACTTTGGAGAGATTAACGTATCAAAAGTTTGGAAGTTTTGATGAACTTGATTTGATGGCAGATGCTGTAGACAACGAAGTCCGTAAGTAGAAAGTATAATTTCTACGCTGATTTTATATATAAAAAATTATTTTATGAAAGTATGAGTATGACAGCGTGGAAATGTTACACATGTAATTTGACTTTCAAGCGAGAGTCACATGCTGTTATACACAAAGATCTTTCAAAACACAATGCTCAACCAATACAGATAGCTTCTTCGTAGAAATTTCTCATCTGGTCTCGTTTGTATGATATTATGAATAATAAAAACAAAAGATTACTTCAAACAACACAAAATTAGGATAGATTGTTTCTATCTACAGCTGCTTTTAGTTGCAGCAAGGTAGCCTTTGCTTCTGCCTTTGCCTTTTGGATATCAAGCTTCAGATCAGCTCTTGCTTTGGCAATGGTTGCTTTTGTTACTGCGTTTATCTCATCCATAGGAATTCCCTTTTGTACGGCTAGTTTTGCATCAGCGTTTGCCTTTTTAATAGAAGATAACAGTTGGGCTTTTGCTTTATCTATAGCAGCCTTGTAATCATCCATTATTAATCTCAAGTCCTTTTTGAGAATTATAGAGTCATTTGTGCCTAATGCAGACGCAGTATGAGGACTTGAACTTGCAACACCAAGCAACAAGACCACAATCGAGATGCCAGACACTGTCTTTAGATTCATTTTAAGAATCCTCCTTGAATCTAATTAAAAAATATTGTGTAGAATTACTCCTAGAAATATTGTTATATTTGTTATATGTGTTGACTGCATGCAAATAAGGGGAGAGGTTGAAAATATCGAAAAATAAACAAGCGTGGATCACCATAGGAAGCAAAACTCGTACTAGGACTATTTTGTATGCGCTTGCCGATGATGACAAGAGAAGTATTTTGATGAGATTGGTAAACAATCCAAAATCAGTTAGTGAAGTTTTAAGAAGCTGTCATATTCCAAAAACATCAGGATATAGAAAAATCAATTCCTTGATCAAGGAGGGTTTGATAATAAAGAATGATTCTCACCATAATGACGGCAATAAAGGAATTACCGCGTATGTCTCAGTGTTTTCAGATTTAAAAATCAATTTTATAAAAAAGGAGATAATAGTAAAAATTCACCCAAACAGGAATCTAAAAAAGAGTCTAAACTAAAACTGCGCCTATTTGAACCAGTCGAATTCTTGTCTTCTTTTTTGTACTGGCATATCCTTGATTATAGCTTTGACTACCTCACTGTGATTATAGGTAAGATGTCTCAAGAATTTGGTTGATTCTTCTTCTTTTGTTTGTTCATCTGATATTATATCGGTCTCGCTAATCTCCTTTATCAGGGTTTTACATTCATCACATGGTTCAAAGTCAAGATATAATTTCATTATAAAGTAGAGAGTGTGTTTTTGGGTAATAAGGTTATGCCCACTACAAGTTAAGCGATCTAGTAATCTGATCTGTTGCAGGATTAATTGTTTTATAAAATTTTATTATTCTATGTAGCAATACGTAAAAATCGCTCTTCTATTTCAGGCCAGTTGATAACATTCCACCATGCTTCAATATAGTCTGCACGTCTGTTTTGATATTTCAAATAATATGCGTGTTCCCAAACATCTAAACCTAGAAGAGGTATTAATCGAAGTGTCCAAGGGCTTGTTTGATCAGGCATTGCCTTGAATTCTAATCTAGAATATGTTTGATTATAAACTAGCCAGCCCCAGCCACTTCCTTGAATAGATAAACTTCCTTGGGAAAACTTTTCTTTAAATTCTTTGAAACTACCAAAATAAATTTTAATTTCATCTTCAAGTCTTCCTCCAGGTTCACCTCCTCCGTTTGGCGTCATGCTTTCCCAGAACAGTCGGTGATTGTCAAATCCACCACCATGAAAATTTATTGTGCTTCGTGCATGTTCTGGAACAGTAGTCAAATCAGACAAGATTGATGTAATGTAATTTTTGTGAGTGAGTGCGTTTATGCTTTCAAGTGCTACATTTAGACCGTTTGCGTAAGCTTGATGATGTTTTGTGTGGTGTATCTCCATTGTTTTTGCATCAATGTATGGTTCTAATGCATCATACTTGTAATTTAGTGGAGGAACCTCATATTTGCCCATCTGATTCTTAGTTTACACCTATGGGTTTTAAAATAATGGCGTGACCCTCTTGCAGAACATAGGGAGATTACCACCCAAGAAACAGCGCCATTGCGCTAAATTCAACACTTTATTTCTGCGGGGCCACGCTAGTTCAATCCATTGCTCTGACAACAAGTGTCATTAGCAGTATAATGTTGTCTCAAATATTTAAAATCTATCTGAAAAAAATTCATCGATCAGTTATTTTTAGAATATTTATTTCAAGATATTTTATTAGAAAGCAAAAATCATGTCATAATTATCAAACATCTTCTAATTTTTA
>JAHEYD010000096.1 GCA_023251795.1 Nitrosotalea sp. | reverse complement strand
TCTTTGGAAATTTAGTATGAATATAATCAAGTATCTGAAACATTCTGTCTGTAGAAAGGTTTAGTGCATCGCCATCTGCCAAAAAAATCCTTCTTGTGTCTTGCATGTGTTTTGCGGCCAAATCAATTTCTGTTTTTATCTCATCCCAAGGTCTTTCTACATATTCTTTTGTTCTGTACATATTACAAAAGGAGCAGACATTAAAAGAACAACCAAGAGTTACCTGAAATATGACCGAGTTTGCCTCAGAAGGCGGTCTGTATAATGGATAATCATACGAAAGCATGATTTCTTTTCACTTCTGCTCAATTTATCAGTTATTCTAATTCAAATTAACACAGAACCACTTTAAAGCAAGATTTGCAAATTATATGTTGTTGAAAACACTATCCGCAAAGGAGTTAGTTCCAAGGTTTTTTGAAAAGACTGCACACACTTATGACAAAATTGTAAATCTGACTACGTTTGGCAAAGACAAATACTGGAAAAAAGAAATCATAAAAAAAATTCCAAACTGCAGTTCAGTACTTGATCTTGCGTGTGGTACAGGAATACTGACATTTCAGATTGCCAAGAAATTACCAGATGCAAAAATACTTGGTGTTGATATCACAGAAAGCTATCTGGAAATTGCTCGAAAAAAACTAAAACCTTACCAAAAAATTTCTTTTTTATGTCAGGATGCTGAAAAACTAAGCCTTGATCAAAAATTCGATTGTATAACATCATCTTACATTCCAAAATATTGTAAAGATGAGGCTCTAATCAAAATATGTCTGAACCACCTAAATCCTGGCGGTAAAATTATTCTGCACGATTTTACTTGTCCTAAAAACAAAATCGTTAGATCATCATGGAATCTCTATTTTGTTGTACTGCATTTGATTGGGTATCTTTTGCCTCACTGGAAAGATGTGTTTGTAGAGCTTCCCAAGTTGATAAGAGAAACGAGATGGCTTGATGATTACGAAAACACTATGAAAAAATATGGACTTTATGTAGACAAACAAACTCTAACTTTGCACACATCATCTATTCTGACAGGCATTAAGAAGATCTAATCTTATCTCTTCAGTGATATCAAACCAGATTAAATTATTATGCCAAAGCTCATAGTCTCGTGTTAATTTTTTCCCGTCAGGTTCCACGTTAATTTCCAGAGTATTTCGTTGTACGGTGATGTTATGCTTTCTGAGCATGTTGCCAATTCCTTCCTTTTTTTGTAACAACTCTGTCATTATTAATTGTGGAATATTTTTGGAATCAAATCTTACTGTTGCATGAACAATTGGCACTTGTCCAGATGCTATGACGATTTTTCTATTGTATCTAGTTCCGGATATCAAATTCTGTTCTATTACATCCAGACGTACTGGTCGTTTGAGAATCTCTTCAATTGTTTGTTCAACATGTCCTACTGGAGCATCAAGAAGAGTTTTTGCCAAAAAATCAAGAGCTACTGCCACAATATTATAGCGTAATTAGATCAATTAAGCGTGTCTTAGGATGAAATAAAAAACCGTACTTGCAATTACTCCTATACTGACTATCTTTAGAATCATTTCTTTTTTGTAAATTTCTGAACAATCCATAGACTGTTTTTTGAGATCTTTGTACTTTCTTGAGGTTTTAATCAATATGTAACTTAACACTCCAGCCAAACCAGACATGAGAAGAGTTTCTATGGTAATGGTGTTTGCCTGTATTGCAGAGCCCGCTAACACTGGAAGTATTCCCCATGATATGACAAATGTAATATTGTTGTGAAATTTTCCCTTAAACAACTCTAGATTATACGCAAAAAGAAAGAATGATTCGGCAATTCCTATGGGAAACAAAAGTGGAGAATCTAAGAACGTGTAGTATATTCCAATAACAAAAGCTCCTCCCAAAGAAAGCAGAGATGCTGTCCAGATGTATTTTTTTGGTAAAACTCCCCATGGTTTTGTTTTGCTGCCAAGAGAATCAAGATAATGTGCGGAAATTCCTAGCGCAAGAAAATACAAAATACAAATTGCTACTAGGCGTTCTAAAGAAAAATTTACAGCAAACGAACCCCACGCTGCAAATGATACCACCATTCCTGTGTAAGGCAAAAAGAGTATCCCTACTCCAATTCTGAAGTTTTTAGAACCAAACCTTGGAACAAACCATTCTGAAGTTCTGTCCTTTTGCATTATTTCTTAAATGGCGTTTGTTGCTTATATTGTTGATTTCATTCTACAGGATTTCTGGAAGAACAAAATCAAATCCAGTAATCATCAAGCTTCCTACAAGTAGGCTTGTTGTTGCACTTACAATGCTTGCATATTTGTAAATCTTGTAAGATCTCAAAGATTGCATAAATCCAGTTGAAATCATCATACCAAATATGATATTGGACATTATGATTCCTGTTACAAATACTACAAGAGCAGTAACCCCAAGAATTATTCCAAAACCAAGAGACATGGTAAATATGGCAATCTGTGTTGGTGACTCTGTACCAATCCCATGTATCATTCCTACAACGAAAGAGGAATGATTAGCATATCCATTCTCAAAGACTCGTCTTCGATGTATTGTTTGTCCAAGTAATTTGCTTCCTACTTTAGAATAAACATAAAGTATACTATTTGCAATTATTGTAAATCTAGTTACTGCACGAAATTCTTTTTGTCCTTTTTTTGCAAGATGGTACGCGATATAGAAACCTAAAATAACAAGAGTTGCACCTACTGCCTTACCCATAAAGTCATCCAGTGTTTGTGGGATGCTGATACCAAGAAGTATTATTGATGCCCCAATCGAAATTACAACAAGTGCATGTCCAAGAGAATAAGATAGCGTAAGAAGCATCGCTTGTTTTTTCCTAGTCTGAGTATTTGCAACATCCGTTATAGCTACCATATGATCATAATCAAAACCATGTCTAAACCCAAGAAACATTGAGGTTATAAAAACAAGTGGCTCGATCACAATTTGAACTGATTTTCGTATTATTTAAATTCTTTAGAAAAATTTTCCAAAATTAAAAAGTATTTTAGGCATTTGACAGTGATTTAATTCTGCCTTGTGTTTTTCCTTATACAAAGTTCTACAAGAAGTACAGCAAAAAAACCTCTCCATGTTTGTAGAAAATAAAACATGAAAGTAGAAATATTGACTACTCCAGACTGTGTAAATTGCAGCATACTTGAAAAGATGCTTGATGACATTGGAGTTTCATATGAAAAAATAGACGTAACTGAAAAACCAGAATATCTTCAAAAATATCCAATATACACCGCACCTGGACTGGTTTTAAATGGAAAATTAGAATTTACTGGTATACCAAAGAAAGAAAAACTCGTTGAAAAACTAAAGATAGTAAAATGAAATGTTTCAGAACATTATACTTGTAATTTAAGATTTCTTCCAAAGACCTTTTAATTGTTTGAAGGTACACGAAACTGTTCAAAATGGCAGGTGATCCATATGCAAAGCGTCTCTTGTGGTTTGTCTTTGCTGGATCAAAAGGCGGTCTGAACAGAATGCGTCTCA
>JAHEYD010000042.1 GCA_023251795.1 Nitrosotalea sp. | reverse complement strand
ATGTCTTGATCTGGCCGTCTTCTATTTTTTTATCAAGTGTTTGAAATATTGTGTCATCTTTTATGTGATGCATCTTTGGGTTGTGCAAACCATAAACATCAATATGATCAGTTTGTAATCGTTCTAAACTTTTCTTTAACGCATGTTCTGTAAATACAGGATCAAATTTCTGCGGAAGCTCAGTATGTCCTATTTGTGTTACACTTGCAAAATCATACCCATATTTTGTTGAAATAATAACATCATCGCGCATTCCATTAAAGACCTCGCCAATCATCTTTTCGCTTTTGCCTTTGCCGTACATATCGCCTGTCTCAAAGAAGTTTATCCCAACATCATACGCCTTTTTTAGCATGCGTTTAGCTTCATCATCATCGATTTTTTTACCCCACCAGTCAAGAGCGATAGTCCATGCTCCGAATCCTATTTCAGAAACCTTGATTCCGCTTTTGCCAAGTGTTTTGTACTTCAATTTACTATCTCCTTGAATCTTTCAAGCTTTTCATTGAGTTCTTGATCGCTCAAAACCGATCGTCCAGCCTCTACATTTACATTTATGTCTATCCAAGATTTGCATCCTTGATATTCAGGTAGAATGGATACCTCAGATTGCTGTGTTTTGTAAACTTTGAGAAATATTGCTTTCATAGGTTTTTGTGGCATCCACTTCATTCTTTCTTTTATGTAATAATCACTCCATATGTGAAATGGAGACAACTCTTCAATTTTTTTCATATCTGTAAGATCTGATTCTTCAATAACTTCTGCATACGATGTTATTCTGTTAACACCTGCTTTTGGTTGAGTTTCTCTTACATCTGATAAATATCCATAAAATTGTGATTTTAGTGAATCATGCTGTTGGTGTTCATATGTTGGAAACAAGAGAAATTTCTTGGACTCTACATTAAAACCAGAAGCTGTTTCTAAAATGCCGCCCTTTCGCAACAAGACAGTCTGATTTCCATTTTCTAATGCCTTAACAACAGTTGCCCACTCTTTTAGTGCCTTCATTATCCAAGACTCTTAATCAAGGGAACAATATCTTTTTTTATACCAACAATCATGGGCGTGTCTACTTTGATGTATGCACTCACCCGAGTCTCTCTTAAATCCATAATCAAATCTTGGAATTTGTCAAGACGATCTGTTTCAAATGCCAACATGAAATCTTCGTCATGAATTCCAAATGAGTACGTTGTGTTCAAAATGACCTCTGGATATTTTTGTCCTATCTTGATGTGTTCGTCCATCATGTCCCTTCTTTTTTCAAGTGGCAAAAGGTACCACTCTCTTGTTTTTATGAAAGGATAGACTATGGCATACTTTTTCTGTTCTTCCCCTGCAAGCCACCCGTGTCCACCCGAACTTTTTGCATATAATGAAGGCCTTGTATTGGAAAGATACACGTGTGTTGGAAAGATGTATTTTCCAAAGACAGTAAGATAGATTTTTGATACCACATCCTGAATCTGTTCTATGTTATCAGAGGCAAACCAAAGCAAAAACTCGGCATCATCCCTTAATCCAAGTGTAGAATATGATCTGAACTTTATTCCAGAATGATTTAGTATATTTTCAACTTCTTTTGCTGATTCTTCCTTTGCTAAATCAGCCATCCACCTCCATTTTGGATCTACTTTGAAAAACGAGAAATTAAAAAATTGACGTTCTTCTGACATGTGGCTAGTCTCTTTTGAGCTTTATTTAAAATTACGACTGGATTGGTTCCTGTATGCCAAGCCAACCATACCCTTTTTGCTCAAGCTCATCAGCAAGCTCCTTTGGTCCTTCCTTTATTACCTTGCCATCTGCAAGAACATGAACATAATCTAATCTTGAAAGAAATTTGAGAATTCTTGCATAATGAGTAATTACTATAATTGTAGCATCAGGTCTTCCAGTAAGACTGATTGCTTTTGCAACAGATTGTACTGCATCTATGTCTAATCCAGAATCTGGTTCATCCAAAATTGAGATAACTGGTTGCAACACCGCCATCTGTAAAACCTCGGATCTCTTTTTTTCTCCGCCGGAAAATCCCTCGTTTAGATATCTTGATAAAAAGTCATGCTTTAGTCCAACAGCATCAAGATTTTTCTTTAGATAGTTTTGAAATTCTCTGACAGTAAGAAAGACTTCGCGCTTTTCACTACTAAGAGACTTGGAAAGTGCATTGTATGCAGTTCTTAAAAAGTGTGAATATCCTACACCTGACACCTCGGTTGGATACTGGAATGCCAAAAAGAGTCCTTTCTTTGCTCTTTCATCTGTTGTTAAATTAAGAATGCTCTGACCGTCAAGCAGAATGTCGCCTTGGGTAACTTGGTACTTTGGATGCGCAAGTAAGGTGTAAGCCAACGTGCTTTTTCCAGAACCGTTTGGTCCCATGATGGCATGTATCTCGCCTGGACCTGTCTTCAGATTTACTCCTTTGAGTATCTCTTTTCCGTCTCTTGATACATGTAGATCCTTGATTTCAAGTATGACCATGTTTTTCTAAAGTCTGAATTCCGTATATAAGTCAACGAAAAATTAGCTTGGTCTAACGTTGGTTACAATAGATATTTCTCGATTGACTGTCGTGTGGAATAATTATTCAGTTTTATTAGCCTATTCTGATCTAAAAACCGTATTTCCTTTTTATCTGTAGAATTTTATCTAAAATTTCACTTGGATTAAGGATAGCATCAGTACTTACCAAAATTAAGCTGTTTGTGCCAATGGGTATAGTTATACGATTTACTTTTTCATATGTTTCAAGTGCATAAATTGTATAACCTATTTTTGGAGCCAGCAATTTACGTTTAGCAAATGTTTTGACAACGTCGGCTAGCGAGTCTACAGTTTCTTCCTTGTCAAGAAAAGAATTCAATCCCTCACGCAACTTTCCATACAATCCGCCGCTATCATAGATGCCTACATAGCGTATTCTTGAATCAGTCTCTATGACTTCGTCACAAAATCTGTTATAATCCAATATCAAATAATAATGAATCTAGTAAAAATGTATTATCATTATAGAGAATTGTAACAAATCATAACGTTCATTTTCATAATTTAGCGAGAATGGACTGAATCATTCTATGAAAAATAAAATCTAGTTTTACTTCATGATAGAATAAAAAAGAAAGGAGATTTTTCCCTATTATTTATGCAGCTGGTAATTCCCAGATGTCTATTTGAGCATTTCGGAATTTATCGCTTGCAACAAGACTCCAGATTTGGTCCTCAAACGCATCATCGAAGACATTTTTAGGAATGGTGAACTTTGGTGTTCCTTTTTCTCTAACAACCAAAGTGTCTAGGACGCAATGGGTATCCCCTGCCACTACTACTACTGTATGCAGACTTGAAATCTGAGAACAGTATCTAATGGCACTATCTGGCGGACCAAGCATCCTTATGGTATAGATGTAGAGTCCATCCATCAAATCTACTTTGGCATAGTCACCATCTAATGCTTCAGTGCAGTGATCTACAACTGTGTTTGTAGTTGCATGATGCCATTGGATGTGCTGATGTCCTACTGGAATAGCTGTTCCATCATCTGTTCCAGATGGAGTGTAGATGTTGTTGCTGCTACTTCCGTCACAAGCCCTGTTTGTAGTATTGGGTACACCTTTCAGGTTTATCTTCATTACATGATCACCAACCGCAAATCCTGGGTCGGGTCTTGCAAATGCCTGTTGTGTTGTAAGTTGTCCGATTGCAAAGATCATTGATACTGCAAGGATTGCAGCCAGTGAAGTTGCAAGGATTGTTTTTGAATTCATCAAAATCACAAAAAATTTATCATATAAAAATAATGCGTAGCTTTTCTACTTTTGGGGAAATGGTTCATCATTTATAAAAATTGTGTACCACTTTTGGGAATTTTTTTAAAACTATTAGTCAGTATTATCGCGTTACACACAGATCGCATTTTCCGATCAAAAGATATTAGCTGATTTAAATTCAATTACTACAACTTTTTAAGGAATGTTCAGATTTTTTGAATCTTCTTATTTTTCCATCATTTTATCTTCCGTCATTATGTCCTGACTTGCTGCCCATCCGATCTCGATTAATCTTTCAACACTTGATGACTTCACACAAGCTGGCATTCCATTTGTGGCTTTGAATATGATCTCAAATCCTACATTACATTTTATGTCATGAGCATCTACTCCCATAGCCATTTGCTTTAGTGGTGGAGCCATGTGTTCTCCAACGGACCCATCCATTGTGTGCATTTTGTCATCCATCATTGATTCATCAAGTTCTACAAATGGGCAGTTTACTACAACACCTGCTACTTCAGTACTTAGAGCACCTTTTGATGCTGCAGACGTAATCTGGCTAGTCATGGTTAGAAAGTCTGCTGAATCTGGCTCTGCCCAAGTTGCTGCCTGAATCCTCCACATGGGACTGTAAAATTCATCGCCTACATTTGTAGAACCAATGCTTGCCTGAAATCCCATAGGTCCACTCCCTTTGATTCCGTTTGTAAAGACGTAAAGATCAGAAGAAGCCCCTGAAAGTAAAGTTGCACCTGTTCTTTCAGCAAACACGACACCAAGCATGTCTGCAACATCTTGTTTTGATGCATCAGTAACAATATAGTATATGGTAGAACCATCAGGTCCAAATCCTCGGTGAGCTGCAAACGTAACTTGCATCTTTTCTATGTCAATATCTAAAACCTGTCCTCCTCCGTATGGAGTATCATCTGTAAGTGTTTTATCATCACGCACTTGCAAGCTTCCGCCATCCCACTTGACAAATGGACAGTTTACTACAAACCCTGAAGGTGTTACTGTAAGCTCATCATTAGTTTGTGCTAAAAGAATTTCTGTTTGTGATTTGAGCTCCCTTGGAGTGATATCATCATTCCACTTTACAATGTTGACAGCCCACAACGGACTATAGTTTAGATCACCTGGTTGGGAATCTGCTACATTTGGTTGAAATCCAAGTGGACCTTCTCCTTTTATTCCATTTTCAAATGCGTAAATTTGTGCTAGTGCATCAGCTGGAGTTCTTTGTAATGCTGGTGTGTACGCAACTCTGAAACCTGTAAGCTTTGTAAGATGATCTGCAAGTTCCTTGTCTGAGGCTTCAGTTGAAATGTAAAATACTTCGGAGCCTTTTACATAACCTTTGGTTAATGGCATTGTTATTGGTAAATTGGTTTTAGTCAGTTTGCCATCCATCATCTTGGAATCCATCATTTCCATCGCATTAGCGTGAAGGTTTGGCGCACTCAACAATACTGCCAATGTAAAAACAACGAACAATGGTTTTTGATAGTTTTTCATTTACGAATGAATTATGACTATATCATTTAATGTTTTTTCCAAATCTCATCCAAAACTGAATCAACATCGTGCTTCTATTTTCTACTAAAAATCCAATTGAAAAACAAAAAGAAGAGAAGGGTTAGTTCCTAACTAACGAAGGTCGCAGTGTAACACGTATCTTGTAGGCAGTAAGGATCTCTTTGCATCTGTTTCGTATAGTGACTTCGGTGATTCCTGCTATGCTTGAGACATCTCTTTGCAACATGCTTTGTCCAAGTAGGATTGAAGCTATGTAGAGATACGCAGCAGCAAGGCCGTTTGGAGCTTTACCATCTGCAATGCTGTGATCTTGCGTTTTTTGTGCTATCTCAGCAGCAAGTCTCTCAACACGTACCTCAAGCTTTGCCAGATTTGCAATCTTTGAGATGTACTTGTCTAAAGTGACTACAGGCGCAATTGTATTACCAAGCTCCATTACAAGCATTCTGTAGTATTTTGCTGTCAGTTTTACATTCATATCAAGTTCCTTGGAGCTTCCAGTTGCAGCACATATCTCGTCTAGTGATCTTACAACATCACATTGTTTGCAGGCCATGTATATGGTAGCTGCAGACATGCATGTAACAGATTTTCCTTTTGCTTCAAACTGGTTTTCAAAATTCCTGTAGATCATTGATGCACTCTCTAGCACATTTTTTGATAGTGACAGTGCTTGGCAGGTCTCTCCTATCTTTTGTAAAATATTTGCTAGTCTTCTTTCCCTTGGAGAAGCAACTCTTATTCGAGTCTGCCACTTGCGCAGATTGTACATCTGGTTTGCTACTTCAACGTTTATTGTCTTTCCACTATAGTCCTTTGTGCCCAATGCAATTTCAGTTCTAATCCCCAAATCATGCTGGGAATAAGTTGTCTGCCCAGTTGCTCTTGAATTCTTCATCCTTTCTTCAGGATTTGAAGATCGTGATTCTGGGCCAGAGTCTGACATTTGTTCCATTGCAACCAAACCGCAGCCAGAACAAATTTTTTCTCCATTATGAATGTCATCAATTAATGCAGATCGACATTCTGGACAGTGTGTTTGGTATTCTATTGTGTTCATCTTTTTCTTCCCCTGAATCGTTTTGGTCTTACTGCAGTGGATTCTTTTTCCATGAAAATTTTTTTCCCGATATATTTTTGGATATTATTTGTTAGCGGGGTTGCAGATGCATAAGGCGCATCCACAGGACCTATCATTTCTGTTACCTTTGCAATTTTTCTACCAGCTTCATCAACTAATAGTTGGCCATCACGTACTGTCGTTGTCAATCTGATTATGACTCTGCCACTACTGGCCAAATGCAAAACTTCGCCGACCCCCTGCAATTATTTTCTCAAACTAGATACCATTATCAATAGAGTTCTGTCAACTTTACTTTAGCTACAGCTAGAAGAGCTATTTACTTTGACTGTTTTGCCCTTTTTGCAACCAGTTTTTCTGAAATCTTTGCTATTGCTTTGGACTTTGACATTCCTTTTGGCAAAATAATATACCCTGATCTAACAAACGGCCTTCTTGGAAACCTGACCTGATCATTTTCTTCCTTTAGCTCAAAACCTGCAGCTTTTGCGGCATCGGATAATTCTTTAAGTGAAGGATCAAAAACACTTTTTTCTTTTGAAACTCTTCTACCCATTTTTTTTGGTAATGTTTTGTTAAAATAATCAAGCCAGACTACGACATGTTCGTAATCTTTCATGGTATCACTTTATTAAAATTGCATTAACTATGCCGGTTTGACCAGGTCTTGACACTACTCTGCATTGACCATCTTCTGTTTCTAATATGGCGCCCTTTGAAATGACACCGCGTCTTTCATAATCGTTGTTTGATGGGTTTTTCAAAACTTTCAAAATTTTTGTCTTCTTTACTTTTTGTCCTGGAACAGCTAGGTTAACAAAATCTGCTGTCTTCAGCGAAGTCTTTGAATTTTTGCCGCGCACTTTGCGTGTTATGGTTTCTTGTTGACCTGACAAAGTTTCTACCGGATATCTATCGATCTCATATTTTCTTCTAGTTCTAAGTGGATATCTTCTTCCACCAGTTATCTTACTAGTTGCAAGGTTCTCGACAGACTTCTTCATATCTTGTCCATTAAATGACTCTAATTTATACTATGATCAGTTTGTTTCTATAATTATGATATGATGAATCTATTGAAATTTTTAAAAATCTATGCAGTTGGGCTGGCAGGTGTTGCAGATTCTGGAGTCTGTATTGGTTGTGATACATTTCGTACCTTGGAGAAGAGCTTCTGTTTTAGTGCGTCCTTGCCACCTTGTACTCCAAAATACTTTTGGAACTTTTCTGCTGTGGTGTAGATTTTCATTCTTCCAACATTTTGGTACTCGATATAACCAAGCTGATACAGATGCCTTAGGTGTATGTACACACCAGAACCTCGTATCTCAACTAATTGTTTTGAGGAAATGGGCTCCATGTATGCGATATATGATAACGTCTTCAATGTAGCATTAGGTAGTAGTGGTTTTGATGCATATTTTCTAATTATGGCATTATATTCAGGCTTGAGCTGAAAGACATATGATCCGTCAGGAAGGCTTGCAACCTCAATTGCCTTGAACGCAGACTTTGTTCTTTTTGCTAGGCTTGTCATTAAAGCTAATGTCTTGCTTCGTGATTCCGTTCCAGATGCCCTGATTAGCTCCTCAACAGTAAGTGGTCTGCCAGCAGAATAAAGCGCCGCTTCAACCCTTGCGCCTGCCTCCTCATCATTTTCTATCTTACCCATTTACAAAAAATTGTGTCAAAACGTACTTAAAAGAATGCTTTATCGGTAGTTGATCATGTTGTAAACTTCTCTTTTGCCAATGATATCATGATGTCACTTTCTAACTGTTCTAGTTCTACTTTTTCATCTCTTGCAAGGAAAAGTATGGCAAAAAAGCATCTTACAACATCAATTGTTTCAAGCTCTGAAACTATCATTTTAAAGGAGCCAGAACCTGTAGAGCGAATCTTGTTAACAATGAGCTCTTCATACTGGCCGATTATTTTTTCAAGACCTATGATATAATCATTAAAGTCAGGGACCTCAACTGGCTCAAACTGCATCTGCCTTCTGCTTGAGCGCGGATTTGCAATTGTTCCTATCAGATTCTCAAGTACACTGAGAAGCTCATCAAGTGTAACAGGGTATGTAGCCTCATGCCTGTAAGGCATGTTTATTGTTTCTACGTCAATGTCTAATCTTTGCTTGAGTGGCTTTTTTTCCATTGCTGCTTTTTGGAGCGCAAATATGCTTTCTACTTTCATCCTGTGTATCATTGCAGAAGAAAGGGCGGCAATACCTGCAACACGAAGATCCTTTTTTCCTGTTTGATTTAGAATTGTAATCAAAAGTTCCAAAATTTGTATTATATCAATTGTCCAGACATCTTTTTTTGAGACATCGACTGGATTAAAAAGTACATTGATTGGAGGCTGTGAAATGCCTGCATTAGGGTTTTCTTGACTCACTAATGTAAAACAATTTTTTGTTTATAATATCTAACCGCTCTATTTTATTCCCGGAGCTAGTCAACAATGGATGATTTATCAGTCCTGCCTGAGCTTTATATCAAAAAAATTCCAAATGCATTTCATGATAGAAATACATGTTGAATGTCCAAACTGTAAAAGTGGTAGTCTGTGTTATGACAGATATGATGCTCCATGGAAGATCTTAAAACCGTGCAGCTGGCTATACTGCAAACGATGCAAGTATCAAATTGACATGGAGAAGTTCAAAAAATCACTATTCTGTGCGTGACAACCAACTCTTATATTGTTAAACAAAAAACAATACTGCCATGAAGGCGGCCCAGATTGTCACCCCAAAAGAACCGCTAGAACTCAAGGATATGGAAATTCCAAAACCAAACGAATCCGAAGTCGTAGTAAAGGTCAAGGCAGTCGGGGTCTGTCATAGTGACTTGCACCTGTGGGATGGTGGATATGATGCAGGCGCTGGAGTATTTCTGAAAGCTACAGATAGAGGTGTCAAATTTCCTGTTACCCCAGGTCATGAGGTGGTAGGGACCATAACTCAAATAGGAAGTTCTGTAAAAGAGTTCAAAATAGGAGACGAAATTCTGGTATATCCTTGGATAGGATGTGGTGTATGTCCTGCATGCAAAGCGGAAAACGAGAATCTCTGTGACGCACCACGTTCACTTGGCGTTTTTCAAAATGGTGGATATGCAGAATACGTATTGATACCGCATTTCAAATACTTGATCAAAATAACAGGCATTGATCTGGAAGGCGCAGCATCTCTTGCATGCTCTGGGCTGACTGCATTTACTGCTGTAAAAAAGACCAATGCAAGTGCTGGACAGTTTCTTGTCATAATTGGAGCTGGTGGACTAGGACTGATGAGTATTCAAATTGCAAAAGCAATTACAAAAGCTACTATCATTTGTGCAGATCTGGATGACAACAAACTTGTAGCTGCAAAAAAACTTGGTGCAGATCATACAATAAACTCAAAAGATCCTGAAGCGGTACAAAAAATAATTTCCATATGTAATAACAATGGTGCTGAATGTGTAATTGACTTTGTCAATGCTCCGCCTACAGTAAAAATGGGTCTTGCAATTTTGCGAAAACGTGGAAATCTTATACTTGTTGGATTATTTGGAGGCGCTGCAGAAATTGTACTTCCAACAATTCCGCTAAAAGCGATCACAATTCAAGGGGCATATACTGGAAACTACAAAAGTCTGGTAGAGTTGGTTGAACTAGCAAAAAAAGGCGGAATAAATCCAATAGTATCAAAAAGATATTCGCTTGGTGACGTAAACACTGCATTGGGTGATCTAAAGCAAGGAAAAATTATTGGGCGTGCAGTGATAAACCCATAAATTGTGATAAGCGATAAATTATTTTTCAAATTCTTAATCATTATGTATTTAAAATCGTTTTTTGATGTCCATGAAATCTGCTTCTCGAAAATTTAAATAAAAGATTAGTAATAAATTTACATGAGCAAAATTTCTTCTGCCTCAGATGTAGGAACTCTTTTGGAAATGCCCATTAGCAGAATCATGGAAACTGACGCAGTGATAATGGAAGGAGAAAAGACTGTCTTGGATGCCATAAATCAAATGCAAGAAAAAAACGCCAAAGTTGTCTTAATCTCACATCAAGGAGAAGCAATAGGTATAGTGAGTAAATCAGATATACTCTTTAAGGTAGCGGCAAAAAACCTGTCACTAAACAAAGTAAAACTGCGAGAAATAATGTCTAGTCCAGTCTACAGCCTTCCACCAAATTCAACTCTTCAAGACGCTCTAAACTACATGGACAAATACAACATAAAGCAAATAATTGTAAGCACGGGTTCTTCTATTTTGGGAATTTTGAAACGTGCAAGTATCTATGAAAATGTGCAAAAAGCATCAATGTCAACAGTAGATTCTCTTACTGAAGGTGCACCAATGTGCATCATAAATCCAAACGCTGTCAAATATGTAAAGGACTTGAGTACTGCAAAGGCTGTCTGTCCTTACTGCGAATCTCCATTTGATGACAAGAATGCGCTCTCCAAACACATTGACAGACTGCATGGCGGAGCAGGCCTTTTAGAAGGGGACACGCGACAATATTAAATTAAAAATAAAAACAAACCTTTTTTGTTCTGTTAGAAACATCAAGACCCATATTTCCAATCCATGTAATTTCTTTTGATGGAGTTCTTTGCATTTTGATTTAGCAATAATTTTTTGATCTACTATATCTAAATTTGACCAAATTTAGTCTAGCATTAATTCTATACTTATGTACTGAATTTTATGTTATGGTCCCACGCGCAGGACTTGAACCTGCGACAACCCGGTTTCTGTAAGCCTGATAGGCTGACATCAGTTAGCCAAAAGCCAACCACTACAGCCGGAAGCTCTACCAGGCTGAGCTAGCGTGGGATAATTTCACGTCGTATTTTCGTATTAAATAACTATCGATAATTGGTTTCAAGTTTGAAAGAATTTATCAATTTAATGTCTAATTAGAAAAATTATCCGATAATCTAACACTATATAAGAAACCGATTTGATCACGATCACGTGTCTGG
>JAHEYD010000010.1 GCA_023251795.1 Nitrosotalea sp. | reverse complement strand
GCTAAATTTTCATAGGGGGTAACCCTACCACCCCCCTGTTAAATTGTGTTAATATAATTTTATGGACACAAAAATTGCACATCTGCGTTTAGTTGAAGCTAATTTAGCTGAATGGCTGGAAAAGCCCGATACTTGGAGCAGGGAAAAATTTGCCGAGCAGGTAACAAAAGCTATGGTTGATGCTTACGGTATTGAAGTCAAGTTCGATCAACATTTGGTGTCAATGCTAACCGATCAAATGGAAACCTATGTTAAGGCAACTAAAGCCTTGCAAAGTGAAGATTTGATTGAGTATGCCAATAATGGCGCAAGGATGCCAAACCCAAATCAAAAAGTTCGAGATACTGCTTTAGCTAGGGTTATGCAACTTTTAACAATGTTAGGATTAGTTCCTAATGGAAGGCCAAAGAAATCAAATGCGCCTACTGAACTGGAAGAATTGTTAGAAGGTCCTAAATACGCATGAAATGGGAAGATGGCGTTAAATACGCCACCGATGTTGCAAACGGGAATATTAATGTTTGCAAAGATGTTCAATTAGCCTGTCAAAGATTCCTTAACCAATTAGAAAACAAGGAATGGCGATGGGAATTTAATCCGTTACCTGTAACGCATTTCCTTACTTTTGCTAAATCAGTTCGCCATGTTAAAGGGCCAAAGGCAGGCGAGCCAATGGAATTAATGCCATTTCAGATTATGTTGATTTGTGCCATTTATGGGTTTAGAGATAAGAAAGACCCAACTATACGAATGGTGCAAGATGTTATTTTGTTCATTCCGCGTAAGGCATCCAAGTCCACCCTGATTGCAATTATTTCCTTATACGAACTTAATTTTGGTGAAGTTGGTGGTGAAGTATATTGCACCGCATTAGACAGAACTCAGGCAAGCATTGTGTTTGATACCGCCAAAGGAATTATTGAAAAACTGCCATCAATTCTTGCTAATCAATATAAGGTTTATCGGCACGAAATAAAAAAGGCGAATGACAGTCAAAGTAAGTTTCAGGCCATGAGCCGCGATAGTAAGCGAACCGGAGATGGTCGTAATCCTAGCGTATCTATTATTGACGAAGCGGCACAAATTACTGAACGCAATTCAATTGAAGTGATGAACTCAGGTATGGTGGCCCGAAAGAATCCTTTGCGTATATACATTACGACAGCCAGCTTTACTAAAGAAACCTTATTTTTTGAGAATATGCAATATTTAAAAGCTATGTTGCATGGACAGGCCGAAGATAATCCTCGATGGTTTGGTTTGTTATATGGATTGGATGAAGGGGATGATTGGAAAGACCCTAAAACTTGGTCAAAAGTTAATCCTATGCATGGCATTTCTATTAATGAAGAAGCCATTCAACAGCGTGTCATGGAAGCCCAATCTAAGCCTTCTGCGATTAATGAATTGCTATGTAAGACTTTTAATGTTTGGGTTTCAGCTAATTCTGCATGGATTGACAAAGTTAAATGGGATGAATCTCCTAGGGGTAAACCCGAAGAACAGCCAGAAGCGACATTTATTGCATTTGACTTGGCGGCTACTCGCGACCTTAACGCTGTTTGCACCTTGCATCGTTATTCTGATGAAAAATTCTATGCTCAGTTTAAGTTTTTCTTGCCAGAAGAAAGTATTGATTTAATTCCAACGCATTATCGCCCAATATTTATGCAAGCCAAAGAAAGAGATTCACTTAAATTAACACAGGGCAATGTAGCGGATTATGTAGAAATTGAAGCCTATATTAAAGAGCAAGCACAGCTATATAACGCCAAAGAAATTGGTTTTGATGCATGGAACGCTTCTGCATTGGTTAGTAAACTGTATGAACATGGTTTGCCAGTTAAGAAAATTGGGCAGGGAATGGCGGTTTTAAACAATCCGTCTAAACAAGTGGAAAAGTTAATTTTAAATAAATCGATCTGGCATGACCACGATCCATTTGTATCTTGGCAACTGGGCAACTGCGAATGTTATGTAGATGTTAATAACAATATTAAAATACGCAAAAACTCAGCCGATCCATCTGCAAAAGTTGATGGCATTATTGCAATGATTATGGCCTTTCATTGTGCATTGGACAATCCACTTATATCAAATAGTTTCGGTTTCAGAAGTTTTTAGGTAGAATAAGTAAATATTTGGGAGAAAAACATGGGAATATTAGATATTTTCAAGGGTAAAAATACTGCACAAAAAGAATCTAATACCATGTTTGGGCAAACCCAACTTGGTAATAACATCATTTATCAAGGCGCATCCGGCAAACAAACGCCCGGTATGCAATTGTTGTATGTAACCACATCTAGCACTACTGCGGCAGGCAGAACTGTCGATATGTCGGTTCTTTCGCGCAATTCTACCGTTATGGCTTGCGTAGGAGTAAAGGCTAGGTCATTGGCTCAACTACCAATTAAAGTTATGTATAAATCGGATGATGGCACTTTTGTTAATGCTCTTGAATCCGATAAGGCTGGCACAAGAGATAAAACCAAAGCCAAACAAGTTTTGAACTTATTGCAAAATCCCAATAATTTTGAAAGCCAATACGAATTTTGGTATCAATGGTCCATGTGGCAAGACTTGGCTGGCGAAACCTTTACTTTATGGTGGAGAAAAAATCAAGATGATCCAATGCAAACTCCTCTTGAAATGTATAACTTGGATGCTACGCTTATTACAGTTCAGCTTACTCCTGCCCGTTATCCTTCTTATCGGCTTTCTACTCCTAGTTATGGATTTAATGAAAATCAGCCCTTATCAGCACACCAAGTAATGCATATTAAAGAAGCCGCTTGGCAAGGCTCGGCAGGCTTTAACAAAGGCATTTTGGCTACAGAATTAGTTGCCTTAGATCAAGATATTGACCTTTATGCAAATTTTATTATGCAAAATGGTGCAAAACCGACAGGAATGTTTGTTACTGAACAAGTTATTCCGGATGTTAAATATAAAGAAATTGCCGCCAGACTAAAGGAAGCGTGGGCATCCATGACTGGAAGTCGTAATACTGATTTAAGCAAGCCGGGCCAAGGAATGTTGCTGGATCAAGGGATGAAATATGTCCCTTTAGAAATGCTAACCTTGCAAGATGCCGAGTGCGCCCAACTCAAAATACAAACAATGAAGCGGATTTGTGGATTATTTGGTGTTCCGCCAGCAATGTTAGGTATTGCTGACCAAAAATACAATAACACCCAAACCATGCTGGATGAGTTCTATAAAACGACTATGTATCCTATGGTTATTAATGTAGAGCAAAAATTAAATCATCATTTGTTGCGTGGCTACCCAAATCTTTGTATTCGTTTTGATACCAAAGACTTTTTAAAGGGCGCGCCTTTAGATCAAATGAACTTTGTCAATGCTGGTGTAGCTGGCGGGATTATGACCCCCAATGAAGCTAGGGAATATCTAAATATGCCAAAAATTGACGGAAACGATGAATTAGTAGCAAAATTAAACAATTCCAAACCATTGCCGGGAAGTTCGCCACAAGATACTGGAGGTGGTGGCGGCAACCAAAAACGCAAGATTAATATTGGCAAATAATGAATATATTACATAAAATACTTAATAAACTATCTTCACAGATTAAAGATAGTGATGTTAAACTACCTAAAAATGTAGAAGAATCCCCAAAAATACAAGATAATAATCAGGCTATTTACAATGGGGTTATTAATGAAAAATTTACTTCTGATTTGCGAAGCACAAGTTCAACTAGGGCAGTCGGCAGACGAAGCCCAAAATCCCACAGGAAAGATCGAAGCTAGGGCTACGACTTGGGGCGCAAGAGAAGGCGCAGATGGTCGCAAATTTAATTATAAGCCTGAAGGTTTTGCTCAATGGGCTGACGAATTTGCCAAAGCTGGCAAACCTTTGCCTATGTTCCTTAACCATAACGATATGGGTATGCCAATCGGTCAATGGGATGAAATTAATTTTGATGAAGAAGGAATGACAGCAAAAGGCAAGCTGTATATGAATACAGTTGGCGGTTCAGATGTTTATTCTGTTCTTAAGGAATCTCCAATGATGTTTGGAGGTGTTTCTGTTGGCGCGTATGCTGATGAAGCCATGATGGTTGATGCCGATGGAAACCCCTCTGACGATGATTCTGATGAAGGTTACTTTCAAATTACCAAAGGCGGCCTAAAAGAAATTAGTGTGGTTATGTACCCTAATAACCCAGAAGCCAATATTCAAAAATTAGAGTGTTTTGATGCCGAAGGGCATTTAAACCCAAGAAGTTTGGAAAAACTGTTGCGTGAAGCAGGAGTTAGCCGAAAAGATGCGACCACCGCATCTAGTATCTTCAAGAAAGTTTTAGAAGTGCGTGATGCACCTAAACTAAATGAAGTTGCCCCTAATCAGAGTGAGCCTGAAGCGGTGGTAGAAGAAGCTGATGCAATTCTTAAAGCTATTGAGCAAAGAGAATTGTTGAAAGCATTATCTCAACGCATTAAATAAAGGATTTATTATGAAAGAAGTTATTGAAAAGCTAGACGCAATTGAAGCAACTAATGTTGCTAAGATTGACGAAGTAAAGGCTCAAGTTGCTGAAACTGTTGAAGCCGCTAAAGCTGAATTTGCTGAAAAAGTAGCCGCTTTGGAAGCCAAAGTAAGCGAAATGGGCGCAACTCCTGTAATCAAGACCTACAAATCTATCAGCCAAGAAGTAAATCGTTCTGTTAAAGAGCAATTGCGCGATTTTTACAAAGGTGGCGCAAAGGTTGAAAAAGAACTCAAAATGTTTGAAGATGCAGGTCAATACGATGCATATATGAAAGAAGCATCTGCATTAACTGGTTCTGGTGCTGGCGTTGGTGGTCGTACTGCTTACGATCCTGTGTTTGTTTCTTTGCGTCTAATTAACCCAATGCGCGGTGTTAGCCGTCAAGTTGCAACTGAAGGCGCAACCTATCAGTTTCGTGCTAAAACTGGCAATGCTGGTGCGGCATGGGGTTATGCGATTCAGAACAACGGTGCTTCAACTACTGAAGATACAAATATCTGGCAACTTACCTTGCAAGATTTGAATGTTCAGTTCCCAATCCGTACTGCCGCTTTGGATGACATCGATGGTTTAGAAGGCAATGTAGTTAGCGATATGCTTGCTGAATTTAGTCAGCAAGAAGGCCTATCTATGATTCAAAACAACGACCAAGGCGCAACTTCCTTGCCTTATGGTGGTAGCAATGGTTTGCGTGGTTTGAATCAATACGGTGGTGCTAATGCAACCTATACTGGTGGAACTATCTCTACTGCCGCTTTTGGTTCTAGTGGTACTGGTTCTTCTTCTGGTTTGCATGACATTGCAACTTATGACCAAATTACCCCCAACGCTGTTGGCACAACCAATGAAGCTACATATAAAGATGTTGTGAACTTTATTTATAGCTTGCCACAACAATATTGGACACCAACTGCTAAGTTCATCATTAATCCACAAATGCTTTCTGCAATTCGTGGTTTAACTGACGATCAAGGCCGCCCAATTTATGTTGATGGTCTTGCTCGCGAAGATGGCATCATTGGAAAACTGCTTGGCTTTGATGTTGTAGCCAACGCATACTTGGACAACCCATTGCTGTTGTCTGCGCCTGCCGCAACTACCAGCGTATATCCAATGTATTTTGGTGATTTTCAGCGTGGTCATACCATCGTAGATCGTTTAAACATGATTATGCGTAGATACGATCAGACTTTGCCCGGCTTTATCACCTTCTTTGGTGAGAAGCGTTTGGCAACTTCTGTTGTTGATCCTTTCGCTATCATTCGTTATCGTTCTACTGCATACACAGTAGCACCCTAAGTAAAGGCGGGGGCGAAAGCCCCCCCTTTTAACCTTATTTGGAATGTAATATGAGCCTAATTCTTGAATCTATCAAAAAAGCCTTAGTCGAAGGCGAAGCATCTGTAAATCTTAAAGAAGCATCTGCCCTGACTGGTTCGGGTTCAGGAGTAGGTGGTCGTGTAATTTATGATGATGCATTTGCATCATTGCGTATGGCAAACCCATTACGACAAGTAGCAAGACAAATTGCTACTATTGGATCGGATGAAGCGTTTGTTGTAAAAACTGGTAATTCTCAGGATGCAACCAATCCTTGGGGTTATGCAATTAATACTAATGAAGGCACTCCCAATCAAGCAACCGCTTTTTGGCAATTGCCTGTTCGTGTAGTCAATGCTGTATTGCCTGTTCGTACAGCAATCCTTTCTGATATTGATAATTTAGAGCCAACCCTAGAAATGGACTTGGCATTGGAATTTGCTCAAGTTGAAGCACAGTCCATGATGTTTAATAACGATCAAGCTGGTTCTACTACTACTGTTTATGGTGGAACTTCTGGATTGCGTGGTTTAAATTCGTATCCCGGATCAACTTCTGCCGCATCATTTGGCACTAATGGTTCTGGTATTACTAATGGTCGGCATACTGTTTTGCAAGTTGCACAGGCCGCCAATACTGCTGTCGTTTATGACGATTTGACTAATTTAATGGGCGCATTACCAGCACAATATCTTTTCCAAGAATCAACTGCTTGGGTTATGCATCCAACCACAATTAATGCTTTGCGTAAGCAAAAAGCAAGCACAGGTGGTTCGCCAGTATTTGTTGAAGTTGGCGATGATGATGGTGGTGCAGTAATTTATATTTTTGGACATAGGGTTATCCCTAATCCTTATATGGATGTTACTGGCGCAGGCAAATATCCTGTTTACCTTGCTGATTGGTCAAGATTCCTAACCATTGCTGATCGTGAAGCAATGAACATTAAGCGTTTCGATCAAACCGCCCCCGGTTTTGTTTATCTTTTTGCCGAAAAGCGTGTTTGCTCAACCATTCGTGATGTGTTTGCTGGAGTTCGTTTAGTTGGTCCAGCTTAAAGGATAGTTTATGCCAACCGATTACCTGATTAATGGTCCTTTTTTAGGATCAAGTCGTAATCCTTATAGCTACGAAAAGGTTGAACAAACCAGTAGGGATATTCTTACTTCTTGGCTTAGTTTGGATGAGATTACACAGCAATTAAATCTTTTCCAAGACGAAAGCCAAGATCAATACCTAATTGGGCTTGAATTGGCAACTCGTATGGCGATTGAGGACTATTTGGGTATGGCGATATTCCCAGTTACCTATAAAGCCTACTATGGGGCTACAAACACAACTGGAACGCAAATGGCATTGGATTTGCCAGAGGTTTCTCAAGATTTTCGTAATAACAAGGGCGTAACCATTAAATCAGTTGGTTATTGGAACGGTGATGTGCCGCCCATATTTGTAGAAATTAATAAAACTGAATATTTTTATGATCCTACTGGAAATAAAGTAATTATTCAATCTGGTTTGCCATCGGAAGTAAACACTATTATGACTTCCCCAATAGTGTGCGAATTTACGACTAATGCAAATCCACTTGCTCAGTATCCAGTAATTAAACAGGCTGGTTTACTTCTCTTAACTCATTTATACAACAATCGCAGTAATACGGTTGCCGGAAACATTGGTTTAAAAGAAATACCATTTGGAGTTGCACAATTATTGCGGCCTTATAAACCTTTGGTGATGTAATGGCTATTGCTCGTTATGAAAATGTTACGATTAATAATGTAACTAATTCAGTTGATGATTTAGGTCAATATACGACCACAATTAGCCCTTGGTTTACCAGCCGAGCAATTGTTCACGATGTTAGAAACAATTTGCGTATTGCTGATCGTTATCGCGCTTATCAAGATTTAGTAAACTTAACATTTAATTACACACCGAACATCAAATCGATTGTCGATGACCAAGATTTGTTTAGCATTACATGGCGCGGTCAAGATTGGCGTATAACCGATGTAATGGAATCCAATGATCGTATGAGCATTACATTCTTATGCTACTTTAATGCACCGGATACGCCTGTATGACGACCCAATTAAACCCTGTAGATTATGCCAAAGCAATTCAATTTCAGCTTTCAGGAATTGTAACGCCAACCCCCGTTTACGCCAATTTCAACCGAAATTACGCTAAAGAGCCTTTATTTTTGACATGGCAACTAAGGGATGTTCATCAGCCTGTTTACACCGGACAAACACAAAGTAATAAAGGCATTGATAGGCCAACCTTTCAAATGTCAGTATTTGGACAGTCAATGGCTAATACTTTTAATTTGTCCAACGATATACTACAATCCTTACATGGATATTCGGGTATGTTTGGCGACCCTGATAACAATGGTTTTTTTATAGCAAAAGCTGATGTAGTTTGGTTATACAATAGTTATGATAATGAATTAGGTTTGCATCAAGTGTTTATGGATTGCACTATTGATGTTCCAGCATAAGATAAGATTTATTAACTTTTTATGGAGTATTTAAAATGGCATTAATTAATAAAGTCTTACCCGGTTATGTTGCGACCCTATGGTGTCAAGGTGCTGACAACCCAACGCCTTTATCTGATTCAGATTTATCTGTTTGGGCTGATAAAGTAGAAGATATTGTTGGAACTTCTGCTGGCGGTGTTGGAACTCTTGGTTTGCAAATTCCTGTAGAAGCCGTTCCTGCTTTTGGTGCTGATGATGCATTTGCCGCTTATTCTGTAGCTGGTGCTAGAACTGGTGCAAAAATTACTACGCAAAATCAAGTAACTTCTTTGACCATTACTGCGGCTTGGAATCCTGCTGATTTAGCACAATTGTTAATGCGTAGCGATGGATATAACGGCACAATTATTCGTACCTATGTAATTGCTGTTTATGACGGGGAAGATACCGTTGCTTATGCATTTAATGGTCGTGTAGGTGGATTGCAATGGGATATGTCGCCATCGGCTGAAGGTAAATTTATTTTTACGATTCATCCTGTAGGCGGCAATTCTTACGGTTGGTCTAACTCTTAATACAAGCCCCTTCGGGGGCTTTTTAATATGATAGATATAAAAAATTCAGATGATTTATTAGCATTTATAGTAACTCAGTCGCAAACTGGGAACAAAGCATGGTTTGGCTTCCAACAGCAAAAGATTGTTGGAATTTTCATGTGTTATGAGATGGCAAAAATTCATGGCTACAAAATGTCGCCAGAAGAAATTGTCGATTATGTAATTTCACTTAACAATAAAATATATTCCAAAATAATAAAGGGCGATCCAGTATGACCAAATTATTTGAATCATTAAACATAACACCCGCAATTAAAACCAAATCATTTGAACTTAATGGGCATACATTTAAAGTAAATATTCCATTAAGTAGCGAATTAGATGCAATTGTTGAACGAATTGCTAAAGTCGATCAGGAAATTGTTAAAGTCAGATTAGAAAAAATGACTTCTGCTTTAACTGAAACAGAAATTGCAGGAGTAGAAGTAAAAGATGGTGATGTAGTCATTGATGGTAAGTCCACAAAAGAAATTGTTGTATCTGTATTGCAAATGGAGAACAGAATTACCGAATATTTTAAATTGTTAGTTCCGCAAACAGGTTCTTTGGCAGATTTAACATATGAAGAAATTAATTCTGAATTTCCACTACAGGTGCAATTGGAGTTGGTAGAAAAGATTAATGAAGCAATACAACCCGGATACAAGGATGCCCGAAAAAACTAATTAGGGATATTCGCCAACAAGCTAGGGCTTATGTTTATGCTCATGGTGGGTATCCCGACAATATACCTTCTGATGACATGAGAAACATAGAGATAATGCTACACGATGGAATGATTGGTGAAAAATCCATCTTGATTGCCCTTAGTGCCTTAACTACAGGTAACTTAAACTCTAAACTCAAAAAAGAAGCAAAAGCCTATAAAATGGAAGATATACTTCCCACATCGTATGATTATATTGTTCCACCACCAACTGAAGAAGAAAAGAAACAAGCCGCACAAAACGCATTAATAAGCTACATTCAATCTAAACCATCTGCGCCAAAAAGGATTTTAAATGGCTGAATTTAAACTTGAAGGGTTTGCAGAGTTTGAAAAACAGCTTAAACAGCTTGGTGAAGCCTATCGCGCTGATTTGGTGGTTAGGAATACATTAATTAAAGCGGTTAAAGAATCCTTAGCACCTGCTTATAATTCTGCTTATGCACAAGCGGCTTATGGACCGCCTAATCCGTATGGACTCCATATGAAAGAAACCATGCGAATTGATGCTAGAGTTCCTAATAACAAAGATAAGCTATCTTATTTTGTTAATGAATCTGATGCGGTTATTGGAGTTCTTTCAGTTAAAAAGTCGGCAGTTTCTTTGGCTAATGAATTTGGCACAGCTAAAATGTCAGCACAACCATTTCTTAGATCAGGCTTTGAAGATGCTATTCAAGATGTGTTAAATAATTTAAAATCTGAATTATCTTACTTAATTCCTGCATATGCTAAAAAGTTGCAGAAAAAGGGCATTTTATAATGGCTAGTCAAAATATTGCTCGTTTAGGCGTAGTTCTTGGCATTGATACTGCTCAATGGAGTAAAGATGTCGATTTAGCTATTGAACAAAATCGCAAATTAGCCAGAGAAATAAAAAAAGAAAATAATGCCGCAGAGCGCGAAATTGAACGCTTGGCCTATGCCATTAAAGATTATGGTCGTGAAGTTACCATGGCTGAAAAGATTCAGCGTGAATTTTTGGCAGGCGGCAAGTTTGAGAAAGCAAGTGCATTACGCAAACAACAGCTTTATGAGCAGGCCACAGCTTATGACAACTTAACAAAAGCAAGTCGTCAGGCCAATACCGAAATGATGAAGGGGGCTTCCATTGGTATGTTGGGTGGGCGCGAAGGCGTAGCAAAACTTACTCAACAGCAAATTGCGGCTCTTAGCTATCAAACAACTGACATCGTTACTGGCTTAGTTAGTGGTCAAAATCCTTTAATTATCTTAATTCAGCAGGGCGGTCAGTTACGAGATCAGTTTGGCGGTTTTGTTCCTTTGTTTAATGCCATTAAGTCGGTATTTACAGCCACCAGAGTTGTCGTTGGCGGCCTTGCCGCAGTCATGGGAACTTTGGCGTTTGCCGCATTTAAGGGCCGGGAAGAATTTGAACGCTTACGCGATGATTTAATTCTTACTAATAATTATGCAGGCGTAACAGCAGGAACTTTTAATTCATTAGTAGCTACTTTAAGCAAAGTTAGCAATGTTTCAATAGGAAGCTCTAAAGATATATTTGGACAGCTTGTATCGTCTGGCAAGTTTACGCAAGAATCTATGTTTGCAGTTGGTCAGGCAATTGCCATGGTTGCAAAGCTGTCTGGCGAAGCCGCAGGTCAAGTAGCAAAAGATTTAATACCTAATTTTGATGGAAGCGCAGGCGCGGCAAAACGCCTTAACGATCAATATCGTTTTTTAACTCTTGAGCAATACAAGCAAATTGAAGCATTAAATTTGCAAGGTAAAACACAAGAAGCTATTCGTATTACTGCTGAAGCATTAAGCGCAAGTTTTAAAGGACAGACTAGAGAACTTGGATTTTTAGAACAGGCATATAGCGCAACAAAAAATGCCGCCAGTTCATTCTGGGATTATTTATTGTCTATTGGTCGTCAAGACACAACCAGAGAAACAGTTGAAAACCTTAGAAAGGCAATGCTTGATGCTTCTGATGCATTGCAAAAAAATCTTAGCCCAATGGCAAAAGATAGGGCCAAAAAATTATTTGATGAAACTGTAAAAGCATATGAAGAAGCAAGAAAAAAATTAGAATCTGAAGAAGATGCTACTCGTCAAAAATCAATAGAAAAAACCAAACAACAGCAAGAATTAGAAAATTATGAAAGGGCAGGCGGCCTTGCTAAGTATCGTTCTTTGGCGGAAGAAAATCAAAAAATTATTGTAGAAACTCAATTTAACGAAAGAGTTAAAGGTTTAAATCAACTAGAAAGAATTGAACTTGAATATGCAAAACGCATTCAAGAATATATTTCTGAACAATTAAGGCTTAATGAAGAAGAACGCGGTGTATTTCAACAACAGCGTTTAAAAAACATTTCCGACAAAAATATTCAGGAATTTGCTAGAGCAGAACAGGCTAAAGCTGAAATTGTTCGCCAAGAAAATATTGTCTTTAAAGATAGGCAAGCTACTGAAAAATTGTCAATCGACCAAGAACGCCAAAAGCAATCGTTATACAAAAATAATATTTTTATTAGCGAATATGATTTAAAAATTGCAGAAGCAAGACTTAAAACGCAAGAAGAAATTGCTCGCATTATGCGTAATAGCAAACTTGATGAATCAACCAAGGAAGAACTTGTCAAACAACAAGAAGAACTTGGCAAAGCTAGAGAAGGAGTTATTAATTATGGAAAACAATTTGATATTCTTAAATCTGTAAATTCTTCTGTATTTTCTTCAATGAATCGAGCAATAGATAATTTTGTAGAAAATGGAAAACTTTCATTTAGTGATTTTGCATTAAGTGTTATTAAAGATTTAATAAAAATTCAATTAAAAGCACAGGCTGTTTCAATATTAAGTAGTGCTGGTGGTTTTTTAGGCGGTTTATTTAACTCAAGCGTTAGATCAATGAATGAAGCAAGTCCCGGATTTGTTGGACCGCCTACTTCATTAATGACTGCCGCAGACGGCGGATATATTAATGGTCCAACGCTTGTTGGTGAAAATGGACCAGAATTATTTGTTCCCAAAACAGCCGGAACAATTATTCCAAATCAACAAATGAATAACTATATTGGTTCTCAACCACAAGTTGTTTATAACGGACCATACATTGAAAATATGTCTGCCATTGATACACAATCTGCTACGCAATTTTTGGCTAGAAATAAAATGGCTATTTATTCAGCGCATCAATCTGCCGCTAGATCAATTCCAACATCTAGGTAATTATGAGTTTAAATACAATACTTTCAATTAGCGAATCGGTAGGCATTAATGACCATCGGTTTATTGGTCAAATGGTAAGCCGAAATCAGCGTATTAGCACTAGCGAAATACAAACTGTAGTTCCATTTGCTTTTGAAATGAAGCCAATAAACTATCTGTTATACAGTCAAAATCGTACTGTTTTAAATGCTTTGCGCATTCCTGATAAAGCCTTAGAGCAATATCTTAATTTTGGCACTACAGGATGGGTCAATTACATACGCTATCAAGGCGATATGACTAGTGGTCAAATTGCTTCTTGCCAATGGCAAACCAGTTCTGCAAACAAAACACTTGTGTTGGGTTCTTTGCCTGCCATTTCTTCTTCTTCTTTTATTGTTAAAGCAGGCGATTTTTGTCAAGTTGGCAGATATGCCTATATAGCGACTGCAGATGTAACTAGAGGCGGTGGTTCTACAGTTAATATACCTGTGCATCGGAATTTAATTGCAACGCTAGGAAGCCCTGTTAATGCGGTTATTGGGCAATACGGAACAACTATTAGTTTAGGTGGTTCATCTTATACGGGAACAACTTTTCCTGTAATACTAAGGGAATACCCTACCTATACTTTAGTGCCAATGACTAATGATTCTTTTATTCAATGGTCAGGTAATTTTCAAGCATTTGAAAGCGTACTATGAGTGAAGTAATAGCACCTGTAGAAAATACAAACAATATACGATATGCCGATTTTGTAAAAGTTACAAGCCCTAGTGGCACATATCGGTTTTCTACTGCCGCTTCTTCTATTACTGTATCTGCAGTAGATGCACAACCATTTAATGCGTTAGGTCAGTTGGTTCGTGTTGGCGATGTTCAGCGTGATATTAAATCAACAGCTAACGAAACCACATTTACCCTTGTAGGTATTGATACTGCTATGCTTGGTTTTGTATTAGGTCAGCAAATTAAAGGCAGTCAAATAGAAGCATGGAAAGGTTTTTTTGATACTAATGGTGCATTGATTACTACTGGTGGTCAAGGCGGTTTGTATCAATACTTTAATGGCTACATTAATTCTTTTTCCATTAGCGAACAATGGATGGAAGAAATACGATTATTTGTTGGCGTAATTACTGTATCGGCATCTTCAATTCAATTAATCTTAAAGAATCGTATTGCAGGTCGATATACCAATGACAACTCATGGCAGTTCTTTGCCCCCGGTGATACAAGCATGAATCGTGTTGCATTTGTAACAAACATTAATTACTACTTTGGTAAGGGTGCAAGCCCTAATTCGTAATGATTAGAAAAGCTACAAAATACGACAAAGAACAAGTTATAGAAATGATGCAACTGTTTAGAGCAGAAGCAAATATTGAGCAATACAAGCATTTAGATAATGTAGTTTATTGGAATAAATTGCTTGATAACATTTTGGCAGGACAAGGAATTATATTTTTAGAAGAAGGCAAAGGATTAATAATGGCTTTGATTACCCATACAGCTTGGTGTGATCGAACATTTCAGATGTATGAATTGGCTTGGTATGTAAAGCCTGAGTATAGAAATACAACAATAGGGTATAGATTGCTAAAACAATATGTTGATTATGGTAAACAACTTAAAGAACAAGGCAGAATTAAGTTATTTACCATAGCCAAAATGGTAAGCAGTCCTAACATAAAGTATGACAAATTTGGGTTTAATAAATTAGATGAAACTTGGATTCAATAAACTTATATTAGCAATATCGTTGGTAACTTTTTCGTTACCTGCGTTTGCTATTGGTGCAACCATTGTTGCCGCTTTGGGTGGTGCGGCAGTATTTGGTGCATGGACTGCTACTATAGCATTTGCAATTAATATGGTTGTTGCCGCAGTTGTATCAAAAGCATTTTTTAGTCAATCTCAACCTGATAGTGGTTATGGTGCAGGGTCAAGCCCAAATCCCGGCAATAGACAACAAATTCCACCACAAACTGATAACAAATTGCCTGTAGTTTATGGCTCTGCTTTTGTTGGTGGCACAATTACTGATCTTAGCATTACTTCTGACAATCAAAACCTTTATTATGTTTTGTCAATTTGTGAAGTAACAAATACAAATGCAGGGCAAACTCCTGACACGATTACATTTGGCGATATTTATTATGGCGGTAAAAAGGTAATATTTGCTAGTCCAACAAGTTCGCAAGTAACAGGATTGCTTGATGAATCTACAGGTATTACAGACGATACTGTAAACAATCGTATTCAAATATGGTTATACCCAAATGGGTCTAATACTCCTGCAAGAGGTACAGGTAGTGCAATTACTGTTATGAGTGATCCTGCATTGATTTACCAATGGGATGCAAACAAATTAATGACTAATTGTGCATTTGCCATTATTAAACTAACTTACAGTCAATCAGCAAATATTCGTGGTATTGAACAAACTAAGTTTCAAATAACAAATAGTCGCACAAATACTGGCGATTGTTTTTATGATTATTTGATTAATACTCGTTATGGTGCATCTATACCACTTAGTCAGATCGACACAACAAGCCTTGCCGCATTAACCACTTATTCAAATCAAACTTTCTCTTATACAACTTATGGTGGTTTTCCTGATACTCAACCAAGATTTAAGTTTAATGGAACTATAGATATGAATCGTTCTATTATGGACAACTTGCAAGACATGACTTCTTGCTGTGATTGCTTACTTAAATATAACGAAGTATCTGCTAAATGGGGTGTCATTGTTCAAAGCCCAACATATAGCGTGGCAATGAATATTAATGATAGCAATATGATTTCTGCTATCACTATTTCGCCTTTAGATATAGCAGGTTCTTACAATGTTGTGGAATGTAAATTTCCAGATTCTACAAATCAAGATGCCTTTGCATCTACCACTTTTGATTTGGCACAAATAGCACCCGGACTTTTATATCCTAATGAGCCTGTTAATAAAGTATCTTTAAGTTTGCCATTGGTAAATAATAGTGTTACTGCTCAATATTTGGCTAATCGCATTCTTAAATCTGGTCGTGAAGATTTACAAGTAGCAGTAGATGTAAACTTTATTGGTCTTGAATTGGATGCGGGTGATGTAGTAACTGTAACCAATAGCAATTATGGATGGGTGAGCAAGTTATTTAGAATAGTAAAGCTATCACAAACATTTACAGATGATGGTGCTGTAATTGTTAAGCTAAATTTGACAGAATTTAATCCATCTGTATATGATGATGTCAATGTAACTCAATTTACTCCTGCACCTAATACAGGCATTGGCGACCCAACATTCTTTGGAACTGTTCCTGCACCTGTAGTAACTGCTCAATTTCCTACTGCTACCAATCCTTCATTCGGATTAATAATTACTACATCTCAATCAGGAATTATTCAATATGCCGAGGTTTGGTATTCAGCATATAGCAATCCTTTGCAAAGTCAAATGTATTTTGCAGGAACAAGTGAAGTGCAATCTAATGGCACACCTTGGAATACTAATACTGTATTGCCTACAGTATTCTTAACCAATATTCCTGCAGGTAATTGGTATTTTTTTACTCGCATGGTCAATAGCCTTGCTAGTTCTGCTTATAGTAGCCCTAGCACTTTATTTCAATGGCGACCAAGCACATTCCAATACACAGATAGATATTTGGCGGTAGCGTATGCGGACAATATTACAGGCTCTAGCAATTTTAGTTTTAGCCATACTAATCGCTTATATTATGGATTGTGCAATCAGATAAGTATTACACCACCTACTAATCCTGCTTTATATACATGGTATCTTGCTGACCCTGCATTTGGCACAAATATATTTTTAGGTTATACCAATCGCACAGGTCGCAAGTTTAGTTTTGATACAGGTTTTGCAGGATACGCAGGTGGTAATGGTGCGTTTGTTCTTACACAGGCTACTATTTTTGACCCTTCTATTTGGTCTGCTTTACCTGATGGCTACAATGTAATAGACCTTGACGAAAGAACAGGACAGTTAATTCAGACAGGAACTACTAGTGTAGGCACAGGCGAAATTGATGTAATCAATAATGCTGATGGCAAAATTGTTGCGGCTCTTAAACCATTCTTAGACTTTGGCGGTCCATATCAACAAACTTCTTCTGTAGCAACACTTACTATTGATATTTATGGGCGTGTTGTAGGATTCTCACCACCTGACGACTTTTATTATTCAGAAACACAATTTACAGCAACTGCTAGTCAAACAGTATTTAATGTTACACGCAGTTCGGGATATATTATAAATAACTGTTGGGTATTCCAAAATGGTGCATTATTAGACAATTCTGAATTTACTGATACAGGTGGTGCTACAGGAACAGTAACTTTAACTAATGCCTGTGCATTAGGCGATATAGTAACTATTGTGTCGTTTAGGTCGTATAACTCTACTAGTGGTAATTACGCATCCTTTAGCCGAAATGAAATAGACGTAACCAATGTTAGCCAAATAGATTGCACAGGTTTGTTTACACTAAATAGCGGTTACGAGTTAATTTTTGTTAATGGCACAGTTTTAAACGAGCAGGATTACAATATAGTCGGTCAGGTTATTACAGACTTTCCATCTACTCTTACAGGCAAAGTAGTTGTATATCAATGGACTGCCAATAATCTTGGAACACCTAACGGAAATCCCGTAAATATAGCCTTTAATACTATTATTGGGCAAACACAGTATTTCTTTAGTTATGATGCCAATGCGTTTAACTTGTATCAAAATGGCTTGTATTTAAGCCAAGGAACAGACTTTACGACAGGTTCGGGGATCTATACATTGACCAATTCTCCCGATACAATATTGAATATTATGGTCAATCAAACCTTTGCAAGAACAGGGGCAGTCTAATGACACAAGCATATAATTTAGCAATTTTGGCAAATGCAGTCGATACATCTGGTCGATTAAATGTTGGTACAAATGCAACTGGAGTTTTGCCAGTAGCAAACGGAGGAACTGGAACAGCAAGCCCATCGTTAGTTGCTGGAACTGGAATTACTATTAGCGGTTCTTTTCCAAATCAAACTATTAACGCATCAAGTAGTGGTGGTGCTAGTGGTTTACGAGGTCAAGTATTTACAAGCAGCGGAACATTTACCATTCCTACTGGAACAACATCATTAAAAGTAACTGCAATCGGCGGTGGTGGCGGTGGTGGTGGCGGATGGGGCGGTAACGGAAACGATTTTAGCGGTGGCGGTGGCGGTGGTGGCGGTATTGCTGTTCAATGGATAACAGGAATAACCCCCGGAAACACATTAACTGTAACAGTAGGCGGTGGCGGAACTGCTGGAGGCGCAGTTGCATCTGGTGGCGCAGGCGGTGGCTCATCGGTTTCTTCAGGAACGCAAACAATTACAACTATTACCGGAGGCGGTGGCGGGGCTGGTTTATATCAAGGTAATAATGTTGGTGCTGGTGGTGCACAAGGTTCTTTAACTAATGTTGCATTCCAAACTTACGGCGGTGCTGGCGGAACAGGCTCAAGCAATCGAGGCGGGTGCGGTGGAGTGCCAAGCGGAAATGGTGATTCAATTATTCCCGTATCAAGTATTTATGGTGTTGGCGGTCTTGGCAGAAACCAAAATTCAGGATTAATCGGAACAGGATATGGCGCTGGCGGTGGCGGTGGCGGTGCAATTCCGAGCGTAAACAGTTTTGGCGGTGCGGCTGGTACTGCTGGGTTTGTTTTAATTGAATGGTAATGGGTGAAATATGACTGCTAAAAATTATTTAATGGTTAATTTATCTACAAATATTGTTGATGATGTTTGCGTATGGGATGGCAATACTGACACATGGCAACCGCCTGAAAATTATTTATTGTTAGATGACGAAGCAACTCCAGCATTAACTTGGGTTTTAAGCGAAGATCAATTAAGCGCTAGTTTGCAACCAGTTTTAGGTGCTGGCGCAATAGGATTTATTTGGGATGGTAATCAATTAAAAACAAACGAACCTAACCCTATATCTGAATAAAAATAAGTAGTAAACTACAAAAAATACGACAAAACATGATTCGTGGCTGAGTGGAGTGCCATTCGCCATTAACCGAGAATTGGAGAAATCATGGCAGTCTTATATTGGGTTCATTTGCCCGAACATAGTAATATGTTTAATCAGGGTTACATTGGGGTTACTCCCAATATAAAAAAACGCATTAGAGAGCATAAGCATAAATTTAAGGCTTATGCAGATCAATTAATAATTGATGTTATTCTGATCGCAGAACAATCCTATTGCTATATGATTGAAAAATCTCTTAGACCAATTCGTAATATTGGCTGGAATAAAGCTATTGGCGGTTATAGAAATAATAAAATGATTGGGGAAGAAAACCCTAATTTTGGCAAAATTGGAGAACAAGCATCTAATTTCCAAGGTTGGTATATAACCCCAAAGGGTGAGTTTTCAACTTCTTATGAAGCCGCAAAAGCATTTAATTTAAACCCTATGACTATTATCCGAAAATGTAAAGGTCGTATGGTAAATGGAAAATTTATTCAGCCACAAGAAGGCTGGGCATTTAAGCAGAAAGCGTAGGGTAAAATCATAGCCGTATTCAATAAAAATACCTTAACTCAGGTAAGTGGATTTGATAACCAAATTATTGCAGGTGAATTGGTCTGGCAACAAAAAACCTTTTGGAATCTTGCACTTAACAATGATTTAGGTGCTATTGATTTAACTGGTGCAACGATTAATGCTCAAATTATTCGTAGGCAATTAAGCAATGTTAGAGATAGTCGCTATGGTTTAGCCTTTGATATTTCGGACTATAACCCTCCGCCAACACCAATAGCCTTAACAATTACTAATCGTAATGATGCTACTGGCTCGTTTACTTTAGTTATTGACAGCGATGTTTGGGCATTAATTGCATCTGACCCTGAATTAGAAATTCAGGATGTAGATGGAATTGGCTTTTCTGGTCGCATTAAAATTAGTTTTCCTCAAGATGGTTCTACTCCTGCCAACGACTTAATAGTTTTTTTACTATTCTTAGTTCGTTCTGATGCAATAGTTAAAAATTAAGGAATTGTCATGGCAGAACTTACAGTTACTAATGCTAGTGGCGAATCAGTTAATGTTGATGTAGCCATAGGCAATCAAATTACCTTAACAGTAGATAAAGGCTACTATGGTCCATCTGGTTTTTCTGGTCAGTCTGGATATAGTGGCTTTTCTGGATTTAGCGGAACTTCTGGTTTTTCTGGAACTTCTGGGTATTCTGGCACTTCAGGGCATAGTGGTATTTCTGGCTATTCTGGATCAGGGGTATCTGGTTATAGTGGTTTTTCTGGTGAATCAGGGTATTCAGGCATCTCAGGTTATTCAGGCATCTCAGGCTTTTCTGGTAATTCTGGTTATTCAGGTATTTCTGGTTATTCAGGCATAAGTGGATATTCTGGTTCAGGTATATCTGGTTGGTCTGGTTACTCTGGCTTTTCTGGCTTTAGTGGTCAGCAAGGCACAAGCATTAACCTTAAAGGTGAAGTGCCTACAGTTGGTGATTTGCCCCCTACTGGCAATCAAGTCAATGATGCTTATATTGTTACTGATGATGGCAATTTATGGGTATGGAATGGTACAGCATGGTTTGATGCAGGACAAATTGTAGGTCCACCCGGTGTTTCTGGTTTATCAGGATTTAGTGGCTACTCTGGAATATCGGGGTTTAGTGGCATCTCAGGATTTTCTGGCTATAGTGGCATAAATGGATTTAGTGGCATCTCTGGTTACTCAGGAGATAGTGGTATCTCTGGCTATTCTGGCTTTAGCGGCATATCTGGCTATAGTGGGTCTGGCGTAAGTGGTTATAGTGGCTATTCAGGTTTTTCTGGCGAAAGTGGACAATCAGGTTTTAGTGGTATAAGTGGTTTCTCTGGCGAATCAGGCTATTCTGGTTACTCTGGTGAATCAGGCTATAGTGGATATTCTGGATCAGGCGTATCTGGTTATAGTGGCTTTTCAGGCTTTAGTGGTATTTCTGGTTTCTCTGGAGAATTGGGATATTCTGGTTACTCAGGCGATAGTGGTATAAGCGGCTATTCGGGCTTTAGTGGCGAATCAGGCTATTCAGGTTATTCTGGTATATCTGGATATAGCGGAAGTGGCGTAAGTGGCTATAGTGGATTTTCTGGCATATCTGGGTTCTCAGGTGAATCTGGTTACTCTGGCTACTCAGGAATTAGTGGTTTTAGCGGTGATAGCGGTATATCTGGCTATTCAGGGTTTTCAGGAATTTCAGGGGGGTCTGGCGAATCTGGATATTCTGGCTTCTCTGGTATATCTGGCTATTCTGGATTCTCTGGCATCTCTGGCTATTCAGGGTTTAGTGGATATAGTGGAGATTCAGGCTATTCAGGAATAAGCGGATTTTCTGGTGATTCTGGAATTTCAGGCTTTAGCGGCATCTCAGGCTTTTCTGGCTACTCAGGCATTAGCGGATATAGTGGAAGTGGTGTAAGCGGTTATAGTGGCTTCTCTGGCTATTCTGGTAGTGGCACATCTGGTTACTCTGGATATTCAGGCATATCTGGTTACTCAGGCATTTCTGGTTATTCTGGTAATTCAGGTGCAGGTGGTGCTATTGGTCATTACGCATCTTATATTGACACAACTGACCAGACGATTGCTAATATTGCAAATGCACAACAGGTATCCATCAATACTGCATTAGAGCAAAGCGGCATTACGCTTGCTAGTAATGACATAACAATTAATCATGCAGGCACATATAGCCTTACTTATTCTTTGCAACTTACCAACATTGGTAATGCTGTAGAAAAAATTGTTGTATGGCTTAAAAAGAATGGTAATGATGTAGCAGATTCTTCATCTGAAATGGATTTGCAACCAAGAAAATCATCTTCTGATCCAAGTCGTCAAATCCTAACAGTTAATTATATATTTACTGCACAAGCTAATGATGTTTACAAATTGTATTGGTCAAGCACAAATGTTGATGCCAAAATTGAAACATTGCCCGCAGGAACAAGTCCTGTAAGTCCTGTTGCGCCTAGTGTGATATTAACTGTTGCACAGGTCATGTACACGCAGTCTGGATATAGCGGAATTTCTGGATTCTCTGGATTCTCCGGCATATCTGGATATTCAGGATTTTCTGGTATTTCAGGATACTCTGGCTCTGGTGTAAGCGGATTCTCTGGATTTTCTGGATTTTCTGGGATTAGTGGATTTAGTGGTGCATCTGGCATTTCTGGATTTTCTGGTCGTTCTGGATTTAGTGGAATAGATGGCGCAAGCGGATTTTCTGGAGGGTCAGGTTTTTCTGGTTTCTCTGGTATTTCTGGATTTAGTGGTGCTAATGGTGCAACTGGGGCTAGTGGTTTCTCTGGTATATCTGGATTCTCAGGATTTAGTGGAATATCTGGGTTCTCTGGTATTTCAGGCTTTAGTGGCAGATCAGGTTTTAGCGGAACTAACGGAACTAATGGTGCATCTGGAATATCTGGATTTAGCGGCATTTCTGGGTTCTCAGGATTCTCTGGCATATCTGGGTTTAGTGGCGCAAGTGGCATATCTGGATTTAGCGGTGCAGTAGGATCAACTGGTGCTACTGGCGCATCTGGAATATCTGGATTTAGCGGATTTAGTGGCTTTAGTGGTGCTACAGGGGCTACTGGTGCTACAGGCGCAACAGGAACAAGTGGTTTTAGTGGATTTAGTGGAACATCTGGCACTTCTGGATTTAGTGGCAACGCAACCGGCATGACATTTGATTCGTTTACGGCAACGGCATCGCAAACTACATTTACCACAAGTCAAACCTACTCATCTGGCAAGATTATGGTATTTGCCAATGGTGTAGAAATGATTAGTGGTGCAGGTAACGATGTAACAACCACAAGTGGAACAACAGTAGTATTTGCTACAGGATTACCATCTGGAACTAGAGTAGAATTAGTTTATCCAAGACCATAATATGATTAATACAAAACAAAATGAAATATAGTATAGTAATACCGACATATAACAACTGCGAAAAATATCTAAAGCCTTGTATTGATTCCATAATCAAATACACCCATTTAAACGATATAGAGTTAATCATATCTGCTAATGGGTGTGTTGATAACACTAAGGCTTATTTAGATTATCTGGTTACAGCAGTTCCACACATTAAAGTTTTGTGGAGTGATAAACCTTTAGGCTATGCAGGCGCAAACAATGTAGCCATTAAACAGACATCTTGCGACAAAATTGTGTTGCTTAATAACGATACAGTTTTGCTTGAACAAGAAAAAAACTTTTGGCTAAACTTGTTAGAAACACCCTTTTTGCAAGACCCAAATGTAGGTATAGTTGGTCCTGTTTGCCAACATTCACCAGAAGCAGGGCATGACTTTTGTGTATTTTTTTGTGTAATGATTCACAAAAAAGTATTTGATAAGATCGGATTGCTTAACGAAGAATATGGTGTAGGCACAGGGGAAGATACTGAGTTTTGCATTGAAGCCATGCGAGCAGGGTTTAAGATGGTGGAAACTGGACCAAAACAAATTTTGGATGAGTTTTCATACACAGGATGGTTTCCTATTTATCATGCAGGCGAAGGCACAGTTCATAACACAGATTTAGTGCAAGACTTTAACAGCGTGTTTCGCAAGAATTGTCGCAAGTTGGCTCGCAAATATAACCCACAGTATTACAAATGGTCATTGATGAACAACTTTGAACGCTACATGACAATCAAAGGAGAAGAAGTAGCCCCAAGAGAAAAGGCTAGATACTTATGGGCATCTGAAGCCATACTAGGTAATACTGTCTTAGAAATTGGTTGCTCTAATGGTTATGGCTCACAGTTCTTTGGCGATACGATAGACTATTTGGGTTTAGATTACGATGCAAATATTATTGAAGTAGCCCAAGAAGAAGGATGGGGAAGCAATAAGCGTTTTGTTCATGCAGACATTAATACTTTTGCATTGCAACAATACGATACGATTGTGGCGATGGAAGTAATTGAGCATTTAGACAATGGGCTTGAGATTGCTCAACGCTTAAAAAAACATTGCAAACGCTTATTAATTACTGTGCCTTATATGGAAACTCCCGGATTTTGGGGTGAGCATCATAAGTTGCATATGCTTAACGAATCGCATTTGCCCGAATTTAGTTATCTATTTATGGGCGAACAAGGCGAGATTGCCGATAAACCACATCAAGGCATGAACTTAATGCTCTGTGAATACAATGGATAAAGTGCTTTGTTCTGTAGCCACCAAAGGCAGATACTTTACAACCTTGCCTTTAGTCCTTAGTGCCATCATTAATCAAACCAAGTTGCCAGATAAATTAATTATCTTTGACGATAATGATGAGCCACAAGATATGCGTAATGAGTTCTTGTATCAGCATTTCTTTAATATTCTTAATGCTAAAAAAATAGATTGGGAATGGTTATACACCCACAAAAAAGGTCAGCATCATATTCATCAAGCCGCTAATTCTATGGGCTTTGATTGGGTCTGGCGTGTAGATGATGATGCTATTCCAGAAACCAATGTATTGCAGAAGTTGTTTAACGCCATTCGAGATGATGCTGGGGCGATTGGTGGTGCTATTCTTACGCCACCTTTACAGTTTGAACAATTTAGCCCCACAGGACTGTTAGCCAATATAGATTCTGAGCCAAACATTCAATGGCAAAACTTTCAAAAGGCTAAAGAAGTTGAGCATTTGCATTGCTCGTTTTTGTATCGGGCAGGAATTCACGATTACAATTTAGGATTGTCTAGGGTTGCTCATCGAGAAGAAACACTTTTTAGTTATGGTTTATACCAAAAAGGGTATAAATTACTAGTGATTCCTAATGCAATTACATGGCATTTAAAGAATCCCCAAGGCGGTATTCGCAGTAATGCTAAAGAAGAAATGTTTAAACATGATGAACAAATATATAGAAACATTCTTGGATTTAGTGGTCAAACCATTGTTGTTCTTAACTGTGGGCTTGGCGACCATATTGTATTCAGCCGCTTGTTACTTGAAATACCTAATCCTGTCGTGTTTGGTTGCTATCCTGAAATTGTTCCATGTAGATCGATAGCAGAAGCACAAGCCTTGTTTGGCGATCTAGATCAATGGAACATTTATAAGAAAATGGCTCAATGGAATTGGACTGATAGCCTAGAAAACGCTTTTAGGAAGTTATATGATTGTCATTCACCCATTCGCTAAACCATTACAAAATGATGGGGTAAACCCTAAAAATTACCCATATTGGCAAGAATTAATTGCTTTGATTAATGAGCCTATTGTTCAGGTCGGGGTAGATGGCGAGCAACAATTAGTGTCAGACTTTCGCAAGGGTTTGTCTATACAAGAACTTAAACAGCTATTAGCCGAATGTCAAACATGGATTGCTGTCGATAGCTTTTTTCAGCATCTTGCATGGTCGGTTGAAAAACCCGGCATTGTGCTTTGGTCAGTATCTGATCCTAACATATTTGGGCATACAGAAAATATCAATTTGCTTAAAGATAGAAGTTACTTGGCTAAAAATCAGTTTCTTTGGTGGGATTACACTCCATATAATTCTGAAGCATTTGTCAAGCCAGAAGAAGTGGTTTATCATTTGACAAGCCTACAAAATACCACAATATAGTTTTTATTAACCAACTTAGTGATTAGGTGTGGCATGGCTGATTTAGACAATTTCGATATGTTCAAATTTGGTGGGTTGGTTAAGCAAGTCGAAACCCTGCAAACGCAAGTAAATGCAATGGACAAAGACATTAAGCAACTTTTAGCAATGGCTAATCAAAGTAAAGGTGGATTGTGGGCAGGCATGGCAATCGCATCGTTTATGGGTGGTGTCGTAACTTATATTACTTCTTGGTTTACGCATAGATGATTATTGAAACCATTATTGGTGCTTTAGTTCCAGTTGGTGTAGAGGGCATTAAACAGCTTATAGGCAAGTTTACTGGTGGGGTTAAGCCAACAACTATAGCCGAGCAGATTCAGCTTGACCAAAACGAAATACAAAAGCTACAAGCCCTTGCACAGCTAGATAACCCTTATGGTCAGCCTAGCCAATGGGTTGTAGATTTAAGGGCTTCTAGTCGCTATTTAGGGGCTTTATTTGTCATTCTTGTAGGCATAGGCACATTATTCCTGCCAGTTCAGCCTGAAATTCAGCGTATTGGTATTGAAGCGGCAAATATTGCTTTTGGATTCCTGTTTGGCACTCGGATAATGGCTAACCTTAAAAAATGAACAATAGGTTTATGGAGTGCCTGCAAAGGGTGCTTAAACACGAAGGGGGTTATGTAAATGACCCTTTAGATAGTGGGGGGCGTACTAACCTTGGGGTTACACAGCGTGTTTGGGAAGAATTCGTAGGGCATCCAGTATCCGAAGCTGATATGCGAGCCTTAACCCCTGAAAAAGTTGCACCAATGTATAAGGTTAAATATTGGGATAGGTCTTTTTGCGACAAACTGCCGAAAGGGGTCGATTATGTTGTATTCGATTTTGCCGTTAACGCAGGAACAGGTCGTTCAGTTAAGACATTGCAAACGGCAATGGGAGTGGTTGCTGATGGAATTGTCGGGAATCAAACATTGGGAATTATTAACTCTGCAAATCCTAAAGATGTGGTTAGCAAATTTTCAGACGCTAGGGCAGATTTCTACCAAGGAATAGTTGCAAGAAAACCCGACCAAGCTCGTTTTATTCGTGGTTGGCTTAATCGGGTTGAAGATGCTAGAAAATTAGGATTGCAAGATAACAACGCATAAAACAAATAAGCTAACTACCATAACAAATTTGTTAATCCAATACAAACGCTTTAGTCGTGCCGGGTCATGGATTAGGTAGGACTGAAGCCTAAGCATATCCATATCTTCTTCTACATACTTGGGTCGCTGATAATTGCATCCAATTTTAACTTTGCCTGTGTTGTATGGTGTATTCATCGTATCTCCTAAAATAAACTAAGTTTCACAACTGGTTTTACTGTCTTTCCTGTAATCTTGCATTTGCGTGGCGTTACTTCTTTAATCATGCCAATCTGTAGCATTTCATTAACTCGCCCACAGATTGAACTAAGTTCTAGCCCTGTAATGGCAACTAGTTCACGCCTTGAATAATCCTTATGAAAGTCCATTGCATCAAAGATGCTCATGGCTTGACTACCAACTTTGCCAGTAGCCCGATGTTCTTTATAAGCAATAATGCTTGTTTCTGCAACTGTCATGATATTCCCCCTGTTCTCCACACATAAACAATGGCAGGTATGCCAAATGCGATTAGACCTGCTAATACACCTAATAAAAACTGTTTCATAATTTCTCCAATTTCTCTGCAAATTGCAGTAAAAATAGTATCGTTAAGTTTTCTTAATATTGCAAGGATTATTTATTAGGATAAACCCTAATGTATAGATATATAGCAATTGGTGGGTCGGTACTTGGTGTGAAGGAGAATCAATCCCGCGCTAGGGGGTAGCGCACAAGCCCGACCCAAAGCCATTATAGCCCCTATAGCTTGTTTTTTCGTTTATAGAACATCAAAAGGTATTGAAAACACTCCCAAGCATCCTGTAGGTCGCTTTCTGCGTGTTCTATAACCCTTACTTGATTGGTTATGGCATTAACAAACACATTGGCACATCTAGCCATAGGCAAATTCAATCCATTTCGGTAAGCCGATAGTTGCATTAAATGCTCATGATATGGCTTAATGGTATTTACATCTTTTTCTGTTGTTTTTACATCAACAACAAAAGCAGATTTGCTATGAAGATCAACCTTGCCGCCAAATCCTGTAGGATGAGCAAAACTTTCTTCAGAAACCCAATTTTGAGGACCAAATGCTTCCATTAAAGCCTGATCTGTTTTACGCACATAGTCAGGATATTCCGGCAGATATACGCCTTCATAAAATGATTGAATTACTGCATGAATATCAGTACCACGCTGACTTGCTTCTTTTGACTGACTTTTGCTGTCAAGCATTATTCGGTTTAGCCAATCTTCTTCTGTTTCGCCATCTATTTTAGGTAGCGTTAAAGCGGCAAGCAATAGCTGTTGATTAAGCCAATTTGTTAATCCCGGCTTTGCTATTTGCGACATAACAGTAGTAACTGATGGCACAAACCCATGTTTACGCGCATCAGCAACAGTAGTTGATCTCTCGCGCTTAAGCGATTCAGAATAGATCGTATAGCGTGGTTCACCAGTTTTACTGCAATACCAATGCCCCGATTCTGCAACATAATTCTTTTGCATCAACATTTAATACCCCCCCTTAATTTAAATTACTCTCCTAAAGAAAGCATCCGTTCTCTTTCTTCAGGATCAACGCATCGATCAGCACATACTCGAACAGCAGTTTTAACGACAGACCTTAGACCTTCTTCAGTAAACGCATAAACTGGTCGATCTTCATCGTAATCCACTTCATAACGACCTTTAATGGCTCTTGCTTCAATCGTATCTTTAATCGTGCTATTCATAGTATGCACTCCTTTAAGGTTATATCCCCCTAAAACGGAACATCATCATCTTGAATCGTTACTGCTTCCCTTTTTGCTTCAATGTTTACAAACTCAGATGACCTTTTAATCATCTCTTGTTGCCATCCCCAAACCGATTCAAAGTTATTAGGATGTTTTTTAATGTCATATATAAACGGCTCGTTAACTCCTTGTGGAAGTCCACCTTTTGCAATCATTGAGGGAACTTGTGCTAGTCCACTAATGTTTGCGTAGGTTTTGCCTTGAAACTCGTTATGCACAACATTTACTAAAGCAAACTTACCTAACAAATTTTCAAAACTTAATGGCAAATCAACTTTGCCCATCCAACCTTTTAGGTCAGCCATAAGCCCTGATTTCTCATGGTTGCTTAAGGTGTATCGTTTATATACAACCAATGGCTTACCATCTATTTCTAATACCCCTTTGGAATCATCACCAAAGAGTTCAAAATTCAAAAGGATTTTGTGGCTCATTTTTTCCACACCATCCCACACAGTCTTTTGATGCCCAAGGTCAATAATTGATATACATCGACCTAAATAACTGCCTGCATCAGGATTTCTAAATTCCATAACCTTACCTTCTGTTGGTTTATCTAATATCATTTCTTGTTTTCTCCAAATATATTTCCAAAATCAATAAAAACATCACGCATTAAGTCTTTGTTTTGTTTACTTTTTCCACATGCATAACGCAGAGTTGCCATATCTTCTGGCTTTAAAACCTTGTCAAGCCTTTCTAATAAATCATCTAATTCTTGTTCAAATTCATTCATCTTAATTTTCTTATATAAAACCCACTTGGGCATCTATACATTAAACCCACTTAAAGTATTTGTCAACAAGTGTTGCAAAATGGGGATTTAAGGGTTAAGATTTGTTTTATGAACAATAAATTACAGCTTACAGATAGTCAGATCATTGATCTTTTAGGGGGATGCACTAAGGTAGCTAAACTATGTCGGGTTAGCGTTCCTGCTGTGTCCATGTGGCGTAAAAAGGGTATTCCTGCAAGCCAATTCGTATTTCTTGGGGCAACCTTAGAAAAACAAAGCAATGGCTTAATTACCAGAAAAGACATATTGCCTGAAACATGGCATATCGTTTTCCCTGAGTTGATTCGGGAAGAAGTTCGGATACAATAAATTTGTATTAGGTTTAGATTGGCGGCTCTAACGACATCGTAGCAATCTAAATACAAGCGTTACTAGTAGGGTAAGAGGATGTAATAGCGCAATACAGGTGGCGAAGATAGTGCCTGTTCCTCGTAAGACTGTCGGGTTCTGTAACTCAGTTGGGTAACAGTTTGAAGGCGAACTTAGGTAGGCTAGGTTCGTTCACAGAAGGGTAACGATATATATAGGTTACATTAAATATATATAAAGTAACTTATAAGTTATAAATTATTAGGTCAAAAATAAATTGACCTTTTTTTTGATTAGTGCGTTAAGATAGATTAATATGGATAAAGAAGATCGAATTGCAATGCTGTATGCCATGTTAGCGACTGCTGATACGCAGGTGCGTGTTTATAAATTAATGGTAGAAGAATTGGAAGAAGAATGTCTTAAATTGAAGCATCGTATTAATGAACTTGAATCACAAATTTTTGGGGGGAAAGTGCAATGAAATATATAACTGCAACATTTGTGTTTTTAATATTTAACGCATCTTGGCAGTGGTGGGCAATTATGATTGCTTGGATGTGCATGGAAGGTTTTATGATTATTGCTAAATTTCGAGAGGAATACAAAAAGCAATTAAACATAATGGATAAAAAAGATTACAAATTTGCACCCAATGGCAAGGTAATGACTAAAGATGAATTGGAAGCTATTTGGAACAATGGTTACGCAGTTGGTGTTGAACATTCGCAATTAAGGAAGCACTAATGGAATACTCAACAAGTCATTACAAAATTTATGATGAAAATGGACAACTGATGCGATGGGTCAAAACTAAACATGAAGCAGATGAATTAATTATGCTTCACGAAGGTTGGTCTTATTCTTATGTTTTAGTAAAAAAACAACCACCAGATTTATCAGCATTTGAGCCTGCACCATTTTAAAAGGAAATTACATGACAACATTTACGACAGAAGATAGGGAACAGGCTTACAATGCCATTCCTTTAACCGATAAGCAGATTATGGATATTTATTATCAGCTTGTTAGAGAACAACGCAAACACGATTGGCAATTAGAATTTGCTCGCAGAATAGAAAAGGCGCATGGCATATTATGGAAATAAAAATAATCAGCGTTAAAGAAATGGATGATGGCTCTGCCATTGTTGAAGCAAAATATGACAAAGAAGGGCATGAGTTTCTTTTGTCGCAGGGCTTACAACATACGATAAAACAAGCTATACAAATGGAGAAAAAACAATGGATGGGTTTGAAGCATGGTATGAAATTTACCCTAGAAAGGTGGCGAAAAAAGTTGCTCAAAAGTCTTGGGCTAGACTTACCGAGCCAGAAAAGCGAAAGGCTATGGAATCTTTACCAATCCACATTAAATACTGGCGTATCACCGAAACCGAAAAGGAATACATCCCGCACCCGGCAACATGGCTCAACCAAGGCAGGTACGATGACGAAATCGACCTTACCCCAAAAGAAGCCAAAAAGCCAAAACTCCCTTGGTACTCGACAGACGAACTTACCATCGAAAAAGGCAGGGAACTAGGATTGATGCCTTATGCAGGAGAATCTATGGGGCAGTACCGAGCCAGACTTTCAGCACAAATCAGCCGTCAGGCAGTTAATTAAATGGCGTGCAGAAAAAGGTTTAACTTGGTGGCGTGAGTTTTTGTCTAAACACAAAATACCACAAGTTTTATTGGATGATTATGCAGACCAATGGTCTAAAGGAAATCGAACTGGTGAATGGGGGAAGTGGTTATGAACGCATACGAACTAGCAGATTGGATGGATGACGAACAACATTGGACTGTGGCAATAATGCTTCGCCAACAAGCAGACCGAATAGCTAAATACGAAGAAGCACTACACGCTATCGCTAACGATTACCATGAACTTAGCGACCATAAGATAGAGGTTCAGAATCGTAATTATAAAAAATGGGCTAGGGCTGTTTTGTCAGAAAAAGTTAGCGATTGTAAGAAAAAGTAAAACAAAGTAAATTTTAAAAGTAAAACAAAGTAAATTTTAAGTTACAAAAATTGAAAAAAGGCACAAGAGAAATGAAAACTGTTTACGAATTATTTATGCAAGGATTTATTTGCCAAGAAAACAAACACAATTTTCCTGATGGTTGGGCTGTTAAGCAAGTTGAAGAACTAACTAGGGATGAGTTTCTTATGAAGTTAAGCGATGCCATTGAATTGCGTTTAATGAAAGGCACAATAGAAATGAACAAAGAACCAGTTACTTATTTAAAAAAGGATGAATCAACAGGTCTGTATTACGAATGTGATAAAGAGTATGGATTCGCTGTCTATACCCATCCAGTAAAAGAACTAACAGATGAGGAAATAGAAGCTATAGCAAATGCCAATGTAGACGGTCATTATTCAATGGAACAGTTGAAATGGTTTGCTAGAGCAATACTAAGAAAGGCAAGTGAGAAATGATTTGGGAATTTATTGAGTTTGTTTTGGTGTTTATTGGTAGCGCAATAGTTTGCGGTTTTCTATTGTTTTTGTTTGACCCATTCCAATAAGAAAAGCAAGCGAGAAATGAACGACACAATACAAATTGTAATTTTAGTTTTAGTGGCATATTCCGTTGGAGTTTATCTAGGGTATGCGTTAAGAAAGGCACAAGAGACATGAATAATTTATTTTTTATATCGGGGTGTTTAGCTTTTGGTGCGTTTGCAATTCTTTGCATTGGTGTGATTTTTCATATTTTAAAGCCCTTATTTTGTTAAGAAAGGCACAAGAGAAATGAACGCATACGAACTAGCTAAATATTTAGAAGATGACTTTCATATTCAGGAGGGTGTCATTGATATGCTCCGCCAACAAGCAGACCGAATAGCGGAGTTGGAGAAAGAATGTTCTGAATGGGAAAAAGCATACAACTGGATGGAAATTGCTAGAAATGCACCTGAAAAAGTATCTAGTAAACCTGTGGCTTGGAAGTATTCGGTTAATGATGCACATTTAATGTTTAGCATAAGTGAACCACCTGATGATGCTTATGATGAAGGAACTTTAATTCCACTCTACACTTATCCGCACTCCGCAAAGAGTGTGAAAGTAAAGCAATTAAGTGATGAGGAAATATACGAACTATGGATAGATGCTAAGCAAACTGCATTAAATACAAAAGGCGGAATTGTTGAATTGTGTTTTGCTAGAGCAATTATTAAGGAGATTACAGAATGACTGATAAAGAATATTGGTTATGTTGCGGAAGCACAGAGTTTTTTAAACACAGGGATGGATGTTGTGAAGCACAAATAGGTCATCCTGAACATTGCAGATGGGGAACTGCTGACCAACATTCCTTATGGCAGATTAAATCCGCACCAAAAGTAAAGCAATTAAGTGATGAGATTTTTAATAAAGCGTTTGATTTTTATTGTGAAACCGATGAAGGTGTTTTAAGGTTTGATTTTGAGTTGCGTGAAGAATGGAAGCAAGAACAATTAAAGCGGTGGAAAGAAGCATTCATTAAAGCATCAAGAGGTGAAGAATGAGTTCTTGGCTAATCATTGTTACTGGACTTATTTATGCTTACATAGCATTAGAGCAAGGATTTAAAGGAAATATGCCTATGGCTGTTGTATATAGCGGATATGCGTTTAGTAATGTAGGACTTTATATATTGGCAACTAAATGAAAGAGATAGACCCAAATGAAGCGGTTGATTTCATATTTAAAAATGCGGCTTTATATGCAAAGGCTAAAGGGCAACTGGCAGAACTTGAGAACTACCGCCATAGTCTTAAGGCTATTAAAATGTCGCAAACCACAGAAACGAGCCTTGGCGCACAAGAAAGAGAAGCATATCGTAGCACTGAGTATCAGGAACTCTGCAAAGCCATTGGTATTGCAACTGAAGAAGCCGAGAAACTTAAGTGGTCGCTTATTGCGGCACAACTTAGGGTTGAAGTATGGAGAACGCAACAAGCAAACGAAAGAACAATAGAAAGGATAGCGCGATGAGAGAATTTTCAGAAATTTATTTACAATTACTTAAAACAACAAAAAAAGTGCATCAGTGCGTGTTACATAAGAAAGATGTGGATGCGTACCTAACTTCCTGCGATCTAACGGAATTGGCTCAAGAGTTAGAAGATGTATTGCAAAAAGAAGCAAACAAGGTTAAGCAATGACAACTAAAGCCGAGAAAGAGCAGATGCGTAAGTTTGCTGAACTCGGTTGTATTTTATGTATAGAACATTTGGGGAAATATGGCACGCCGCCGGAAATGCATCACATTAGACGAAGTGGTAAAAGAAGTAATGCCCCTGTTATCCCCTTATGCCCCACCCATCATAGATTCCCAAATACCAGTATTCACGGACTTGGCCGGAGAGCTTTTGAACTCAAATTTGGACTTACCGAGGAATATCTGTTGGAACGATCACTTGCGCTTATAAAATGAATGATCTTGCACTTTATTTTGGTATTGTTATATTAACGCTTCCTTTAATATCGTTTTGGATTTGCTTAAAGTTCTAACGGATCAAAACCAAGTTCTAATCCTACCATGTGGCAACGCTTTCTAAACTCTTTGCCATGTTGCGCCCATTTATCGCCCTTACGCCTATAAAAACTCATATGCACCATTTCATGTGAAAGCGTAGTAATTACTGTCATTAGGTGTCCACATCGAGCAGATGATATTGTGATGGTATGTTCAAAGTCATCGCCAGTATCGTAAAGATATGTTCCCATTACATCAGGGTCGTAAGTTATCTGAAAGTCGATTTCTTCAGGCAAAGGCAAATCCCATTTAGAAAATGGGTAGCAACAATAAAGCGAACTATAAAGATTTCGAACAATCTCAGGGCTTAGTTTCATACCTTCATTACTTGACCGCGAAAATAATATAAACCTTCATCTTCATTAACAACTTCTGCCATTTCAGGCGGCATTAATCTACCATTATTAAAGGTTAGCACGACAAATCCAGAACGCCAATTAAGCGGATTTAATTCTGCATATAGGAACTGGCTGTCTTTTACACAAGCCATCGTGCCTGTATCTACACCATAGCGTGTTCCATTGTAGTCAGTCCAAGGGGTAACCTTAAGTGAATGTAAATGACCGCTAACAAAAGATGTGCCAGATTTAAGGGTATTGTTATATACAGCGTGAATACCATTGTGCCAACGATGCTTAATCATGCAATTTTTATTAACCATGATCGCCCAAAACCATTTCCAATGGGGCATATGATCGGCAAGGTCAAATCCTTTTATGGACTGATACTGCGGCAAGACATTACTAAGTTTTCCAGAAAATCTCAAATCGTGATTCCCGATGGTGGCGTATAACTTACACCCGGCAGGGCGAACTGCTTCAATATCACCCAATCGTTCAGCCAATTCATCTAATTCTTCTTTAACTGTTGGTCCTTCTTGCCATCCAATCCTATGATGGGCAGAAATCGAAGCAAAATCGCATAAATCGCCATTGAGAATGACAAATTTGGGTTTTAAATGCTTAACGCATTGCACAAAAGCACGATGAGCAGTTGTTATATATCTTGGGTTGTAATGACAGTCTGAGCCAACCATAATTACGCCATTTTGTATGTCAATTTCTGCTTGATGTTGTTGATCTGGAATATAAACATTAGGTCTGCCACGATTGTCATTAGAAACTAGCGTTATGTCATACCGATCTTCTAATGATTTGCGCCTTTTTAAGACTGCGCGGTACGCAATACCAGTTATTTTAGAAAGTTCTGCTACTGATTTATGCACATTCCATAGTGCTATAAAATCTTCATCTGAGATTTTTTGTGGCATATAAAACCTATATCGTGATAAAGTTAGCCCATATTAAATGAAATCTGTTAAAAAACAATGTCATACGCCAGAAAAGTGGATCAAAACCACTCACTTATAGTGAAAACCCTTAGAGATTTGGGTTGTTCTGTCTTTGATACAAGTCGTGTAGGCGGGGGGTTTCCCGATATTGTGGTTGGCAAGAACAACAAAACTATTCTAGTCGAAATTAAGGCAACAGAGAAAAGTAAATATACCCCTGCTCAGGAGATGTTTATGATGAACTGGCGTGGATCAGCAGTAGCCCGACTTAATGATGTAGATGGCGCAATTAGGCTAGTCAAGATGTTAGACAGCCAGTAAAATATGACTATGACATGGAACTTACGAGTATTAGAAGTGCCTGATGGCGCATCTTCCTATTACGAAATTCGAGAAGTTTATTACAACGAGCATGGCAAACCATGGGGTCATAGCAAGGCAACCTTGCAGGCTGAAAGCAAAGAAGCCTTGCGCACATACTTAACATGGGCATTAGAAGCCATAGATAACCCCACATTTCAAGACTGCGACTTAGTAGAGCGCGATGCCAACGATCCCCCGATCCAATAAGTGTTTTTTTTTGGGTTGCCAAGAAAAAGGGGGGTATGGTCAAAATTATTGCAAATTGCATGGCGCATATCGATCTGAAAATTATAAAGAGAACGCCAAGCTATATAACTCAACAGCATGGAAAAAGAAGCGTGAAGCCATGCGATCCAAGTACCCCATATGTGCCGCCTGCCTATTAGAAGGGCGCGTAACTGAAACTGAGCATATTGACCATGTAATACCGCACAAAAGACTACAGGAACGCTTTTTGGTGAATTTTTTTCAGGGCCTTTGTGCCCCCCATCATAGTCTTAAGACAAATTTAGAAAAAAAGGGGGTCTTTCGGCACTTCACGCCTAGGGGTATTGTGGATTATAGCGATGAAGATTACAACCAAGTAGTGCGTAGGGAATTTGAAAAAAATATTGACTAAACACTATGTTTTAATTTCTGAAACAATTTTTCTGGTACAAAAAATGACTTCCAAATTTTTTTTCCAAATTGCCCATGGGGGTGTTTTTAGGGGGTAATTTTGTGTGTGGTAGTAATCGTTTACTTACTAAAAAATTGGGGTTTACCCTGCTGAGTTTATATACAGTTTGCTTAAACCGTATAAAACCCGCATGATGCCGCGTAAGCATAAAGCAAGTATGGCATAGTTACTTTTGCAAACGCCTTACAATGGCCCATTAAACGCGCTTAATCATGTGCGACAAAATAAACCATTGGTTTACAGCTATCCTCTATTTTTTTTTTTCAAAAAAGTAGAAAATAGCCCCCTATTAAATAGGCGTAATAAACCATTGGGCAAACCATAGCCATTAGGCATAAGAAAGCCCCTTGTAATCAGGTATAGAAAAAAATGAATTAGGCTACATTGGCAAACCCCTCAAATAAAAAAAGCCCCTATAAAGGGGCTAATCTTTTGGTATATGGATAAAAAGGGTATTAAACTTTTTTCCCTTATTAAATACCATAGTATCAATATTTGGATTGTTTAAGGCATGATTGACTAATTGCAGGGCATTTATAGCTTGATCTCTATGCTCTTGTTTTATGTCGCAATTTATCAGGGGTTTAGTGCTATCCCCTGACATGGGTTTAAATTTATCCCTAATTTCGTTTAGTAATTGCTCTAATTGGTCAAAATTAACCATTTATTGATCCAATAGCTTGCTCTATATCGCATAATTCCTGCTGTAAATCATCTAGTCTAAATTGTGCGTTATCCCATTTAGATAAGCATTTTTCGCGGCTATTCATATAGCTATTTAATAAAACTTGCGCCGCTTGAATGGTTTCAATCAATATTACTTTTTCACTATTTATTTGCTTAAAATAACCCATAAAACCCCCTAGTAGGTCAAATAGGGCAAAATTACCCATTAAAGGGGGCTAAAAATAACCCCCTTATATTGATAATTTAATAAAGTTTGCCGGATTCTAAAAAATCGTATTCATTTATTGTAAGCATTTCGGCTATATGCTCATCACTATTTTCATATTCCATGTCAGCGATAATGGCCCTTAATCCGGCATTAATCCCAGCATTAAAAGCCCCTAATAAATCCCCATTTTGTTTAAGGGTATCGTAAAAAGTAACCCATAAATCACAATCTACACAATACCCTGTAGGCATAAAATCCCGGTCAAAATCTTTTAATTTCATACCCCTAAAATGATGATTTTCTGCATCAGTGTCAATATAGGAATGAGCATAAGGGCTTATGCTGTAATCTTTTATTTTTATATCAAAATGATTGCAAAATGCTTTAATTGAATTAATGCTATCGTCAATCCAGTAATATTCACTTTGATGATGCCTATATTCTAATATTGCGTAATCCTTAGCCGATTGATCTAATTCATCAAACTTATATAACTGTAGCTCTATCGTTTGCATAATTCCCCCTATTTAGTTAAAAACCATACATACTGTGCAAAAATAAAAAATGCTATTGTCAAAATCAACATATGCCAATTCTTCATTTTTGCCCCCCTACTATATAAAAATCTTCCTCTTTGCCGTTTAAAGTAATTCCATCTTTCCAAGTAAGACCGATTGTTGATCCATTTGGGGCAAAGGTAATAAGGTATTGACCTAATTTATCTTTGTGAACATAGTAGGCAGGATTAGACCAATAAACCGATTTCCCTTGGTCTAATGCTTGTTTAATTTCGTTTAATGTCATAAATCCCCCTATTAGCAATTAAACAATTCTTCTAAAACATCATTTAAACCAATATTGTCATTATAAGATTGGATACATTTATCCCCCCACCAATAACCTTCTACCTGCTCATTAACTGTATCGATCCAAATATTTGGACCCCCAAAGGCTACTAATAATCTAGCCCCCCTATAGGTTTTATCATTATTGAGTATCCAATTAATATCTAGGACATCTTGTATATAGTCCCATGCTGTGAATTCTTGACCATCTTCGGCATATTCTGCGGCATCCGTTTGATCTAGCCCATTAGTTAATTGATCTGCAATGTGTTGCACTTGATCCCTTAATTGCTTTTTGCATGGGTCAATTGCTTCTGCTTGCGTAGGTGTTAAGACTGTATCCATATATAAATTCCCTTATAAATTTCCCTAGGAATGGCCTAGTCCATAAAGCATGAATGAATTATATCTTAACTTTACTTAAGTATTGCAACAATATTTATATAGGGATAAACCCTAATAAGTTAATGCAATAACCATGGGGCTAAACAATCAAGCTATATAGATAAGCCCTAGTCCTAACCTAGATCAATCAATCATTAATCAGGCATTAGTCAATAAGCGCATTTTTAACCATGTTTTAACCCTTTTGATGGGGGTTTATGGCTATGCCTTGCGTTATCAATACACAATAACCATATAAATCAATAGCTTACATTTTTACATTGTTTTTTTATTTAATGTAAAGTATTAAGTTTGTCGCTTAATTACTTGATTTATAACGCAAAAAAAATTGTATAAACTTAAATATTCTGGCCGCCTACCAAAAG
>JAHEYD010000041.1 GCA_023251795.1 Nitrosotalea sp. | reverse complement strand
GCACACGGAGTTTCTGCAATGCTTGAAGAATATGGAATACAGCCAACTAAAGAACAGGTTCATGAGATTCTAGAGGCAGTAAAAAAACTTGGAGACCAAGGAAAACATGTCACTGATGTAGAGTTGCTTTCTATTGCAGGTGAGATAATGCGACAACCTAGTCTTAGAAGGTTAGTTCATCTTGCAGGATTTTCTGTTTCAACAGGTATTGGTAACATGCCATATGCTTTTGTAAAATTAAACATAGAAGGAAAGGACTTTATTGCAACTGATTATGGAGTCGGTCCGGTAGATGCTTCGATTAACGCAATCCAAAAGATTACTGGGGAGATAGCAAAAGTAAGAATCAAAGATTACAGACTTGATTCCATAGCTGGTGGCTCTGATGCACTTTGTGAAGTTACAATAAAAGTTGAAGACGCATACGGTAACCTTGCGTCTGCCAAATCAATTGGCGAGGATATCGTTATCACAAGTGTGCAGGCAATGATTGATGGAATAAACAGAATAATGCTAAAGAATATTCTAAAACAAAAAAATCTGGGAAATTAAATGTATAAAATTTCTCTCATAACAGGAGATGGCATAGGGCCTGAAATATCAGAATCAGTTGTCAAAGTTTTAGAAACAATAAACGACAAACTTGGTCTAAAAATAGAAATACGAAAACTTGAGGCAGGTGACAATGCATTAGTAAAAACTGGAAAAGCTTTACCAGAGGTAACCCTTGATACCATTAAAAAATCAGATGCGTGTTTGAAGGCGCCAGCAGGTGAAAGTGCCGTAGATGTAATCGTGGTTTTAAGAAGAATACTAAATCTATATGCAAATATCAGACCAGCCAAGTCTTATCCAAACATGCCTGCACTAAAAGACAACATAGACCTAGTCATAGTAAGGGAAAATACAGAGGATCTCTACACAGGCATGGAGTTTGAGGTTGGAAATACCGCTATTGCATTACGTACAATCTCAGAAGATGCCTCTAAACGAATAGCAAAATATGCATTTTTGACTGCAACCCAGAGAAACCTGAAGATGAAGGTCACATGTGTTCACAAGTCAAACGTAATGAGAAAGACAGATGGTCTTTTTGCAAGATCATGTAGTGAAGTTGCAAAGCAGTTTCCAAAAGTAAGTTTTGAGCAAATGTATGTAGATGCTTGTGCCATGAACCTCATAAGACAACCAGAGTCTTTTGATGTCATAGTTACAACCAACTTGTTTGGTGACATACTATCAGATGAAGCTGCTCAAGTAGTAGGTGGTCTTGGGATGGCACCAGCTGCAAATATTGGGGATGACTTTGCATTATTTGAGCCAGTGCATGGGGCTGCGTTTGACATTGCTGGAAAACAAGCTGCAAATCCTTCCTCATTCATTCTTTCTGCAAAAATGATGTTTGATTGGCTTGGAATGAAAAACAATGATAAGAATTGTTTTGAAGTTGCAAAGAAACTAGAATCTTCTGTGTATGGTGTTGTAAAAGATGGAATTAAAACAAAAGACATCGGAGGAGATAAAACCACAATGGAATTTACACAACAAGTAATTTCCAAACTTGTCTAAATGTCAGATGCTGGTGGATTTCTAGACCAAAAAAATATCATCAATCCAGCAGGAATCATAAACAAGATTGCGGCAAAAAGTGTTATCCAATAAAATGTCGGATCAAGTCCAGGAATCAATGGAATTGGGTATACTGCATAAATCCAAACAAATGCAATAAATCCAAGCAAAACTTTGTTTCTTTTTAGTACACTCCATCCAAGCTTTCTCTTGTTGATATAGCAACGCTTGCATCGGCTTTTGTCGTCTGTCATACATGAAGTGCAGCATTTTTTTCCACAAAAGTAACACCTGCGTTCTCCAAACTGTGATCCGCAAAACTCACATTTTTGCAATACAGTGGTTAGGTAAAAATTTGATTTATCCTTTTATGGAAAGAGTCTTTCAGGATCACGAGGATACAAAACCACTTCTCTGACATTATCAATATTTGTAAGAACTGACATTAGTCTATCAAGACCCAATCCCCATCCAGAGTGAGGCGGCATTCCCCAGTCAAATGCTTTAAGATGATCTTCAAACTGAACTGGGTTGAGACCCTGCTCTATCAATCTTGATTTGAGCTTTGCTGGGTCATGTAGACGCATACCTCCTGATGATAGTTCAAGATAGCCATATTGAAGGTCAAATGAGCGCGATAGTGTTGGGTCATCATCTTTTTCATGAATGTAAAATGGCTTTAGTTTCATAGGCCAATCAGTAAGGAAATAAAATCCAGGATGTCGTTCCCCAAGTTTGCGAAGATGTGCATCTTGCAAGTCATCACCTACCTCAAGTTTTATTCCATCGCGTCCAAGCTCTTCGGTTGCTTTTTTGTAGGTTATTCTTTCAAACGGTATGAATGGTTTTTTGATCTCTATATCAAGTGATTTTTGTTCAGCAGGACAGTTTTTTGCGGTATATTCAAAGACGTCTACTACAACCGATTCTAAAACATCCATCACATCAGAATAATCCATGAATGCTGCCTCAATGTCCACACTTGTAAATTCAGTCAAGTGTCTTACGGTGTGAGATTTTTCTGCCCTATAATACGATGCAATTTCAAAAACTCTTTCAAGACCAATTGTGAGCTGTTCTTTGTATAACTGTGGGCTTTGCGCAAGATAAGCTTGTTTTTCAAAATATTTTAGTGAGAAAAGGTTTGCACCACCTTCACTTGCACTACCAATTAGTTTTGGCGTATTTACCTCAAGAAAACTTTTTTCTGTTAAAGTTTTTCTAATAGATGCAAGTACATGGTGTCGTAGCTTGAATATTGCCGCAGTCTTTTGATTTCGTAGATCAAGTGCTCTTGCATTTAATCTATTGTCAATATTACTTTCTAGCCGCCCTATAGGATCTATTGGAAGAGGGTGTATTGCAATAGTGAGTATGTCAATTTTATTAGATTTTATTTCATAAGCAAAATCTCTTGCTTTTGATTTTTTAATTGTACCTGTCACTTTTATCACACTTTGTCTAGTAAGTCCCTTTGTCTGCTTGAGAGAGTCCTCTCCGACTAGAACTATTTGTGCGACACCAGTTACATCACGTAGTGTAAGAAATGTCAGTTTGCCAAGTTCACGTATGTCCTCAACCCAACCCCCAACTACTACATTCTTTCCTTCCATCGATGAGTCCAGTTGTCCAATGTAGTGTGTTCTTTTGAAATCCATAAAACTACACTAGTGCTTTATTTCAAACTCCACTGCAAGATCTATCCCTCTAAGATTCTTTGCTATTAAGATAACCTTGTCCGTATCAATTAAGAATCTAGGCGTCTTTTTTCCAAATACTAGTTTTAATTCGCACTGTGGACACAAAATTCCATTTTTTGCATCAAAAATACAAATTGGTGTTCTCAAGTAAATCAGTTTTTTATCTTTACTAAAACTAGGAGATAAACTATTCTTTTCGGGTTATCCAGTTTAATTGATCGCTATTTTTTACTTTTAATCTGATAACCTTTCTGTGTTATGTTTTTTGGCCCTTCACGACTTACGCCAAAAGTCTTAATCATATTTTCAAAATTATCTGATTCTTTTTTGTTGTACGACCAAAAAGCTACTATTACCCCATGATAATGCATACCGTCTGAATCAACAAAATCACCAGCACGCATATTCAGATAGTTTGGTTTACTGACATCCTCATCCTTGATTTCTTTTTCTTTCCAAGTCGCTGAAGCTAGGTCTAGAAAGGTTCTCAAATCTTCTTTTTTCATTGCATGTTTTATACACTATAAAGGATAAATCGTTTTACTTGATTGAATTATCTGATTGAATGTAGTTTAATAATCCTTCATACGCGTCTGGGAAATTTTGTTTTCGTAATTTTCACATGTCTTAAATCCATATATTGTTGATCTTTCCGATTTTGGTATTTTTGTAATTAATTTAATTTTGTATCTACTATGGCGTAATTTTTGGCTCTTTTTCAAGATATTTTGTTTCTAGTATTTTAGGTTGTGTATAAGATTTTGCTATCCCAGTGATAACCCCTTCTTCCAAAACCTACATTTAGTTCAATGTTCTAAAATGATCGATGACTTTCATTTCTGTCGAGAATCTAAAGACAGGTTACGAAACAGAAAAAGGAACAGTTCAAGCTGTTGACGACGTAAGTTTCGCTTTAGAAAATGGCGAGTCTATTGGAATAGCAGGCGAGAGCGCGTGTGGGAAAAGCACACTTGGACTATCCATCATGAGAATAGTTCCCGATGGTAATATAGCGTCTGGAGATATCACATTAGAAGGAAAATCAATTTTGAAAATGTCAAAATCAGAATTTGCAAAAAATGTAAGATGGAAAGATATTTCGATGGTTTTCCAGGGTGCGATGAATTCTTTAGATCCCGTATTTACTGTAGAAGAACAATTTATTGAAGTACTAAAACAGCACCGTTACAATGGAGATTATAAACAAAAAATATCAGAAATAGTAAATTCCGTAGGACTAACTCAAGATGTCATCAAAAAGTACCCACACGAACTAAGCGGTGGAATGAAGCAAAGAATTGTTATTGCCATAGCATTATTATTAAAACCAAAATTTGTCATAGCTGATGAGCCAACAACTGCACTTGATGTGCTCGTCCAAGCACAAATAATCAATTTACTAAAAAAATTGAAAAAAGATGGCATGTCAATAATGTTAATTACTCATGATCTTGCCATAATTTCTGAAGTTGCAGAAAAAATTGGAATAATGTATGCAGGAAAGATGATCGAATTTGGAAGTGCGTATGAAATTTATAAAAATCCAAAGCATCCATATACACAGGCCCTTTTGAAGTCAATCCCAAGATTAAGGGGTGACAAAGTAACAAACTACATCAGAGGTTCCCCGCCAAGTTTGATACAACCGCCCCAAGGATGCAGATTCTATGACAGATGCCCACATGCAATGGAAAAATGTAAAAAAGATCCACCAAAATTTAAAACAGATTCGGGATACGTCTCGTGCTGGCTTTATGAATAATTGAACTAAAAACACTCTAAAAGATTTCTTGATATAGTTTACATTTCAATTACTATTGTTGGAAGAAATTCTATCGGTACAAAACTTGACAAAACACTTTGCCAAAAAAGGAATTTTTTCTTCTTCAAGAACGGTTGTCAAAGCTGTAGACGACATTTCATTTTCATTAAAAAAAGGAGAAGTTCTCGTGTTAGCAGGCGAGTCAGGCTCTGGAAAATCAACTACTGCCAGACTTATCTTAAGAGCTATTGAACCAGATTCTGGAAGAATATTTTTTGACGGTACAGAGATTGGTAAAGACAGTAAGAGTCTTGAAAAGATTAGGATGCAGTGTCAGATGATACACCAAGACCCTTATGCGTCAATAGATCCTCGAATGAATATATCCGATATCATAATGGAGCCCCTTGAGATTCACAAGATTGGTACAAAAGAAGAAAGAAAAAAAATGGTCTTAGATGCTTTACATGAAGTAAAACTAGAGCCGGCTGAAGATATTTTTTATAAATTTCCACACATGTTGTCAGGAGGACAAAGACAGAGAATAGTATTAGCAAGAGCTCTTGTTTTAAAACCAAAATTAATCATCGCGGATGAACCAGTTTCTATGCTTGATGTTTCAATTAGAGCTGAAGTGCTTGAGCTGATGCGTGAGCTACAAGAAAAACACAGTATTTCTTACATCTACATAACACATGATCTATCAACTGCAAGATATCTTGGACAAAACATCGCTATCATGTATTTAGGAAAAATTGTAGAAAGTGGTCCGATAGATGAAGTGCTTTTAAACCCAAAACATCCATACACTCGAGCATTGATTGATGCTATATCTGACCCAGATCCGGACAATCTTTTTCGAGAAAAGAAAATTGGAAAGTATTGATCCTAAACAATCTCCAAATCATATTCTCCGTTATAACACAAAAAACTATCCTAAAATTATGCGTGGATGTGAATTATCTTTCTAGTTAGACTAGTTTGCAATTTGTTGTGCGTCAGATTGTTTGTATGTAACAACTTGGGAAACGCCATTCTTTGGATAAACGCCATAGATAAGTTGAGCCTTTTGTACAGTAGCGTCCTTTAGTGTGACCATTATAATCTGGTTCCCAGCAGAACGCTCTACAAGAATTTTTGATAGCCTCTCTGTGTTTAGTGCATCAAGGTGTGCATCTACCTCATCAAGCAAATAAAATGGTGATGGTTTTAGTGTCTGTAATGCTAAAAGGAATGTGATTGCAGCAAGTGTTTTTTCACCACCGCTAATTGAAGTTGATTCTCTTTTCTGTTTGTCAGGAAACTGTATTAGATATGATATTCCTGAATTGAATATGTCATCTTCATTTTGTATTTCAAGCCAAGCATTGCCTCCAGTCATCGTATTGAAAACTTTACGTATGTCTTGATCAACTTTGTCATATGCCTCCAAAAATGTTTGGCGTTTGTCTTTGTCAATTGCTTCTATGAATCTCACAATAGAGTTTCTTTCTTCTTCAAGTTCGTTTTTGCGTGTTGACATAGAACGATATCCATTTGAGCTCTCAACATATGCTTCTGGAGCTTTTGTGTTCAATGTTCCACTTAATGCCTTTTTTTCTGCTTCCAGTCTAGCCAGAATTTGATCTACATCAAATGTTTCTAAAAGTTCATCATAACCATATGAGCTAAGTGTTGCTTTAATCTTAACTTTGTTTTCTGTAAGGTCACGTACATCACGAGAAAGAGAATCAGATTGTCTTTCGAAATTGTTGATTTCTTTTGTAAGAGATTTTTCTATATCATATAGCTCCTTTAGCTTTGCATCATATTCTTTGAGTGTAGAAACTGATGTTCCAGATGTTGATATTAGCTGTTGCTCTTTTTCTCTTAAAGAAACAAGTACAGCATCTGCGGTTTCTTTTTCTTTTGCCATTGCATGAAGTTCCACTTCAAGATCATGTTTTTCATGGTTTAACCTAGATTGTTCCTCATGCAGTGTCCTAATGCTAGATTTTACAGAATTCTCGCTGTTTGTAAGTTCAGTCTGATTGGAAGTCAGTTCTCTAATCTGGCTTAAAATCGATGTTTGTGCACTCAAAATATTAGATTTTTTATCATTAAGTGATGCAAGTGCATTTGCTATTCTAGATTGCTCTTCTTCTGCATAGTTTTCTTTTGTTACTGTTATGCGTTCTTCTAGTGAAGCAATGTATGATTCAATCTTTGCGGTATTAGTCTTTAGGCTTTCATCATGACGACTAAGTTGTGAGATTCTTGATGCAAGTTGGTCTTCTGTACTAGTAATTGATTTTATCTTAGCCCTTATGTCAGTGAAATGCAAGTCAACGTTAGTAAGGCCAGTTTCTGATGCATGATATCTGTTTTCAAGACTTTTTGTTATCCTTTCAATTTTTTTGAGCTTTGATTTTTTATCTTGGATGAATTTTTTAAGCAAACCTAGTGCCTGAATTATATCATCAACAGAAGTACTAAGTAGAATTATTTTTGTGAGTTTTGATATCTTTGAATTTATGTCAACAACTACAGCGTTTGCATCTGCTTCAAAGAACTGCCCGTCTGTAGTCACTGCTTTGTATCCTTTTTTGGACAAGACATATGCTGATTCTTTAGAATCAACCAAAATAATATTGCCAAAGACAAAATTCTTGAGTGCTACAAATTTGTCATCGCATTTTATGTAATCGGAGAGCACACCTACAATTCCAGACTCTGTTGGAAGTTCAACTTTGGAATTTGGAATTGCATCTAGTGGAATTATTTTTATCTTTGGCAGTTTCTTTTCTTGTGCAAATTCAGCTAACCCAAGTAATGTGCCAAAATCATTTACTACAAGGGCCTTTAGCCAATCAGAGCCTACAGCAAGAATCGGCCTCTCATATTGTTTGTCCCATGAGAGAACTTCGTAGACAAGGCCTTGTATTCCAAGTCGCTTTGAATCTTCTTTGAGTTTTGCTATAGAATAGTCTTCGTGCATTACGTCTTTTACAACACGAATCTTTGTCTCATGTTGAGCTGCAGTTTTGCTTGCTTTTTCTAAAATGAGTGAATTTTCTTCAATATCTTTTTCAATCTTTGAATACTTTTCGCTCATATTTGCAAGTCTTGATTTTAGTTCGTTAATTGTTGCTTCGTGTCCTGCTCTGACAATGCGAAGCTTCTGTTCTAGATCTAATAGTTTTTCGTTTTCTGCGCCAAACGATTTGATCTTTGTAGCGTTTTGTTCTATTTTGTTTACAATGTCAGTTCTTTCTGCTTCAATTTTGGATAATGAAAGTTTTGCGTCGTTAAGTGTATTTGTTAGATTTTTTATTTTATCATCTACTGTAATTCTGTTTGTTGCAGCTTGTGATTGTTGTTTTAAAACTTGATGAATCTCTGAATCAACAGAAACAAGCTCCGCATTAGTAGATCTTTTTGTTTCATCAATTGACCTTATAGATTCCTTTAGTTGTAAAATTTGTGATTCTAAAAGAGAACGTTTTTCATGTAATGATGTTAGATCAGTTTCTATTTCTGGCAATCTAGCATCTATTTGACCAAGTCTTCTTGTGTTTGTAGCTATCTTGCTATTTGCATGTTCAGAAGATTGCATTGCTACAGTAAGCTCTGAATCAATTGCAGCTTTTGCAATATTGTATGCATTAACTTCTTCCATGAACTTTTGTTTTTCGTCTTCAAGCTTTTTGATTTCATCTTTTATCTGGTTGCGTTGTTCTTCAAGTTTCTTTGATTCAGAAAGAATAGCGTTTAGGTTTCTTTCCTTTGATACTTTTTGTGATTCTATCTCGCGTAACTTGTTTGAGGCTTGGATAGCATGGAATCTGCCAAGTTCACGATCCAAATACACATACCTTAGCTGGTAGTTTCTTTCTGCTTCTAGCTCATCTATGCGTTTTTTTATCTCATCCATCCTAGCAAGTGCAATTTCAAGTCGCCTGTCAGCCTCATCGAGTTGCTTTAGGGATTCGGTCTTTTTCTCGTCAAAATAGGCCAATCCAATGATATCTTCGATTATCCTTCTGCGTTCTTCAGCATTAAATTCAGAGATCCTTGTAATTGTACCCTGTTGCACTATGTTCAACTTGTGTATACCCGCGTTAGCAACTTCAAGCAGATCAAGTATGTGGTTTCTTTGCATCTTTTTTTGATTCAAATAATAGATGTTTTCTCCTGCTTCATCCATCTCTCTTGTTATTGTGACTGTGTTAGAATCCACAGGAATCTTTCTGTCAGTGTTATCAAAATGGCAGCTAACACGAGCTATCTTTGTTCCTTGATGTTTGTTTTCAACGTCATGAAGTAAAGATCGTAATTTATCAACCCTCATTATTTTTGGTGAGTTTTCACCAAGTGCAAAGGTGATTGCATCAAGTATGTTGCTCTTTCCTGAACCGTTTGGTCCGGAGATTGCAACAAGGCCAGGTTCAAGGTTTACTATTGTATTTTTGTATCCAAATGACTTGAAGCCAAAGATCTCCACTTTTTTAATATGAACCAATGAACTCGATGCCCGGATATGCGAAATAACCGAATATTGACAAGTTTCATTGACTAGGCTAACAATAATTGCAATGTGGCCTTTGTCCACCGATTTTTGTATATATTGTACTTTCCTGTTTTACCTATCTCGCTTTCCTTCTACAAACTCCATAAACGCCTTCTTTGCCTCAGTGTATGGCATTTGTATAGGAGGATGTTTGAAGCAGTATGATGAGATGCTAGTCATGGGACCTGAGAGTTTTCTGTCAAGAGCAATCTTAAGACCTCTAATTGCATCAATCATTATTCCAGCACTGTTGTAAGCATCAATCACTTTGAGTTTGAGATCAATTTTGACTGGAATCTTTCCAAAGTATTTTCCTTCTATGTTGATGTAACAAATTTTTTCATTATCTATGAAATCAACATAGTCACTTGGACCAATTCTCATTGGAATGTCATAATCAGCCATTGCTTTTACTGCACTTGTCTTGCTAATTCTTTTGTCTTCCAGTCGTTCTTCATCAAGCATATTGTAAAAGTCCATGTCTCCACCAATGTTAAGCTGATATGTACCATCAACCAAAACCCCTCTGTCTACGAAAAGTTTTACAAGAGTTTTGTGAACCACGGTGGCACCAAGTTGACTCATAACATCATCTCCTGCCAATGGAAGTTTTTTGTCAGCAAACGTTTGTTGCCATTTTGATTCTGATGCAATAAACACTGGAATTGCATTTAGAAAACCAATTCCTGCTTCAAGTGCTTGCGTGGCATAATTTCTTACTGCGTTTGTACTGCCTACAGGTAGATAGTTTACAAGCATTTCTGCACCAGTGTCTTTTAGAATTTTTTTTACATCAACATCCGGCTCTTTTGCGGGAGTTACAATCTGACTTAGGTGTCTACCTACGCCATCAAGAGTTGGACCTTTCTGCACGGTAACTCCCATCTTTGGGACTTCAGCAATAGTAACAGTATTGTTTGGCCTTGCGTAAATTGCTTCAGAGACATCCTTTCCCACTTTAGTATCTGCTACATCAAAAGCTGCAACTACCTCAATGTCACCAGGTTCATGACCACCAATATTATAGGCTGTCAAACCTACTGTATCATTGGGGTTTTTTGAATAATAGAGAGATCCTTGTATGAGAGCAGAAGCGCAATTTCCTACACCTGCTATTGCTATTCGAATTTTTTTACCCAAGTTATCTCAATATTTACGCAAATTATTCCATCATATTAATTACTTGTGATTCTGACAAATCTTTAGTGCAGAGGATTTTATAACCCGATCTTAATTCAGGTTTTGTGATAAAACCAGGCAAACCAGTAAAAGACATTTCTATTAAAAAAGGAGACAGCATACAAAGTATCTTTGATGAAATGTCAAAGTCGGGAGGATTTGAATCAAGAAATCTCGTGGAAGGACTTGATATATTGCAGGCTATGATTGAGGATAAAAAATGTCTAAAGTTTTTGTCCTTTGTTGGTGCGGTAACATCAACTGGACTTCGAGGAATAATAAAAGACATGATTAAAAACAAAATGTTTGATGTTGTAATTACTACTTGTGGCGCATTAGATCATGATATTGCGAGGCATTTTTCAAATTATTTAGAAGGTTCATTTACACTTGATGACAGAGAGCTTGCAGATCAACACATACATAGACTAGGAAATGTGCTTGTACCGATGAATAGTTATGGTCCCCTAATTGAAGAAAAGATGCAGGCGTTTCTCGAAAAAATCTACAAGAGTGGAAAAAAAGAAATGTCAACAGCTGAAATCACAAAGATGATTGGCGAAAATCTTGGAGAAGATTCATTTCTTTATTGGGCTTACAAAATCAACATACCAGTAATAGTTCCAGGAATTATGGATGGGGCAGTAGGCAGTCAGATCTGGCTTTTTACTCAAAAACATAATGACTTCAAACTCAACGTTACAGCTGATGGCGACCTTCTCTCAGGACTTATATTCAAGGCAAAAAAATCTGGTGCTCTCATGATTGGAGGAGGCATATCAAAGCATCATACTTTGTGGTGGAATCAATATCGTGATGGGTTGGATTACGCAGTGTATATCACAACAGCACAAGAATTTGATGGAAGTCTTAGTGGCGCACTAGTAAGAGAAGCAATATCCTGGGGCAAAGTAACTCAGGAAGCAAAACAAACAACAATACATGCAGAAGCTACAACCATACTCCCATTCCTTTATTCTGCGTTGCTTTCAAGGCTCAAATAGTATAGACTTTTTTTTCGTAAATCTGTTCAAAGCCCAAATCAGAATAAAATTTTAGTAAATCATCACGTGCAAATGTTTCAAGCATTAAAAAATCCAAATTTTTGTCTCTGACTTGATTTAATGCGTAATTGATTAATGATTTTGCCAAACCCTTCTTTCTATATTCAGGAATAGTTCCAAGACAGTACAATCCCAACATAAAATTTTTTTCATACAAAGCTACACATGACGCATTATAATCTAAATCTACAAGATATTCTACATCAGAAACAGAATTACGTACTATAGAATTCACTTCATCAGTCCAATCAAGACAATCATAAGATT
>JAHEYD010000040.1 GCA_023251795.1 Nitrosotalea sp. | reverse complement strand
GCCGTAACCATATTTCCACTAATGAAACTGGGTGGTGGAAATCATGCATAATGTTATAATTGAAGGTGGTAGTGGCGGAACTGTTATTTAGAAGAAAAACATCGTATTTTTCTGTCACAGATCTGCCAGAAATAAACGGTCCTAGATGTAAACGATATCAGATTCCAACACACTAATGCATTTTGTAGAAATAATCATTTAGCTAAGGATGTAACTAGTTAGCTACGATGTTAACTGGTACTAATATCACTGTAATCTTGAATACAGTTATGAGTAAAACAACGATAGAATGTGAGAGCTGTGGCTCTAAAAATGCATATGTTATTTTAGACCCAAAATATCACGGATTTAGAGGCATATGTCCCGAATGTGGCTCAAACTGGCCAGAATCATAGTTTTACATAATCTTTAGATTCGTTGCTATCAATACTAGCGTGTGCGTTCTAACGAAATAGCACGTGATTTTTTGGAGTTTGCCAGCGAACAAAGACTAGAAATAATATTTCGCCTCTTTATAAAAAAATCCAAAATTTCTATTATTGCTAAAGAATTGGGTGCTACTGTACCAGAAGTATTTAGGAATTTTGAAAGACTTGTAAAGGCAGATCTGATTGAAAAAGAGACAGATGGAAGCTATCATCTTACAACATATGGTATGACAGTATGCAATCAGATTCCATCTCTGGCTTTTGTGGCAGCAAACAAAAAATATTTTAAAAATCATGATTTTGGGGACCTTCCACAAAAATATATTCAAAGAATTGGCGTATTAGAGAAAAATCAATACATCAAAGGATTCACAAAAGTTATGGAGCGATGGAAAAATATTATTGGGAATGCAAATGAATACATTTATGGTATCTTGTTGGAAGAACCACTCGACCTTATTGAACCAATTGCAAACAAAGCAAAAAAAGGTGTAAAAATAAATTCGATCTTCTCTGAATCTACAATTATACCCAAAGGCAGAAAACAATTGATTGACAAGCTTGATTTTAAGACATTGACTAAAAATGGCCTAGTTGAAAGAAAAATGAAAAAAGATATCAGAATAGGTGTATTTTTAAGCGAAAATGAAGCCTGTGCAATGTTTCCTACTTTGGATGGTGAGGCTGACATAAGTACGATGTTTTACAGCCAAGACAAAGCGTTTCATGAATGGTGTCTTGATTATTTCAGATATTGTTGGTATGGTTCTGAAGCATTCAAAGAAAGTAAGCTCAAAGAATAGGTAGTACAAAGATTTTTTACAAGCAAAATTTTGATGAATCCACACACGTAACAAAATGAAATCAATTAACTACACTTTACTTGGTGATGAAGCAGTCGCAAAAGAATTTGGCAAAAAAGGAACTGCTACCGATCTTACCATATATGACAAAAAAGAATCAGAGTCGGTCAAGACTTGGACTTTACCAACTGGATTTCCTGAAAAGATTCAACCGCTTTTTCAGGCAATAAACATGGGAGAATATGTTCTATTTCACGTGACAAAGCTTGACAAATTTACAGGAGAGCAAATAGTTGCACTAGATAGTTTAAAAAAAACTCAAGGATTGTTAAGTCATTCGTATGATGTTGACAGAAATAAACTTCTTACTATGATAAAAGGAACTGTTGTAGAACAATACAAATTAGTTGAATTTACAGATCTAAAAAAAGAAGCAGAACTATTACAGACAATAACAAAAGAGGGTGATGTCAAAATTGTGATAGATCACTGTTTTGATGTCAAGGGCGTTGGAACTGTAATACTAGGTAAAGTGGTACAAGGTAAAGTAAAGACATATGATAATCTCAAACTCTTGCCAAAAGGTTCTGATGTTGTAATAAAATCCATACAAATGCATGATGATGCTGTAGACGAAGCAGTTTCTCCTGCACGTGTGGGTCTTTCAGTAAAAGGAATAACACCAGACGATGTTCAAAGGGGAGATATACTATGCATACCTGATTCCATGACAATTACACAAGAGGTAACTCTGGATTATCATCAAAGTGCATTTTTCAAAGGAGAGCCGACAGAAAATCAAATGTTTCTAGTAAATATTGGTCTGCAAATCAGGCCTGCAAAGATAACATCTCTGAGTCCTATGAAGTTGTCACTAGGAAAGCCTGCTGTATTTGAAAAAAATGACATTTGTGTTATTCTTAAACCCGAATCTCAAACGATAAGAATAGTCGGTAGTGGGGAAATAATCTAAATTGATTAAAATGGCAGAAACTCTCTTTTCTTTTTGTGTGGTGAATTATTCATGAGATTAGTTATTGGAATTACTGGAAGCACGGGAATTATATATGGAATAAGAATGCTTGAATCTCTTAAACAATTAAAAATTGAAACTCAACTAATCATGTCAGAATGGGCAAAAAAATGTCTAGTGTTAGAAACAAAGCATGATCTAAAATATGTAAAATCACTAGTAGACAGCTATTCTGATGATTCCAACATGGCAGCCAGCGTATCTAGTGGTACATACAAAACTGATGGAATGATTGTGATTCCATGTAGTATGAAGACCTTGTCTGCTATCGCAAATGGTTATGATGAAACACTTGTAGCAAGAGCTGCCGGCGTGACAATAAAAGAATCAAGAAAACTTGTCTTAGTTACACGAGAAACACCATTTAGTAGTATCCACTTGGAGAATATGCTAAAACTGGCAAGAATTGGTGTGACAATTCTTCCTCCTATTCCGGGTTTTTATAACAAACCTAAAACAATAGATGACTTGGTAAACCATACTGTAGGAAAATGTCTTGACCAATTCAACATAGAACACAAACTTTTCAAGAGATGGAAGACAACATAACTAAAAATAATAACATGGTATTTTGATTACATGGCGAATCCAGACATTATCGCATTTACTACATGGTCTGCAATCACTGCAATATTTCTCATAGTGGTAAGCTTGGTTTATCGAAGATTCAAGATGAAAAAAGATGCACCACCTTCACATTGAAAAAAAAGGACTTAGAGGTCTAGCTATTGCAGAAAGTTTCAAAGAAAATGAAAAGACTTCACATCTAGCTGGAGTTGTAATGCGACGAGATTTTATTATAGACGGTTTTGTATTCGGGCATAGTACAATAGAAGGAAATGATGCAACCGATGCCATGTTACAAATGCATCAAAAACTAAATCGCGATGACATTAGTTTTGTAATGATTTCAGGTCTTATCATATCAATGTACAATATAGTTGATATAAAAAAAATCTGGAATCAGTTAAAAATTCCTATAATTGGGGTAACATATGAAGATTCTAAAGGAATCGAGGATGCTATAAAATATCATTTTCCTGATTCTTATCAATTAAAAATTGAAGAATATCATAGGCTTGGTCAGAGAACAAAGATTTCTCTTCATACAGGACATGACGTATTTGTGAGAATAGAAGGATGTACAATACAAGAAGCAAAAAATCTGCTAAACGCTATGACTCTTCAAGGTGCTGTGCCAGAACCTCTCCGAGTGGCACAGATGTTGGCAAAAACAAGATTGTAATCACATCACCTTCTTTCTTCTAATTTTACTATCCACTTACTATTTTTGATTCTTGGTGCGGAAAATTCAAGGTGACCAATTATTCTATCGCCTTTTCTAACCAAGGCATATTCAGTTTTCTCACGTCTCAACAATACGAGTTTTGATTTGTATGCACCTTCAATTACTTTGATTTTGAAGCGTTTACTTGCTTTTATAGCAAGTTCACGTGCTGCCTTGACATCGCCCATCCATGAAAACATTTCAAATGAACCAAAATTTTTTGTTTCTATTTCATAATTATACAGCCTAGCTTCAAATTTCCATCCTTCATTTTTTGCTTCTTCATTCATAAATTCAATAGCTTGTTGCCCATATCCTTTTTCTATACCAAAAGTTTCAGAGCCTGCCATCGTATTTCTTTTCCAACATGTGGACCTATTAAATTAATTTGAATGTTGATCTGAATTCATAGTTCTAATATTTTATAACAAAGAAATTAACTTGAAGTGAATATTGGTAATTATACAAGATTATTACTTACTATGCAACATAGACGTTGTTGGATAGAACTGCAGCAGAAATAAGAAAAGCAATAGAATCTAACTGGAATGAATATTTGTCAAAATACGGTAATCTCTTTTCTTCTGATTTCATTAGTGGCTCAACCCCACCATCTGTCTTTGTAGGCTCTTATGGATACCCAAAAGTTGCAGTAGGGCCCATGTTGCCTCCGATACACGGCGATACTATGATACTTGATCTACCAGAACGTTGGTTAGGAAAAAGTCTAGAAGAAATTGTAAATTATAGACTAAGCCTTGTTAGAGGAATACGACAAGTCAAAGTCTCAAATCCTCAGGGAAAATACATTGAAACCCTACAGGAAGTCGCTATGGCAACAAAACCAATAGACTCTGACATTGAGTTTCTCAAAATGACAAATCATGTGACATCAATTGACAGTGAAAATGCTCCGTTTGGTCCAATTGGAGAAATAAAGAATGCAAAATTTTCAAATTCATCTTCTGACAAAAACATCCAAAAAGCCTTTTACGACAAAGACTTGCTAGCTGAAGAGTCTGTTTTACAGTTATACAACAATGGTATTGAGATATCACGGATTCAAAAATGTTTTAGCATTGGAATGTTTGGTAAAAACAGAAAACTTGTTCCAACTCGTTGGAGTATAACTGCTACAGACGACATGATTTCAAAATCGCTGGTTTCAGAAATAATTGAATTTGATATTATTGATAGCTACCGAGTTTTTACATACAATCATCTTGGTAACTTTTTCACTATCATTTTATTTCCAAGTAGATGGATGTTTGAGATGCAAGAAGCGTGGTATGATCAGCAAGGAAACATTGGATTTGGCTCTGATTTTGAAGATGCAAGAGAACTTGATCATTATCCTGCTACCGCAGGAGCACACTTTGCATCACGACTTGGAGTATCTGAATATCTTTTTAAAAACAAAGTTCAGGCAGGAGCAATGGTTTTGCGTGAAATAAGACCAGAATATGCTGTACCACTTGGCGTATGGCAGGTACGAGAAGGAATTAGAATGGCAATGAAACAAAATCCAAAAATAGTGCCAAGTTTTGACGAAGGACTTGATCTTGCTTGTCAAAGTCTCAGTATAGGTAAAAAGGAATGGCTTGCAAAAAGTAATCTACAAAAGGCAAGAAGACAAAAGTCAATCTCTGACTTTTTCTAACACCTAGAGTTTTTATTTAACAAATATTGCTGAGTAAATGATGCAAGACAAGACAGTAATTTATGCAATTTTGTTACTTGCCAGTCCTACAATATTTACTCTTGCAGCTTTTCCAGACTCTTTTAGTTTAAGCTGGAATCAAGGAAGAGGAGGGTTTCTTTTTGCACTGGCATTCATGGTTGCAGAACTTATTGGATTGAAACTTGGAGTGTCTAAAAAGAAATTACTTGCTGTAATCCCCCTTGCGACTCTTACAATGGTATATCTTGTTAGTCTAGAATTTGGATTACGTGATTATATTGTTTCAATCGCTCCACAATACAACGTTCAACTAATACATTCGTGGACTTGGTTGTGGGACTTTGTTGTTATGACAATATTTCTAGTTTCATCCATGAGTATCTTGTTTGGCAAAAAATGGGTCAGGATATCTCCTGCAGGACCAATATTCATTGCTGGTACTGCTGTAATTTTATCACTTGATGCATTCTTTCCATATGATACTCTGGGTCCATTACAATATGTCGTTCCATATCTAGTAAAAACAAATGCTTGGATGATTGATGTTTTAAACTTGGGTATTGCAAGTGCACGTGATAACATACTATTTCTAAAAGGAGATCATGGACCATTTGCTTTGCAAGTATTCTGGCCGTCTGCAGGTGTGCACAGCGTCATAATTTACTCACTAGTCATGATGGCCTTTTTGTTTAAAATGAACATTCCACCAAAAAGAAAAGCAGTCTATTTTATTCTGGGAATCATCGGCACAATAAGCGTAAACATGATTAGAATATTTTCATTATCTCTTTTCGCACTTAAAGTATCAACAAATGTTGCAGAATTTGAAGAATTTCATTCTGTGGCAGGAGAAATAATGTTTCTACCATGGCTTTTCATCTTCTTGCTTGTAGTTACATATGTAGAAACAAAGCGTATCAAAAAAAAACTTGAAATTGCAAAAGAACATGATAAAAATCAATAGAGACATAACACCAGGAACATACTTCCTTGATGATATTTTTGATGGATTAAAACACTCCCCTATTTTGATGGATGTGTTCAAAACAAAAAATGAACTTGATGATGTCTTTTCAAAAACAAATGTGATAGTGGAAGAAAAAGATCATTACATGTTTGTAAAAAATGATGATGCTACTATTGTAATAGGATCTAATCATTTAAAAAATTCTGATTCAAAAGTTTTGTATCTTGACATTATTCATGAACTTGTGCATGTAAAACAGCAACGAGCCGGTATTGATCTTTATGACAAATCATATTCATACGTTGATAGGCCGACGGAAATTGAAGCGTATGAGGTAGCTGTAAAAGAAGCAAAACAATTGGGAATGAATGATAAAGAAATTATTGATTATCTCTTTGTAGAATGGATAACTCCTCAAGAACACAAAAGACTGGCGTCTCATGTTGGACTAGATGTCAGAAATACCTAGTAATACTATCCTGGCCTGACACTTCAGAAAGATCTGACACTTTTACGCCTATTCTACGTATGGGCATTTTCTGATCCTCTAAAGATTCTCCAAGAAGTTGTAAAACTGTTTTTCTGAGTTCATCAAGACTTGAGGTAGAGTTTTTGAGAGTTTTAGATTTAGTTTTGTTTGATAAATCTGATTGTACAAACTGTATACCCACTGATTTGAACATTAAATTATCCTTTAGTATGGCCGCATGTACGTCTTCACATAATTCCTCTATCTCTTTTGCAAGAAAATGATATTCTTTTGAATCCTCCTTTAGTGTAGTTATTCTGCTATATTGCGTTGCCTCATGTCTTGGTGCAACGGGTTCATCATCAATTCCTCTTACTGCATTGTAAATGTAAGTTCCAATTTTTCTTCCAAACTGGCTGTTAAGTGAAAAGACATCAAGTTTTTTTAATTCTGAAATTATATGAAAACCCATCTCTGTAAATTTTTCTTCTGTTTTTTTACCAATACCCGGAATCGATCTAATTGGAAGCGGATCCAAAAATGCCTCAGTTTTATCTGGTGGCACTATTGTTAATCCATCAGGCTTTTTAAAATCAGAGGCAATTTTTGATACCAGTTTATTGGATGAGACTCCTACAGTGCATGATAGTCTTACAGAATGTCGTAATGCATTTTTTAATTGCTGAGCTAAGTGGGCTGCATTTACAAAACTTCCTTCTGTTCTCTTTGAGACGTCCAAATACGCCTCATCTCTACCCACATACTCGAAGATGTCTGCAAATTCTTTCATTACATTCATTGCGTTTTGTGATACTTCAAAGTAATAATCAAAGTCGGTTGGAAGAAAAACCGAATCATTGACGTTTTCTAATCTTTTTTTGGCAAACCTGATTGGCATGCCTGATTTTACTCCATATTTTCTTGCAAGATAATTCGCAGTCGCTATTGCTCCACTATCTCCACCACGATCTGAAAACACACAAACTGCAACAGGTTTTGTCTTTAAATCGGGATTGCGTAGTTCCTCACATTGAGCAAAGAAATAATCAAAATCAACATGAAAAACAATTCTTTGTTCCATCTAATTCTATGACTAGAAAAATGCTTATTACATTATCGAATCCAATAATCTAAATATCTTCTAAAAATATGCTAAAACCGATGGATTACCCAGTAGTTGCAGAATCAGAAGGTGTAAAAATAAATCCTGAAAAAATGGAAACAGACAAACTATATCACTGCATATTCAAAGATAAGGTTCTGCTTTTTTTCAAAGATCAAAATGAAATGTTAAACTGCTACGAAATAGATGAAAAAGAATTGGTGGATTCTATAAAACAATCCTCGTCACATGATGAAGTAGAAAATATCTTACAAAAATTTATAGAAAAAGAAAATCTCAACCATTAAATAAAACACATCGTGAGATGGGGCTGTGAGCCGTCCTCCAAACATAATTTTCATTGGAAAGAAACCTATCATGACATACGTCAATGCTACTCTTACTCTTCTTGCAAACGAACCCACTGTGACCATAAAGGCAAGAGGTAAAAGCATAACAACTGCTGTAGATGTCTCACAGATGATAGTAAAAAGACTCGACGCGGTAGGTTACAAAATAACTGATGTACGAATATTTTCAGAGCGTATGACTTCATTGGATGGAAGAGAACGAAACGTTTCCACCATGGAGATAGATGTTTCTAGAAGCTAAAATGACTAATATTTCAAAATATGGCATAATTGCGGCTGTAGCAATATTAACTGCAATTATTCTATATAATATCTGGTTTGTCAACAATTGCCCAATAAAGCATGTATCTGTTGTAAATGAATTGGAGCAATATGAAAAAACATTGGATCCAGAGCTTTGTGACAATCTTGTAAACAAAATAATTGAATTAAATGAAGAATGTGGAATTGAAATTGAACCAATAGATTGTGGTTAACTCAATGCTTCTTTGGCAAAAACTATTCCAAAGTATATCAGAATGCCGCTAATTCCAATCATAAATATGGTATAGTTTTTGTTTGATAGAATTTTTTTCCCTTTTGAAGAAAGAAACGATACAGTACAAAGCCACGCATAGTCCATCCATATATGAAAAACAAACATGATTCCAATTCCTACAAATGATGCAATAACAAGGGCATCTGAAATTAGCTTAAACCCAATGGTAAACCACCAGATGAGAAAGAATGGATTTAGTGCACTAAGCATAATTCCTGTAAGGAATGGTCCGTGTGTTCCTCCAAAAACTGTAGTTGGTTTTTTTATAACGGATCTGATTTGGATGCCCGCAAATACAAAAAGGCTGATTGCACCAAGCAATGCAATTATTTCTCTAAACTGGGGTATTATCTCAAGTGAGAGTGCACCGATTCCTAGTAAAATCACAAGAGGTAATTCAACAACTGTATGACCATATGCCATCTTTAATCCTGACTTGGTGCCTTCTTTTAGACCATATGCTACGTTTGCAGCAAAAAGTGGTCCAGGTGACATTACTCCAGAGATAGAAATTACTACTACTGCAACAGCAAATTCTGCAAGCTGCACCATTTTAATTTAGAGATAAAGTTTTGATATAAGCATTTAATACGAAAATATTTTGCAATCTTTATCCATCTTATCTTTTAGAAAATCAAGAACTTCTACAGCGCCGTTGCAATATGAAAATTCATCTTTATCTTTTGTAGATGTGTTTATACAATATCTTTTAGCAGATTTATTTACGAAGATCATATTTGATTTATTTTCTATTCTAATTCCTTCGTCTAGATCAAGGACTTGGATGGCCTTTCCTAGCTGATTTTTTGATATTTCCTTTTCTTGGTATGTCATCCGTACATTGCATCCTTGAGTGGTTCTGCATCTTCTTCTGTTTTTTTGATACTTTGTTCCACAATCTCTGCTTCTTGTAAAAGCGATTTTAGATCACAAGCTGTACCTGGCACAATCTTTGACATTGCCATACAAATTTGTGCGCCAGCTTTAAAATCGGGGCCTCTTTCTTTTGAATTAGACAAAAGTACTATGACATTTGTGTTTGATAATGCTCCCTCATTTAACAAAATTCCTGGAATCCCTGGGATGGTACCGTGAGATAATAGTGGTATGTCTGCATCTTTTAGCTTCTTTTTAGCATCACTTGTGCTACCTACTCCTACGATAAACGAATCCTGTTCCTCGCTTCTGATTGCAGAACTGCTAATAATATAGGCACACTTGTGTTTATTTGCCCACTCTAACATGGTTTTTGCAACCTGTCTGTGAAGAGATTCATGTGGAGTAAGGTATGATGAAAAAATTGCTACTCTAAGATCACTATTTACAAATATTCTTGCAGGAAAATTTGGGACTCCATCTTTTACTATAGTAAGTGGAGGAAAAAGATCAGAATCAAGTACACCTGCCATTTCAAACTGTACAGTGTTTATCATGGATTCAGTAGCAATTGCGTTTGCTAGTCCTGCATAAGGAAAACCATCTATTAGATAACCTCCATCAATATTGATCGGCTTGATTTCTCTTACGGTTATCTCAGAACCCATCATTTTTTCTATTAGTTAGCATCCTATTAAATCATGGATGTACAAATAATATCTGGGCATATCTGCAAATAAAATGGTCTTTTTGTTGGGTTTTAGAGTTGATAGTTAGTTTTAAGATAGTTGTTCACAATTTATCATATCATGATGAAAACATACACAAGCTATTAATTTTCTTGACAAACAAAATTTTCCTCAAACTGCAAAGTTTACGTAATTTGTGCCGAGATAATTCAGCGTATATACAATCTTGACATAACTATAACATGGATTCGATCCAAACCTATATGATTGTCTCAGGTGTCTTCATAGCCTTTGCTGTACTTCTATTTGCTATGTGGGCAAAAAGACCGCATGGTCCATCAGAAATTACACCGTGACAATAACTTATACGTCAAGGATGAGCAGCCTGCTCTTGCTTATGGTGTATTTTCCTAAGATATGACTAGAAAATATGAATTTAATTTGTTTTCTTGGTTTCTTCTGTGAGTAGATATTGTACACCACTCAGAAACTCTTCATTTCCAATTTCATCATCAACCCACAAATGAGCTCTTGTCTTAAACCAATCAGGCAGTCCCACTGCAGGTTCAGGTTCAGCCTTGAACTGTACTCTACTAAAAATAGTATCCAACTGGGTTTTTGTCCAATTTGAAGATGAATCATAATATGTTACATCACTTTTCTTATCTTTTGGACCATCAACAAATATTATATTTGAGGTATCAAAATATGACGACGTAGTATTGGTTAGCACTGTATCATCAATCAACATATAACCTAGAGTTTTTGAATAATCTTCTTCAGTAATCTTTCCTGATATCCACCATCGAGTTATTTCTTTTTGAACTTGAATCACATATTGGGAATCAATAATCTTTTTTTCTGGACTAGGAAAGAAACCTTTCATGGTGGCGGGTTCGTATAGGGCCATTACAACCCACGAATAACCAGATTTTTCGTCATACATACTAGTCGAGGCAGATGTACAGGAATCGTCATAAATTGTTTCAATACAATAATCATATTTTGCATCCCATTTGTGTATTTTATCTTCTACAATGTCTTGAGGAAATCCTTTGTAATATAATATAAAATGTGACAACTCATGAGTTAAGATCCATACGGGATCAGAAAACCTAAAGTTTGGACAATCACAAAATATTATGGTATGATTTTTTGTCCTGTCTGTTCCTACATGATTATAAAATCCTCCTACGTCATTGGCATTTAGATCTTTTTCACCAATGTTCTCATCATAAACAAGAATAAGCAGATCCAAATCATCAGGTGTCTTATAATTAGAATACTTGGTTTCCGCCATGCAGTTAGGTTTGTACTTTGAGTTTTCCAAGTTGTACGTGTTCATGTATTTTTCTGCGATTACATCATACTTGTTTAAAATCTGGTATTGATAATTGCTGCACGCAGGATAGCTTGAAAGAAATACCATCTGCCAGCTTAGCTTTTCTGATTTGTGAATTGCATAAGAATTGATAGGAGTAATCAGACTAGTGATCAAAATGAGTCCAACTATAATGGGTGCTCCGACTCTAACCAATACCAGAATGTTATATAATTTATATTACATTTTAATATATCGAGTATTTTATCTCTCAAAAGTGATAAATAATATAAATTTTATATTATTTATCATATTATTATATAAATTCTAATCATCGTAATGAGAAGGCTGTGGTCATAAGATCCTCGAGAAGACATACCATTGAGTTTCTAATGTCTTGAAGTAAAAGCATAAAAATCAAATCCAGAAAAAATAGACACCTTTGCGGTTTAGGATATTCTAATTTTTTTGCCTTGGAATTAAAAGAAATTTTAACAAAAATGCCATGTCATGGATATGATTTTATTTGGTAAAAATAGACCCATCTTGTGGAAATATTATACATACTCATAAACTGTGACTTGGGTTCAGAAGTTGACATAATCAATGAGTTTATGAAAATACCTGAAGTAAAAGAAGTACGGGGAACCTACGGAGTTTACGACATATTTGTAAAACTTCAAGGTGACACAAGAGAG
>JAHEYD010000095.1 GCA_023251795.1 Nitrosotalea sp. | reverse complement strand
ATATCAGTAAATCTAATCTCCCATCTGTCTGCACAATCTAAAATCTTGCTTATGCTCCACTGCTTTACTTCTTGTGGAAGTGGCATCTTCTTTTCAGACTCTAGTGAGAGTCTATCAAATAGGTTTACCATGTCTACTGTCTGAGAAATCATCTTGTCAAGATCGTCAAGGGCTCCATACTTTGATTCTGAATGCATACGAACGTTTGATTGAAACTCGGAGAGGCGCAATAGTCCTATCACTTCACGTGAGGTGTTCTGAGCAGTCTTGTGAGTTATGTCTCGTATTTCTTGGAGTTCTTGGTGAATTTCATGCGTCTTTTTGTGGAATTCTGAAACAGAAGCAGAGTTTCGGTTTAATAATTCTGTCACATCCGATATTTTTTCATCTATTTGTTTTGTTCGCCCCAAAACATTTTCCCTAAAATTGGCAAATTCTGTTCCAAGTGCCGTAAGTGAATCAGTCTTTCTGACAAGAGAGCCTAGCTCTATTCCAACATCCCTTATGTCTATGCTCATGTTTGCTAGAGACTCGGTTTTTGATGCAACTGCCCCTACATCCTGTTTTAGATTTGATAGACTATCTTCTATGCGTGACATTTTTTCGGCTTTTACAGAAACCTCTTCAATCTTCTTTTTTACCTCATCAAAATCAGATAATGATTCTGTCTTTGAGGCTACCTTTTTAATCTCATCTCGAATTTTTTCGGTTTTATCGGAAACATGCATTATCATCTTGGTGTTGTTTCTTATCGAGTCCAAACTATCCGCAACACTTTGCATTAATTTGTTCACATCGGGCAGAGATTCTTGTTTTTCGTTAATCTTACCAACTTCTTCTTGGAGACGGTGTGTCTGCTCGTTGACCTTTGTGATCAAATTTTCATGTGCCTTTACTTGACTCAGTCCAGAAAAGAGTTTCTGTGTGTCCTCTTCTAGAATATTTATCTGTCTTGCATTACGCTGGATCTGATCCAGAGCTGTTCCAACTGCATCTATCATGTTTTTTAATGAAATCAGGATCTTTTGATTCTCGGCAAAAATCTTTGACATAGATCTCACTTCGTTTGCTAGAAGCTTTGTTGTATCAGATATTGAATTCATTTTTTTCAAGACATCTGAGCTTGAATTTCTTTTTGGTTTGTTAGTTGAACCGCTAGTGCGGTGAGAATGTTTTGCCACTTTACAATAGAGCAAAGCTAGCCGATAAAAAAGTTCGTTTTTGAGTAAAGATTTTGCACAAAAAATAGCCAGAACTAGTTGTTGACTAGTTCTGGATCGTGAAGAACCTCATGGAAAGTTTTTTGGACCAATCCATTTGCAGTCTCAATAAACTGCCTGGAACAATATTCGCAATTTAGCATATGATACGGTACTATACGGTACTATTAATAATCAGGTAATTGTGAAATGACCGCCAGAATTCTTTTTTGGTCAGATACCCCAGAGTTTTTCTCATCATTAAATCAGAAAACTCGATCATCATCCCAAGATGACAACTGTTTTACGCTATTTATGCCTAAAGTCGTTCTCAAGGCAAGAAATTTTCACTAAATTGTTGCTCCGGTCTACATTGGGTCTTAAATAAAATTTTACGAGATGTGGCAATGTGATAGAGAAGATTCTTCATAGGCTAGCCTCTGCAGGGTCGGACGGAATAAAAAAGGCAGAACTAAAAAGGAAATTTGGCGCCAGATGTGATGCTATTTTACAAAACCTATTAGACAAAGGTGATATTTTTGTTGAGAAAAAGGGTAACGCGTATTTTGTGTGGACCAAAGACAACTACGTCGTACATCTGTCTAAAAATGATCCTAAGGTCAAACTGGTCTTAAACATGGTTAAAGGAATAAATCGTGTTGACAAGGCGCATGGGCATATCCATAATCCAGGCCAGCCAACTGCAAATACGTTATTACAAAACTTTGTTGCATCAAACCCTGCATTTAAGATTGAATTTGACAAATGTCTTAGAGAATCGCCTACCTCTATAGGGTGGACGCCTTTTTCTCAAATACGAAAAAGGATCTGCGAATCTCAAAAGCTTTCACCAGAAAAATTCTATACGTTAGCAGCAGATCTTGTGGAAAGACATCGAGAAAATTATGAGATATCGTCGGGTGGAGAAGAGGGAATAGTAACACGTGGATTGATTCACGGTTTTGTGAGGAATGTATAATGTACGCATATGAATTAGATAACAACCCGTATCCAAGCAGTCCAACACCAACAGAAAAGGATGCTAGGGTGCTTGGAGGAAAAAGGCATAAGGAAGCCAAATCTGCCATACTAGAATGCATAAAGGAACTATCGCAAAAAGTTACAGGACGAGACTCCAATGGAGGAGACTTTAGAGTAATTACACTTATACAAGATGTAGGTTCAGGCAAGACTCACTTAGCATTACACGTGCGAAATATGCAAAGCAGACACAACACCGTTTGCACTTTTCTTGATCTATCCACCATATCGCCAAAAACTATGACAAGCCTCTACAACGCACTAATCAAAGGATTTGAGAACGATTTTTTTATACATCTTAGAACTAGTCTTATAGAATATATCAGAGATAGAGCCGAGCAGGGAGATAACTCTGCCAAAAAAGCTTTGAATTACACGTTTGCAAATAAACTCACTGGAGTCACCATCAAAGAAAAGGCGGATGATATAATTTCAGCCAAAGCGTCGATATCTGTTGAAAACCTAAACAAATTTCTTGTGCAGTGGTTTAATCATTACGAATCCACAATAATCAGAAGCGTTATAACAAATTCGTTTGACTCTGTAGAAAACCTGGATGAATTGCTTGGCAGGATAGCAGCAATATCAAAGCTAACCCATAGGTTTCTTGGTAAAATCGTATTCTATGAAATAGATGAGTTTGATGGAAACTGTGACTCGATAGAGTTTGTAAAAGCTGTAATCAACGCACATCTTCCTGCATCTGTACTTTTACTTATATCAACACCATCTGGCTATGCAGAGATCCAAAGAATAAATCCATCAGTTTTCGATAGACTAGAAAAGGCAAACTACAAAATTGATCTTGCGGGTTCAAATTCTGTAGAAGAGCTTACAGAAATTGTTCTGGAATATATCAAATATAACGACAAGAAAGGAAAGTTTAAGCAAAAAGAACAAGAGGAGCTTACTGAAAAGATACGAGTTCTTTATGATGAGTTTTCCGACTTTAGGAGTGTACGATCAATTATCAATATCTTATACCACGCCGTGGAAAAATCAGCCGAGCTTGATTTGGAAAAAATTGACGAAACTGCAATAGATGAAACGATAAGACATACATATCCTGGTCTTAAGGTGCGAGGCAGTATAATGGACGTACCAATATCTGACTTTATCAAAATAAGACGAAATTGTAATGCAGAGGATGCTGGTGCCCAACTCAAAAAAGCAGTTACTAACTTGGTTAATTTTGCTCATGAGATGGGAAACATTGGAAAACTTGAAAAGCAAAACCAACCACTTGACATAATCTATCAAGATCCATACGGCACAAAAGTGGGCATAGCAGTCGTGATAAATCAAAACCATGCAAAGAACTTTGAAGAAATATCAAACGTATCCAAATCTTCAGCACTTGTAGACAAGCTAATAATTCTCACAAACGCAAATGTGCCGAGCTCTGGCTCTGCTACGGTAGTTAACGTGGACAAATCAAAGATGGTTGATTTGATTTACTTTAACAACAAATACACTGATCACAAGATAGCAAGCTCAGACAACGAAAAAGCTCAGATA
>JAHEYD010000094.1 GCA_023251795.1 Nitrosotalea sp. | reverse complement strand
AGACAAACTCTTTATTGTACGAACGTACATAATGGCAAGAAACGCACCAGACGCACTTCGCAAATTCAGAAAGCAAGAACCAGATGATGTGTATGTTTCTGACGATTGGAAAGAGGGGAAATCGAATCAACTAGCGAGTGCTATCGGTTTTGAAAGTTATCCACCACAAGATAGTGACGGAGATAACGATAAAAAATAGCTATCCACAGGTATCTCTATCCGCCATACCAAAGGTGGTATAATTACAGAGGTGGGAGATAGGGAGGACGTGTAAGAGCCACGTCCTTTCTTTTACCACTAAGGAGTGACAGCCGTTCGGTGACAGAGGATATTAAAAATAGCAACCACAATTATGAAACACATCTTTATTGGTGTGGTGACATTGGGGCTTATATCGGGAGGTATCTATTTGAACAAAACAAAAACAGTTGTATACGCACAAGCAGAAGAAGCTCCACGAGTTATTCTCATCGGCACGACAACAAAAGAGAAAACAGTCGAGGAGAAGATACGAGCAACATTCCCAGAAGAACCAGAGATAGCTGTTGCAGTAGCAAAAGCAGAGAGTCAGTTGAATGCAACCGCAGTAAACCCAGAACGCCATAAAAATTGTTCTGGATCGATAGGGCTCATGCAGATAGCATGTATTCATGTTAAAAACCCCGAAACCTTGAAAGACATAGACACAAACCTACAGGTGGCAAGGAAAATATACGATAGACAAGGATGGAAACCTTGGGGGGTGTGCAAAGACGGTAAAGTTGATTGCGGAATATAAACAATAAAAAAAGCCACCTATTACAGTGGCTTTTTAGTTATGGACACGTTTCATGTACACATCGTCCATCGGCAAGATACAACTTGCGGTTTGTGTCTAGATTGATAGGTGTCCAGCACATTTCACAGATTGCCAGTACGTACCCTCGTGGGGTTATGTCCTTTTGTAGGGAGAAGATGATGCCGTCAAGGTCGTACCCGCTTCTTGCTCTACGGATAGAAACCAGAGTGTCCAGTGCCATCTTCATTTCGGTCTTATCGGGACCGAATAAAATCATGATACCTTGGCCTTTGATATACTTGGTCTTCATTTGCGTCTCCTCACGATGAACTCGAATTCATAATCAAGCCACACGGCGTTGATGGTGTCGGCGATTTCTTGTGGTTTGCTGTTGCCAAACAAACGATGCCACGCTTGGTGAGCTTGTGGACTCACATAGCTTATGTTGTATGTTTTACTGTTGCCACCGTGACTTACGGGACGACGGTGATGTCTACTCGTTTTGCGATACATGCGAACCTCCTCGTATTTGATACACCCTTGTCAATGTACGTTCTGGTACTATTATACCATTTCCTTTACGTCCATATAATTAAAGTGTTTTGTCAATTCTCGGCATTTATTATTATCTTCTGCAAGCAAAAGGAAGTCTTCTTGCAACTTAGCATACTGTAGCTCCAACCTACTCTTAGAAGTAATGCAGTACATGACATAATCTATTTCATATGTACCATTACTTTTTTTAATCATGTGCCGTTTAATCTCGTAGTGTTCGTCTTTGAGTTTTTGCAGTTCTCCTTTCAATAAAGCTGTCTCAACAGCAAACTTTTCTTTCAATAACGCAGTTTCTGCCTTAAACTTTTCTTTATTCTCTAATATCTTACTCCTAAGACGCTCTATTGTTTTCTTTTCTATTTTACTCATAAGTGTTGTTTGTACTTCTCTATCTCCGCTAAGTACCATAAAATATCGTACTGTCTTCCCTTTGTTTCTTCGTTTAATCTTTTTAGTCTTATTGCTTCTTCCCCTAGTTTCTTTTCATATTCAATCCAGTTTCCCGAAAGATTTATATTACAATGGTAGCACTGTGGACGGAGATTTTCTAAACTATACCGTAACTCTACAGAACAAATACTAGAGGGTATAAAGTGACCAGTTTGCCAATTTCCACCACTTAACCCTACTCTACCGCAAGTGAAGCATGTATTCCCCCATTTTTCCCTAATCGCTGTACGGCACAATACCCATAGTTTTTTCTTTAGATGCGATATGGTGGGTTTCTTGACTTTGACCCCCTTAGAACGCAATTTTGAGCGTTTGGTGCGAGATTGTAGGGTTACCCGATTCTGTAAAACCTCGCTATAACTCTTTCTTGCAAACCCCGACCTTTTTAGCTGTATGTTTCTTTTCATTTCTGGGTGGATAGTCTCTTGTTGATAATGTCTATGTACGCTTGTTCCTGCTCGATTAAGATGAAGTTGCGGTTGAGGTTTCTGGCGGCGACTCCCGTGGTTCCCGAGCCAGCACACGAATCAAGTACGAGGTCGCCTTCATTGGTGTAAGTCTTGATAAGATACTCAAAGAGGGCTACTGGTTTTTGGGTGGGGTGGAATTTATTTTTATCTTGTGGAAACGATAACAGTGCATCTGGATAGCTTGAAAACTGTTGTGTGTATTGTTTTTTGTTTCTACTTTCTCTAAAATAATTGTGATTTATTCCCTTGTCTTTTCTACTTTCGGTAACAGTTTTATTTATTTCAATTAATCCCTGTGGACTATATTTCATATTTTTACCACCAGCCCTTGCTTCACTTTTGCTATAAACTAATATATTTTCATGCGATTTTAATGGTCTGCACTTTCCATTTAGATGCCCAGTTTTATTTGACTTTAACCACACCCACTCATACTTAAACATCTTCACATTACTCATCACCAACGCACTGGTAAAAGGTTGTGAAGCGGTCAGGACTATCGCTCCGTTGTCTTTGATTATCCTTTTGTACTGCTCCCAGAGAGGTTCAAAAGGGATTATGGTGTCCCACTTACAGGCAGTAGTTCCATAGGGTAAATCGCAAAGTATCATATCAATACTCTTATCAGGTATATCTTTCATTACCTCCAAACAGTCTCCTTGTATCACTTGGTTTTTCATGTTTCTAACCTCTTATTGATAATGTCTATGTATTCCTGACTGATTTCTATTCCGATATAATTTCTATTGTTCTTCTTTGCCATTTTTAATGTTGTGCCACTTCCTGCAAATGGGTCAAGGATTGTATCTCCTTCGTTACTCCAAGAGAGAATATGTCTTTCCGCTAACATATCGGGGAATGTTGCTGGGTGTTCAAATGCTACTTTGTCGGGTGTTCCTTTCATATAGCCAGTATTTAATTTCCATACATTGTCCAATTTGCGTGTATCTTTACCTGTTTCGTATTTTAAGCCACTCGTAGTTCCGTCTTCGTTTCTTTGTGTAGAAGATTTATTAGTTTTGTTTCTCCATCTCGGGTCAGTTTCACATCTTTGTATATTATAAGTTTTAGGTTTTCCTTTAGAAAGAACAAACATATATTCAAACTGCTGGTAGTATCTATTCACTGGTGGAAACGGATAAGAGTTTTTCTGATATATCATCGTGTCGTGCAGATTAAATCCAATCTCCTTAAAGTAAAGTGCTTGCTTAAATGATGTACCTGTTTCACTTCCTTTAACCGTTGCATCTCCCACCACCCAAACTACTACACCACCTTGCTTTGTTACCCGATACAGTTCTTTTGCGATACCTTCAAAGTCAAATGTGTAGCCATTGTATGTGCGGAGATTATCGTATGGGGGCGAGGTAACAGTTAAATCAATGGAGTTTTCCTCTATCTTCTGCATTTCTATGAGGCAATCGCCGTGGATGATTTCTTCTTTCATTCTCTTTACTTAATGTTATCTCTGGGGGGTAAACTCTTCTGCGTGAAATATATTGCCATACTTTGCATA
>JAHEYD010000093.1 GCA_023251795.1 Nitrosotalea sp. | reverse complement strand
AGGGAGTTGCTATGGAATCAGAACCAATTCTTGGTGGATTCTTGTCAGGCGTAAATCCAATTGCACTCATGGCATCACTTATTGCATTTGCAGTTGGATTTGGACTTGGATATATTTTCTACATAGGACGATTTGTCGATCCGGTGAAATTTGTAAGCTCAAATCTATTCTTCTATGCGATACACAAATTCTTCTTAAACCGATGGTATCTTAACTCACTAATTTACTGGGCTTTTGTAACTGCGCCATTGTTTTTTGCAAGAGGAATTTGGAGATACTTTGAAAGTACTGTAATAGATGGTATGAACAAAGGTTCAGAAAAAGCAGTAGGGTGGAGTGCCAAAGTCATCCAAGGAACTCAAACTGGAATTTCACAGTCATACTTGTACGTGTTTGGAGCGGGAATACTCTTTGTAGTATTACTATTGCTAATTTAGGAGAGAAAAAATGATAGACTTTACTTCAACACCAATCATTCTAACTGTAATACTAGGAGCAGTTGGCGTTATTCTTCCAGTAATTAATGTAATAAGAAAAGAGAAGGGCTCGTCTTCATTTTATGGCGCAATAACATTTGGTGCATTAATTGCAGCAATTGGTTTTGTTATGTATCAAATCATAACAGAGAAGGTAGCGCCTGCTGCCATCTTCTCTGAAAATGTCTTGGTAGATGACACGTTTGGCTCATTTTTTGCAATAGCCATGCTCATCGTTTCAATAATGACGACAGTTGGTTCATTTAATTACATGAGGGGAAAAGCACATCCTGCTGTATACTATTCTCTAATTCTACTTGCATCAGTTGGAATGGTGCTTATTGCGTACTCTACTGACTTGGTAATGTTGCTTGTGGCTTGGGAACTCATGAGTATTCCAACCTATGTTCTTGCGGGATTCATGAAAAAAGATCCAACATCAAACGAAGCTGCACTCAAGTACTTTTTGTTTGGAGCTTTGTCTTCTGCAATCATAATCTATGGAATTTCGATTGCATATGGTCTTACTGGTTCAACAAACATTGCCCAAGTGATCTCAGGATTCTCACATCTTGGACCTGATATGATGCCTCTCGCACTTCTTTCAGTTGCTATGTTTATCGCAGGATTTGGATTCAAGATGGGACTAGTACCATTCCACATGTGGCTACCAGATGCATACGAGGGTGCTCCACCAACAATATCTGCACTTTTAGCTGCTGGAACAAAGAAAGCTGGGTTTGCTGCTGCTTTACGTGTTATTATCATGGGGACGGTGGCACTTAACTTGGAATGGACATTTGCACTTGGAATTATTGCTATAATGACAATGACTGTTGGAAACATAGCTGCAATTATGCAAAAGAATCTCACCAGAATGTTGGCATATTCTAGCATCGCCCACGCAGGTTACATTCTGATTGGTTTGAGCATTGCACCATTTTCACAAATTGGAATCCAAGCTTCACTTTTCCATATACTAAATCACGCGGTAATGAAAGGCGCCGCCTTCATTGCTGCAGCCGGTATCATCACAACTTTGGGAGTTTCACATCTTGAGAAGATACGTGGTCTTGGCAAACGAATGCCAATTACATCAATTGGATTAGTGGTGTCACTTCTTGCATTAGCTGGTGTTCCACCACTGAATGGATTTTGGAGTAAACTAATGTTATTTGGTTCTGCCATAGATGCAGGTTCTATTGTCTCATGGGCTCCATATCTTGCCATAGCTGGAGTTTTAAATAGTGCACTCTCACTAGCTTACTATGGTTGGATAATCAGGAAGATGTACTTTGAAGAAGGTGAATCAGATAAGAGAGTAAAAGAACCAAAATCAATCATAGCTGTAATGATATTTTCAATTATCTTCATAGTAGCAATAGGCGTCTATCCAGATCCGATAATTCAGTTTACACAATCTGCAGTGCCAAGCATAACAGCAGTTTCTATTGCACCTTAAACATAGTAAGATCTAAAAGATTCTCTAAATGTGATTTAGCCTGGCCTTCTTTTATTTTTCGCAAACCGGCCTTTGATTTTAGAGAATAATCTTTTAACAAATAATCCATATGATTAAAAACATCACGCGGGTCTGAACTCTTCTTTATCAAGACATTAAATAATTTGTCTTCATTATTCCAATCTTGCAAATCATCATGTATCTGATATGCAATTCCTACATTTTTTCCATATTCTGCTAATGCTAATATCTGATCTTCGGTTCCACCTCCAAGTATTGCACCTATTTTTGACGCTGCTTCAAAAGCTGTAGCTGTTTTGTATTCCATTACTTTAAGATAATCATCAAATGTGACATCCTCGCTTGATTCCAGTCTCGTTTCAATCATCTCGCCATCACTCATCATCATAGCTGTTGTTGCTAACTCACCTGCTATTCGTGGGTTGTTAATTCTTGATGCTATATTTAGGATTAAACCGAGAACAAAATCTCCAGTGAGAATACTTGTATTATATCCATACTTGATATGAAACGGATCTTTTCTTCTCCTTAACGTCTCATTATCTATTATGTCGTCATGAATGACTGATTCCGTATGAAGTAACTCTACTGCACATGCTGCAGTATACGCATTTTCATCACAATTTCCAACGCTTTCTGCTGATAATAACAAAATGAGTGGTCGTATTCGCTTTCCTCCATCAAGAGCATATTGTAATGGTTCCACAAACTCTGAGGCAGAGTAGAGATCAAGCTCACGTTTTAGTGCTTCATTTATTTTATCAAGATATTGCTTGTAGTCTTTTATTAGCGGATTTATTTCAAAATTTTTTCTATCCACAAACTTGCACTAATGAGCTTTAACTTATGTTAGAATATTAATGCTTTGTAGGTGCTCCAGCCGGGATTTTCATCATAAAGAATTTGAACCCGGGATCACCGCCTTGAAAGGGCGGTATGCTTGACCGGTCTACACCACTGGAGCCCAACTGCATCCTGTTTTTTGTCCATAAAATCCTTTTGAAGTGATTCCAAAGATTTTTTTATTGCCTGAAATTCATAAAGCGCATGAATTCACTTGTGAAAAGAATAGACGAACTAATAGAAAAACAAAGTTTGTTAAAACACCCATTCTATGTAATGTGGTCAGAAGGAAAATTAACTATTGATTCTCTAAATGGCTATTCCAAAGAATACTTTCAACTTGTAAAAGCAGTACCATCATTTGTGAGTGCAATTATTCAACAAAGTTCTAACACTGTTAAAAGCGAACTCGTCGCAAATCAAAAAGAAGAAACAGAACACATAACACCTTGGGTGAAATTTGCTAGCGCGTTAGGAGTTTCACAGGAAGAACTAGAGAAATACAATGGATTAGAAAAGACAAGAAAGGCAGTATCAGAACTATCTTCGCTTATGAACACATTCGAAGGCGGCACTGCTGCTATGTATGCATTAGAACAAGAGATTCCAAAAATCAGCCTCTCAAAAATTGATGGAATGCGAAAATTCTATGACATGACAAATGACGATGCGATAGAATACTTTAGACTTCATGCAGAAGCTGATATCAGACACGCTGCAACTTGGAGAAGAATTCTTGAAAAAATTCCTTCTGAAAAAGAAGAAGAATTATTCCAAATTGCAAGTAGATCTATTTCTGCACAGAACATGTTGCTTGACAGCTGCTATGAGGCTTACTGTTAATCTCTAATACCATTTTTATACTCCATTCAAATCTGTTTTTTCGTGGGCCCATAACTCAGCTTGGTAGAGTAACCGGCTCATAACCGGTGAGCCAAGGGATCGAAGCCCTTTGGGCCCATCTTTTTAAT
>JAHEYD010000039.1 GCA_023251795.1 Nitrosotalea sp. | reverse complement strand
TTGGGCAAACTCCAATGCATGCTCCGTCAGAGATGCATCTTTCTGGATAAAATACAAATGCCTTACCTCGTTTCCAGCCTTCTACTGGTTTAACTCTTAATACGTCTGGTCCTAGTGTTGTACAAATCTCTACGCAGAGTGCACATCCTATACACATTTGTTCGCCTATATCTGGAATTATTCCAACTGGCATGTTTATCGATTAATCTGTCTTTATGGATCTTAATATAACTTCCTCAAAAAATCGATGTTATAACGGCGTTTGAAAATTTTATAACAGTGTTACAAAAAATGAGTTATTAGCTTTTCCTAATTAATCATTCTAAGAATTTAGAATTGTATTATTTTAAAATTAAAATGATCGACGTTTTTTTATAATTTGGTTTTATTGTCAAACATATGGCAAGCAAAGTTCATTGTGCACACATATTAGTAGAAAAGCTAGGTTTGGCACAAGAAATTAAAACAAAAATTGCAAATGGAGAAAGTTTTGCGAATCTAGCTAAACAACATTCTATAGATAGCTCGAAGAAGAGGGGTGGAGATCTTGGTTTTTTTGGACGGGGAACCATGATACAAGAATTTGAAAAGGCTGCCTTTGCTTTAGAAAAGGGCCAGGTTTCTGACATAGTTAAGACCCAGTTTGGTTATCATATTATAAAACGATTAGATTAGAGGAATCAAGTTTGATGGAATAATAGTTTTTTCTTTATTCAGAAAATCAAGGATTATCCCAGACTCATCTTGTTTCAATAATATTTTTCTTACCATATTTGTCTCAATAAGACGTTTTCCTGTAGGAGAGAGTACCCATCCTTCTTCTTTTTTGAATCTTGCCATACTTGCTACAACAACATAAGAATCAGTTTTTCTTGCCATACTTGTAATTAACATTATGTATGAATTGACTAGTTTACCGATTTCTTTTTTTTCATTTAACAAGTTATAAAGTCCGTTAAGTGAATCAACTATGATTATTGATTTTTTTATACTTAGTTTTACCAGAATGTTTGTTAACATTTGATTCCATAACTCCAATGTAGGTTGAAATAAAGAAAGGTTAGAAGGAGCTGTAAGCATACCAGATACTACGTATCCGCTATACAACAAATCAAGATCCAGATACAAAACATCAATTTTTACATCACGGACAAGTTTTGCAATAAAACCTGCTTTTAGAAAAGGATCTGAATATAAAATAGAATTAATTTTGGATTGTGAAAGTATGCTTTCTAAGTTCTGAGTTTCATCATCTGAGTTATTATCATGATTTTTAAACAACACCTTGCTTAGTGATATTGTAATATAATAATGAATTTAGATTATGATGTTGCACAAGATTTTCCATATAAGAATAGAATCTATTTGAATAATGCTTCTACTTCACTTATGCCAATTTCAAGTATAAAGGCAATGACTGATTTTCTTGTAACATATAATGAAGTAGGTCCTGATTCAAGTACTGCAGACGATCTAGTAAGAGAAAAACTCTTCCTTGTTAGAAAAGCAATTTCCCATTTGATAAAATGTAAACCTGAGGAAGTCATACTAACGCAGAGCACTACAGATGGAGTTAACATGGTTGCCAACGGACTAAATCTAGAGTCTTCGTCTAATATCATAATTCGTGGTTCAAATCATGAACATCCGGCAAATCACTATCCATGGGTTCGACTGTCTAGAAAGATTGATGTAAGAAACATGCAAGTTGATGAGAACGGATTCTGCGATCTTAAACATCTTGAACAGAAAATTGATAACAATACAGGTCTTGTAGTTTTGAGTCATGCATTATTTAATACAGGAACAATTCTTCCTGTAGAACAAATTGGAAAATTTCTTTATGAAAAGAATATTCCATTTTTTGTAGATTCAGCTCAAACTGTTGGCTGTATTGAAGATGTTGATGTAAACAAAATTAATTGTAATTTCATGTCGTTTAATGGTTCAAAATGGCTATGCGGACCAATGGGAACGGGTGTCTTTTATTGCAAAAAAGAATCAAGTGATCTGCTAGAACCTCTTCAAGTTGGTGGCGAGTCAGCCATTTTTTATGAGGACAAGATTGCTTACAAGGAAATACCAGCCAAGTTTCAAGCTGGGTTTCGTAATTGGCCGGGGGTAGCAGGACTTGAAGCGTCCATAGTCTATCTATTACGATTAGGATTAGGCAGTATTAGAAAAAAGAACATCAAACTTGCTAATCTGCTACGTGATGAGCTATCAAAAGTTACTGGCATATCATTCTATGGTCCAGAGGAATCGGAAAAAAGGACTAGCATAGTATCCTTTTCACTTGAAGGTCAAGATCCAAAAACTATTGTAGAAAAACTTGAAAAACAAAACATGATTCTTGCGGTACGAGAAATATTTAATAAAAAAGTGATTAGGGCTTCAATGCACTTTTTTAATACCGAGTCTGAAGTTCTAAAAGTTGTTGAAGCTATCAAAAAATTGTAATTATTGTTCTTGTTCTTCTATAACCATCATGGTTAGAGTCGAATACACCTTATCGATCTTTCTAATCTTATTAGTAATGATGTTTCTTAGATGATCCATACTGTCTGATGAAATTTTAACAACTATATCGTAAACGCCATATACGCCTTGGACTTCGTATTGTACAGACTTGCCTTCATTATCCAATATTTCCTTAATCTTTTTGATTATTTCAACATCAGAGCCCAAGTCAGAATTCAACAAGATGTATGTTGTTGGCATATGATCATTTCTGTTTTACAATATTTAACCTTTGATTGAAATCATCAAATTGATTAATTATGCATATTAAGTAAAATTTGATGCCAATTATCGATTTGACTCTAAAGATTTCTCCGCAACTTCCCAGCTTTCCAGGATCACCACAGCCCCAATTCATATCATGGGCAAAAAATGAAATTGATGGATATAACTTGGAGCTCATTTTTCTAAGCTCACACTCCGGCACTCATATTGATGCACCATTTCATTTTATAGATAAAGGTCTTAAGATAGATCAAATCAACCTTGAGAGATTGGTTTGTGATGCAATTTTATTTAGAATTAAAAAAGGTTCAAACCAATCCATTACTAAAAAGGACATCATTGAATTTGAAAAGAAGCATGGAAAACTACCACATAAATCAACAATAATTTTTTCAACTGGTTGGTACAAGAATTTAACAAAAAAACATTATTTTGATAACAACCCAGGTTTGTCGATTGATGCTGCAAGGTATTTAGCATCTAAACGGATCAATTTAGTTGGAATAGATTCACCAAGCATTGATCTGGGAAAAGATTCAAACTTTTCAGCTCACCATGTTTTATTAAGTAACAATGTTTTAATTGTTGAAAACTTGTGTAATTTGGAAAAAATTTCTGGGATGTATTTCAAGTTTATTGTTTTACCGTTAAAGCTTAGAGGAGCTACGGGTTCTCCCGTACGAGCAATTGCGATTTAACAAACAAATTGGAATCTGCTTTGTTTGTAATCTTTTGGTAGTTTACCTATTATAGGAATCTTGTTTCCACAAAACTTACAGTTGTTGTTTTCATCCATGTTCCATCCCTGAATATCATAACCATATCTTTTGACTACAATATTGTTACATTGTGAACAGTAAGTATGTTCAAGAGGATGACCTGGTACATTTCCTAAATATACATAAGATAGTCCCTCTTTTTTAGCAACTTCATAATGTTTTTCAAGTGTCTTTATTGGGGTTGACTCAAATTCCATCATTTTATAATCAGGATGAAATCGTAGGAAATGGATTGGCATTTCTGGACCAAACACATCATAGATGAATTTGCATAGCTTGGTTGCGTGTTCTAGACTATCTCCAACTTGTGGTACAACAAGATCTGTTATTTCTACATGGATCTTGGTTTTGTTTCTAATTTCTATAAGAGTATCAAAGATTGGTTTTGGATCAGGAATACCTATGTATTTTCTAGTAAATTGTGGTTCAGCATTACCCTTGAAATCTACAGTGATACAGTCAAGAAATTCTCCCATCATCTTTACTGTTTCTGGAGTATCGTAGCCGTTTGATACAAAAATATTGAAGAGGCCTTTGTTATGTGCAGCTACTCCACAATCGCGTGCAAACTCAATGAAGATTGAAGGTTCATTGTAAGTGTACGCGACCCCATCAGCTTTTAATCTTAGAGCTTGATTGGCCACTTCTTCTGGTGTCATATCAACACCTTCTATTTTTCGCCTTTGACTAATGTCATAATTTTGGCAGTACCTGCATAACCAGTTACAACCTGTTGTAGCTATAGAAAATATGCTTGTTCCTGGTCTATAGTGAATGACAGGTTTTTTTTCTATTGGATCTACGTTTCCTGAAATTACTTTACCATAAACATACAACTGCAGTTTTCCAGCTTCATTTCCTCTAATACCACAAAGACCTATCTGCCCTTTACCAATTTCACAATATCTTGCGCACGCTGTGCATCGAACCTTATCATTTGGTAATTTTTGATACAGTATTGCTTCTCTAGTCGTCATTTACTGTTACTTCAAATTCTCTTATAAGCTATGATGCTACTGCAGGAAGATGAACCTTTTCTGGTTTCACTTTGCTAATTGCGTTTAGCAAATCTTCCTGTGTTATCTTGATTGATTTAACAGATTTCTCTTTAGTGTTTACAAATCGCTTTATTGCAGCAATTGCAGCTCTGCTACAAACTCCCTCAATTTCTGCTCCGCTAAATCCTAGAGTCTTTTCTACTAGCTGTGCAAAATCTATATCATTAACTAAAGGTTTTTTCTTTGTATGTATTTTGAAGATATTTTCCCGTCCCTTTGGATCAGGCAATGGTACTTCAATTATTCTATCAAATCTGCCTGGTCTGAGTAGAGCAGAATCTACCATATCAATTCTATTTGTTGCGCCAATTACTACAACATTTTGTAGTTCTTCAAGACCGTCGATTTCTGTTAATATTTGTGATACAATTCTTTCAGTAACATGTAAATCAGACGTTCCAGAGCCTCGGCTTGGTGCAATTGCGTCAATTTCATCTAGGAAGATGATACATGGTGCAGCCTGTCGTGCCTTTCTGAAAACTTCTCTTACTCCTTTTTCAGATTCTCCTACCCATTTTGATAAAAGCTCAGGACCTTTTATGCTAATAAAATTAGATTCTGTCGTATTTGCTACTGCTTTTGCAATCAATGTCTTTCCTGTACCTGGTGAGCCATACAAGAGAATTCCCTTTGGTGGCGAAACATCTGTATGCGCAAATGCTTCTTTGTGTTTCAGTGGCCATTCAACAGCTTCCTGTAATTCTTCCTTGAGAGATTCTAATCCTCCAACATCATCCCACGTGACATTTGGTATTTGGACTAGGACCTCTCTTAATGCTGATGGCCTAACTTCCTTTAACGCATCTCTAAAGTCATCATCGTTAATTACAATTTTTTGCAAAATTTCAGAGGATATTTTTTCTTGTTCTAAATCTAATTCAGGTAAGATTCTTCGCAGTGATCTCATCGCAGCTTCTTTTGCAAGAATTTCCAAATCGGCGCCAACAAATCCATGAGTTATTTTTGCAATTTGATCTAGATTCACTTTATCATTAAGTGGCATTCCACGTGTATGAATATCTAGAATTTCTTTTCTTCCTTCTTCATCAGGGATTCCAATCTCAATTTCTCTATCAAATCTACCTGGTCTTCTTAGTGCAGGATCAATTGAATCAGGTCTATTTGTTGCTGCAATTACAACTACTTTGCCTCTAGATTTCATTCCATCCATCAAAGTAAGTAATTGTGACACAACTCTTTTTTCTACTTCGCCTGTCACCTCTTCTCTTTTTGGTGCGATAGAATCGATTTCATCAATGAATATTATACTTGGGGCGTTTTCTTCAGCTTGTTTAAAAATCTCTCTTAATCGCTCTTCGCTTTCACCATAATATTTTCCCATGACCTCTGGGCCACTAAATGAGATAAAGTGAGAGTTTGTTTCACCTGCAACTGCTTTTGCTAAAAGTGTCTTTCCTGTACCTGTTGGGCCATACATTAGTACTCCTTTTGGTGCTTCTACACCAAGCTTTTCAAATAATTCAGGATGACGCATTGGAAGTTCTATCATTTCGCGTATCTTTTGGACTTCTTTCTTTAATCCGCCTAAATCATCATAAGTGATTCTTGGTACAGACTGGTCTATTGCTTTAGTCATACTACCTAGTTTAAACTCAGTTTGGTCGGTTACTATAACTGGTTTTGAAGCAGGTGTGGTGCTTGTGACAATTAACTGAGTTTTTCCACCCAATTGTGTAGTAACTATGAGAGTGTCACCAGTTGTTAAAACATGACCATCATAATTTGCTTGCATGTATTCTTGTAGTCCTTCTGCACTTAGTTTTTCAATAGGTGATACTACTATTGATTGTGCATGTTTGGCATCAACTTTTTTTACAGAAATTTTTTCGCCTATACCAGAACCTATATTGTGTCTTGTTAAACCATCAATTTTGATTATTCCGCTACCATAATCTTCAGGAGTTCCTGGCCATAGTTTTACATGGCTTTTTCTATTGCCTATAATTTCCAATATTTGACCAGTTTCCCATTTATTATCTTCAACAATTTTTGGATCTACTACTGCAATACCTTTACCTACAAGTCTTTGTGAAACTTCACTAATTTTTAAAATAATTTCATTCATTATTTAATCACCATAAAAAAAGAGAGGTTTATTCAACCTCCACTGTTTTGCCTTTTGGTTTGTCTTCTTCTTTTAGTTTGAAACCTACTTCAAGAATTCCATTGGCATAAGTTGCCTTTACAGAATCTTCGTCTACCTTGTGTTTTATAGGTACTTTAGCATGATATTTTTTCTGACCATGCTCTGCATCAAGATTTACTGTATGTCCTTCAACTATAATCTTGATGTCCTTTTTTTCAACACCTGGCATTTCAGCAATAAGCTTCAAAACTTTTTCTTTGTCGTCGACAAGAACGTCTACAAAAGGTTCCCTTACATCAGATGTTGAAAGCAGATTTGGTTTCACATTCCCAAATTCTCTTACCATTGGTTTTCCATCTGATCCCATAGTCATTGTATAACCATAGTAATAGGGACCAAATGTTTGGAGGTTGCTTGATTCTTTTAGATCATCGAAGATGTCATCGATATCAATAAACTGTCTAGACATTCTTCGCCAAAGGTTGTCAAATTCGTCTGTTATGAACATGTCATATTCACTTATAGTTTGTAATGTATATGACAATATATAAATTTTATTTTAATATATAAGATATATTTACATAAGACTATTATATATGACAGTATTTATAATTCATTATGAGGGCTGTAAATGTCTCTGTGCCTGATGCAGTGAGAGAAATCATCACTAGAAATCGTTCAATTTATGATTGTGTAAAGATGGATTTGATTAACTACACTGCGCTAGCAGTAAAAATTCAAAAAGATGTCGAGGCGCAGGTTGGCGGACCTGTAAATCTGAATACAATAGTTGTTGCAATTAAAAGATATGCGGACTCCTTTGAGGAAAAAGACGAAGTTCAAAATGAGCCAGTCTTAAAGAATGCCAGACTTTCATTAACAGATGGAATTGCTGACGTAAGATTTTCCACAAATGATTTTGAAATTGGAGATGCTGCAGATTTGATGAATAGATTCATGCAGATTGATCCTGATTATGAATTTTTTAGATTAACAGATTCGTTTAGAGTATTGACTGAAGATGTTGACGACGTAAGAAAATTATTGGCATCTTTTCCAAATCAAAAAAACTTTTTCCAAACCGGATTAGCAAAAATTAGTATACACATTCCAGATACACAGAATAGACCAGACGTCGTTTCTTACGTATCTGAAATTCTGCATGACTCTGGAATAGAACTTGTTAATGCATATTTTGGACAAGAGGACATAATCATAGTATTACATGAAAAAGATGCTGCAAGAGCCTATCAAATTCTACGTTCCGAAATTTCAAAATAAACCATCAAATAGTATAATGAATGAATTTTTAATGAAAAAAAGACTAGATGCCCAATGTTTCAGGTTTGGAGATTTCAAGAAATACCTTGTCTCCCACGGAAAGGCCAAGTTCCTTGTATTCATGCATATCAAGTTTGATTGAGGTTATACCTCCTGCTTGACCCAAAATACCTCCCGACATCATCTTATTGAGACCTTTTATCATGTCATCCATATTTGAAAAACCCATCACATTTGGACCAAGAGGCGATAATGGTTGACTTTGTTCTCTAAAGTCTTTAGGTGTAGATAGAGAGACTACTACGTATGGTGCCCCGTCTGGAGCAGCGTCTATACGCACAACTACATATTCTTTCTTCATAAAGTAATGTCGTTTTTTATGATATTTTACTGTTCTCTTTGGAAAATCATTATCTTGGAATTTAGTGGTACAGCTTAGTAAAATGATCTTATTTCTTTATCAGATAGGATATAACCGGTAAATTATAGTCTGAAGGTAAATGTCACAAGATAAGAAACGGATTTTAATTCTAGGAGGCGGATTTGCTGGAATAGAATGTGCACGAAAACTAGAATCTTATTTTATGAATGACCTTGATGTTGATATAACTTTGGTTAGCGAAGACAATTTTTTTCTTTTTACTCCAATGCTCCCACAAGTAGCTTCTGGAATGATTGAAACAAGACACATAATCATACCAATCAGAACTCTTTTTATTAAAACTGCATTTTATGAAAGTAAAATAAAAAACATTGATCCATATGGAAAGATCGTAACTTTGGAGGGAACCAATGAAAAAAGAGGAATTTCGTTACATTATGATTTTCTTGTACTAGCACTGGGAAGTCAAACTAACTTTTTTGGAATTGAAAAAATGGAAGAAAGAGCTTATTCCATGAAGACGTTAAACGACGCTGTGGTTTTGCGAAATAGAGTGATAGATATGCTAGAACAGGCAGAAAATGAGAATGACCCTATTTTAAAGAAAAGTCTGCTTACTTTTGTAATTGTAGGAGCAGGATTTGCTGGAATAGAGACAGCTGGTGAATTAATGGATCTCTTATTGGATGCAAGAAAATACTATCCTCATATACATAGAGAAGACATTAGAGTGATTATTTTAGAAGCGCTTTCTTTTATCTTACCAGGATTCAATGAAAGTCTTGCAAGTTTTGCATTAAAAAAATTGAAACATCGTGGAATTGAGGTTCTATTAAACACAAAGCTTGCAAGCTTCTCTGGTAGCGAGGTAATAATAGAAGAGATAGTTGACCCCGTAAGAAATGCATTAAATCAGCAAAAAATTGGCTCTATTCAAACAAAAACTTTGATCTGGACTGCGGGAGTGACTCCAGTTGACACGATTAAGAATTCAGTTTTTAAGACAAGTAGGGGGGGAGTAATTGTAAATGAGTTTTTAGAAGTTCCAGACTTTCCTGGAGTTTTTGCAATAGGAGATTGTTCTTATGTAATAAACACACAAACTCAGAAACCTTATCCACCTACTGCACAAAACGCTGAAGCAGAAGCTGAAATAGCTGCATACAATTTAAGATCTTTAATAAAAAAAGGGCAGAAAAAGAAATTCAAATATTCATCAAAGGGTCAGATGGCCATATTAGGAAAAAGAACTGGAATTGCTACGATTTTTGGCATCAATCTTTATGGATTTGCGGCATGGTGGATTTGGAGAAGTATCTATTTATCTAAAATTCCAAGACTTGATAAACGAATCAGAATTCTACTTGATTGGACTGTAGATTTGTTTTTTGATCGTGACATAGCTAGACTGAAAGTATTGCGTCATGAAGCTCCAAAAGAATACAAAGAGCTTGATGAGGTTGATGATGTGTGGTAAAACTAGCTGTCAGATTTCCCTGAATCGGGTTTTTGGTTTATTGATTTTTTCTTTCTTTTAACAACTACAACTACGCCTATGGCAATGGCAGCACCTATACCAACAGCAATTCCTATGCTAGTGTTGTTCATACCAATATCAGCTTTAGGTGAGAGATCAGTAACCTGTGATTCAGTTTTTGGTTTGAAAGACGTCGCAAACGATTCTAACACGTTATTAAAAGCGGTCAGATCTGAATCAAAGTTCTTTTCTTGATTTGTATACGTGATAGTATAGAATTTGTTATCATTTTCTAAGACAATTTCTTTGTATTTTATTATGAAGATCTTGTCTCTTGCAGCGAATCCGCCCTTTGCTTCAGTAACATGTGCGTTGAATCCCTCGATGTTTTTATCTTCCTCAGAAAGAATCTCCAGTCTTCCAGCATCAATTATTGGTTGTAGGTTTATTCTTGTATCTTTAACGTGTTGTTCAAGTGAGGTTCCATTCTTGTCTTCAACAAGAAAAGCGATGACAGGGTTGAACTCATCATTTTGTTGACCTATTACAACAACATCTGGTGTTTCGGGTTGTGTTTTTTGAGGTTCCTGGACTGACCATCCTTGTGGTGCTTGAAATGAAAATCCAAATAATGTGTTAGTATAATTTCCTTCATTTAATGTAGAATATGAAATTATTCGTTCTGGTTCACCAAGGTTTAGTGTATTAGAAATTTCTGAAAGGTTTTTGATTTTTATGTTTTGAATTGTTGCCGAATTAAGATCAATTGGAGCATCTAGTGGCATACCGCTTGTGGCATTATGATTTGTTTCAAGAGAAGCTATGGAATCGAGTACATCATAGCTTTCTTGTGTTATTAGTCTGCCAAATACAGTATATTGTTTATCAAGAAAGGTTGAATCTTTATGCACTATGAAAAACTGTGAGCTTGCACTGTTAGGATCCATTGATCTTGCCATTGATACAATTCCTCGTTTGTGTTTAATGCTGTTAAACTCTGCATCAATTGTTTTACCAGAACTTCCTGTTCCCCATTGTTGTACCAAATTAACATCTTTAGATAAAGGATCACCACCTTGAATCATAAAATTAGGTATAATTCTATGAAATTTTGTTCCGTTGTAAAAGCCGCTCTCTGCAAGGTTTATGAAATTTTCAACAGTTTTTGGAGCGTCGGCGGGAAAAAACTCAATTAACATGTTCCCAAATTTTGTCTCAACCACAGCTACTTTGGAATCTGCAAAGTTTAGTGGAATAAAACTTACAAAGAACAAAAAAACTATAGTGATTACAAATATCTTAAAATTCAATATGGGAATATCTTAACCTCTTTAATAAAAACTAACTATTAGACATTGGTTTTTAACGAGCAAATTTTATACAGTTTTATGGATTCTGATGAACACATCCAAACTCATATTCTTTCAGTTTGGTGTGAAGAAAAGAAATTTTTCCACCATGGAGCTGAAGGAATGCTCTTTTTGACTGAGAAACATCTGATGTTTGTAACAAAGACTGAGGCCAAAATGAGGTGGTGGGCAGCTGCAGTAGAAAGACAGATTCGCAGTTTGCTAAACTCAAAGAATATTATGATTCATCATGATGGGTATAACGATAAAGAACTTAGATTAGACCTCCAAAATGGAAAAAATATGGAGATTCCATTTAATCGAATTTTGAATATTAGTTCTGAAGAAAAATCTTGGGGAAGTGTTTTGGATTTAGAAATTAACATGGGAAATAAAACAAAAAAATATCGATTTTCGATTGTTAGTGGTTGGGTAAAATACCCTACAAAGGATCCAATAAAATACATGAAAGCAGATTGGATGCCTTTTGTAGATTATATTAAGAGTAGACAAAAAGTCGTGGATTAGGATATGGGTGAGGTATACGCTGTAGGAGTTGGTCCTGGTTCCCCAAGATATATCACAGATGCAGTAAAAGAGGTCATACTTTATTCTGAGATAGTAATAGGTTACAAATACACTCTAAAAACAATAGAGAGGCTTTTGGTAAATAAAGAAGTGTATGAAGTAACAATGCAAACCCAAGAGGAGATCTACCAGAAAGTTGCAAAAACCTTGGGTGATAAGACTTGTGTTATTCCATTTACTGGGGATGTGAATTTTTCAGAATCAGAAGTTGTTGATAGATTGTTTGAAATTTTTGGCAAAGTGCAAATTATTCCAGGAATTAGTTCTGTTCAGGTTGCTGCAGCAAAAGCTTGTGTTCCCCTAGACAAAAGTAAAGTAATTACAATGCATGTAACTACAAGCATTGAATCAGAAAAACTTGAATTACAAAAAGCCCTGTTGGATGGTTACAGTGTAATACTAGTTCCAAGGCCTTGGCCAAAAGATCCAGCAAAAAATTTTATGCAATCAGAAATAGCAGTATACCTAAAAGATCGTGGTTTTGACACATCAAAAATTAAAGTTCATGTTTTTGAGTTTTTAACAACTGAGAAAGAGACATCTTTTATTGGAGTGTTAAAGGATTTAGAAGGTAGGCAGTTCTCTGATCTTTCTGTAATGGTTCTTGACCAGTACGAACCTAGATCATATGTAAATCTTAGAACAAACTAATTTCCAGTTTTATCAAGATATTTGTTCTTGATATCAACTGCTGTTTCTGTGTTTTTACCAAGGGATGTTGATTTTGTCTCAGGAAGTGTAATTATTACTCCATCCATCCAGAAATATTTAGAATCAAAGAATCTTGTAATGCCTGTCTCGTTGATTGTTGCGTTAAATGTTTGCCCAGGAGCAATATCGCCACTGTTTATCTTATTATCTGGCTTGAATGGTTTCCCTGGAGAAAAACTTGCAATGCCACTTAAAATTGTGTGGGATACAGAATCTTCATTTTTCCAAACAACGGTAGTGCCAGGAATAATTGTTATTGTGTCTGATGAATAATATTTTATGTTACCAGGA
>JAHEYD010000009.1 GCA_023251795.1 Nitrosotalea sp. | reverse complement strand
GTGGTGTTCAGTAAGAAGTAAGAGAGTAAATCAATAGTCAAATAAACCAAATGTGGGGGTATGCGCGAGAAAGCCAAAGTAAAAAGTGGTAGAACGATACCCCCTTCTTAAATTAAGGAAAAGAGGAAAAAGAAAAATGTACGGTGTTATTACGATCAATGGTAAGCAGTATATGGAAAGGCCACAATACTTTCCGCAGGATGTGAATATTACAGTTAATGGGCAAACCTTGCTTGCTCAAAGACTAGTGTTGCCTGGAGTTGCTCCTTTTAGACTGAAGCAACTGAATCGAACGATTATCAAAGCAAATGCAGTAGTTACTAATGGGACTTGCCCTTTTAAGTTCAAGTTTGGTACTTCTGAAGGGGGAGTTTGGTATAGTCAAGCAGGAGTTGGGGGGACTAATGATAGGGTTGTAGATACTAATATCTTTGGGTCTTCTCAATTTCCAGGGGTTTTGATTCCACCTGTTTTTTATGATGCGACAAGTTCAATTACTTTTGAGATTGAAGATATAAGTAATAATCAACCTTATACAATCTCATTAGTGTTTACAGGTGCATATTTGATCCCAGTTCAGTAAGGAGAAGATTATGCCTGATACTTTTCCTATGGCCTTGAGTGAGTATCTGGATTATCTTCCAGGATATGATTTGACGGATGAGTTAAGCGAAACCTTGGAGGTAGCAAGGAATGTTATTGATTCTGAAAACTACTTCATGCAGGGATTTGTTTTTCCTCATAATGGGTTAGATACGATTAATGGGCTAGATACTTTTGAGGGATTGATTGATGTACCTGCACATTCAATTCTTATTTTCATGACAGGATCTAGCTTTGTTAGTGAAAGAGGGGCATTAATTCCTAGCACGGCAGGATTTAAGTTCCAAATGTACGAAAATGGGAGTAAGCAAAATCTATTCGGAAGGACTTTTGCGAGACAAGATGTACTAGGGCAATACTCAAATGATGCTAATGGTTTAGCTCCTGATAATCCATTTGGGGCAGGATGGTTGAATGCTCCATTGATTAGTATACCTCCAGGTAGAATAAATTTAGAGTTGACTAACTTAGCTACTGTTCCGGCATTGATTCAGTTGTACTTTAATTTTGCAGTTCCAATTACGCGAGAAACATTATCGCAAAGTGTGCAGAGAAGGAGTCAATAAAATGAGTGATTCAGGTAATGCTTTAGATTTTTTGACAAGTCAACAGGTTATATCACTTAGTGGGGGACAGTTAGCAATAGGGACAGACAGCAACCTGAATAGTGGAGGTATTTCAACTGTTCCCCCTTGGATTCAACCACCTGTAGGATTTAGTTCGTTTGACCAACAGGGAGTAGTAGCTATGCCGGCAGCACCTAACGGAGTTGCTACTATTTTGACATTCACTGTTCCTAGTGGTTATGATGGAGTTATTAAGAGATTGAGTCATAACGCAACTGGTGGAGGGTTTGTACAAGGGTCTGGAGATTTATCATGGATGATTACATTGGACGGTAGACCTGTTAAGAATTACAGCAATATGTTGACGGAATTGGGAACTACTCAGATTCCAAGGTTTACAGATGGGATACAGATTTACAGTAATCAGGTAGTTTCATATATTATTACTCACATAGCTAATGTTGCCTTAGCAGGGTCTTCGATTGCTACCTTGGCAGGGTATTACTATCCTAGACAGAGTGGAGGGTAATGGTATGCAAGAATTTCTAGGGTTTGTAATTTTAATTTATCAAGGAATGGTAGATCAAACAATGACACTTGAGAGATTAGCTGCACTAATAGTAATTGCTACTGGTGCTATGGGGTTTGGGGGATGGGCAGTTACGAGTATTATTACTCAGGTAATTAGGAAAGAGATAGGAAAGTTATATAGACAATTGGAGCATGTTAAAACTAGAGTTACTGTGATTGAGACAAAATTGGGATTGAAAGGAATGATTTATGAGGGAGAAGATTAAGATAGCGAGTTTACTACTAACATCTAGTTTAATGTGGGGACAGTCACAAATAAATGTAACTGCTCCTGCTCCACCTATGGTGAATAAGAATCAGATTAGTGTAAGTGTGTCTGGAGTTCCAGGGACACAGCAATATTACTATTGGGTTGTGGCAAGATATCCAAGTGGGAATAGTTTAGCTAGTGGGCCTGCATTTATCAAAAATGCCCCTGATACATTGAGTGCAGGTAATTTTGTCACTATTAATTGGGTAGGTGTATCAGGAGCATTAGGGTATGATGTGCTTAGAGCAACTACGCCTAACCTTCCTAATGGAACTACTAATTTAAGGGTAGGAGGAGTTGGGGTAGTTGGTACAACAGTAAATGATATAACTAATGCTTTAGGGTCTTATACCTTAAATACTCAAGGATCGGCGCAAGTTACCTTTTTTCTTGATAACATTAACTATACTACCCCACAACTTTCGTTGCAGAATCTTGATACGGGAATTGTTAGTATTGGGGGATTAGTTACATATCCTACTTTTGGGTTTATCCAGAATGGAAGCCAAAGTAGTACTCAATATAATAGCTATGCATATTATGTGCAATTGCCTAGTTACAATCCAACAGGGCAAAGTGTATATAGTTCTATGTGGTATGACCTTGGAGGTTTTCCGGTTAATGCATTAGTTGGAAGTCCGATTAACACGGTTCCTTTTGAATCAGATACTTTTAGATTCAGCGGTATGGTAAATTCAGGTAAACAGGATTTGGTTGCTATTTATCAAGGAACAGGAGGAGGGGCATTAACTGGTATTGCGTTATATACACAAAATAGTGCTTTTGGCGATGCGCCTTTTATGTATGCTGCTAATTTTCATGTAGCAGGTTGCGAAGGATTTAAATGTAATGGAAGTACATATCCCGATCATGCTCCTGCGGTAATGATAGGGGTTGAAGTTGATGAAGAAATTAGAAGTGTAGCTACTCATGGAATAGGGGTATATAGTGTCTGTGTTAATTGTTTAGCTACTGGTAATAGTTCCTCGTTTTTGGCAGATAGTCAGAAGAGTTTACAGATAGGCGATCCAGCGCATAAACCATGGACTTATGCCTATAATAGTGCTGCTGGTGGAGCTATTCATGGAATGCAACTTAATCCATTGCTAGATCCAAATGAAAATATTGGGGCAGCTAAAAGCGATAGCCAAGACGCGCAACTTTGTGCTTATACTGATAACTTAAATCCACCTACTAAAAGTTGCCTTGCCATGTTATTTACTTCAAATCAAGTAACACAAATTCTATCTCCAGGGAGTAGGATTTATTTGTTGAATGACACGGGTAACGCATTAAGCACTTTACATAGTCAGTTGTTTGCTAATGCTTATACTGCTGTAGGGCCTACGGGACTTACTAATACAGATATGGGAGAATTTGTTTCTAATGTTGGCGCAGCGGGGGTAGTTAACCTTACTTTGCCTAACACAGTAGTTGCGGGGTTGTATGGTTATTTTACTGTATTGGCAAGTCAAACTTTGAATATATCGGCAGGAGCAAATACTATTCAATTTGGAAATGTTACAGGGACAACTTTGAGTAGTAATCAATCGGGATCAAGCGTAGAAATTTATGGCGTTAGCCCTACAGCGTGGGTTGTGCATACTGCATTAGGATTTTGGGCATTAGATGGCAGTACGATTGTTAATACTCAAAGAGATTTGAATTGGGTAAGTAATGCAGGTGGAGCAACAGTAGCAACGGGGGTAGATACATTTTTTGCTATTGGCGCTCCTAGCCCTTCTACGGAAGGAACTAGACAATGGACTACGCCATATGCTATTACTGCAACAGGGTTGTATTTGTATATGACCACTAATGCAACTGGTGGGGCAGGGAATACAGTAGTTACGTTGAAGAAAAATACTGCTGCTACTGCGATTACCTTTAATGTTCCGTTTGCTTCCCTTGCAGGAACATATTCAGATGTTGCACATACTGTAACTTATGCGGCAGGGGATAGATTAGGAATAGAAGTAAATAATGGGACAAATGGAAGTACTGGTGGTATTTGTTGTTGGGTAGTGACGTATAAATAATCCTTGAAAGGAGGATTTATTTATGCCCCCTCCTTCGACTAATGGATGTTGGAATTGCTCTTACTTTAAGGCAACTCCTGAATTATCGCCACTTACACCTACTTGGGGGGAATGTACCAGATTCCCTCCTCAGTATGGAGACGTTAAGCCTTATGATCCTTTAATTAGACTTTGTGGGGAATGGAAAAGAGCATGAGTACAATTGACGATCTTGCTAACGCGATTATGACAATGGAAGGAGCTAATAGCCCTAGTAGTGTTAACCAGAAGATGATTAATCAATATGGGTTGTATGATCCTGGACATTTGATCTATGCGGGGCAAAGTGGGGCAGTACCAGTTAATATTGGGGGAACAGTATGGGCAGGTTTTAGTAGCTTAGATGCAGGCGTACAGGCGATTAAGAATCAAATCACTTTGGATGCATCTAGGGGGCATACGTTAGAAACTTTTATTAACAAGTATGCTCCTCCTAGTCAGAATGACACTGGAGGGTATATTTCCAATGTTGCAAGTTGGTTAGGATTAGATCCTTCTACAACTTTATCGGATATCGTATCAGGAAGCGTTAGCAATTTGGCTAGTAGCGTTAGTGATTCAACAAGCAATGTGGTAGATCAGATTTTAGGTAATACTGTAGGTAGTGATTCAGGCATCAATTTAACTACAATTGCCCTTGTTGGTGGTATGGTAGCTGTTTTGGCTCTGCTGTTTACGTCATCTAGATAGATGATACCCTCCTTCATGGGGTAAGGCTTTAGAATCATAGCTTTACCCCTCTTTTCTCTCTCGATCGCTACGCAAAAAATCCCTTTGACAAGTTCCTTCACATCAGGTAGGCTCTAGGTATGGCCGATTGAGTCTATGCCGAAAGGAGGATAGCTCTATGTAGCTGTCTCGTAGACCCTGCCCCCTTCGGGCCATCCTGGAGGGGGCTTTTTCAGGTCCATACACGCTATGGGTCTGTGTCTCATAAGGATGTCTCATTGCGACAAGAGAAGGAGAAATCGAAAATGCCCGAATGTCTTAGAAAGTATTTTGATTTGCTATCTATGAAAGATGCTGAAGATATAGCAGACTTTCTTGATGGTTATCCTGATGCCGTTTTAGATATGATTGAGTATATAGTGACTAAGCATGAAATAAAAGGATGGACACGTTCTATGGACGCAAAGCTAAAGGCATGGGACAGAAAGTGGTTGAAAGAAAAATGACATTAATAAAATACAAAAATGGGGTACAGGTAAGGGGGTGTACCCCCATTCAACGAATACATATTGAACTTGAGTTGCAATTGAACTTTTTTCCTTATGTTAAATTCATTCAACAGGTAAATGAAAAGTTCGGAATAAGGATAACAGATTTAGGGCAACTTACAAAGAAACAAGCAAGGGAAGCTTTGAAGAAACTGAGAGAAGGGGAGATAAGGAAATGAAACAAAGATGGAAGGGAGATGAAGGAAGGATTTATTATTCAAGTGAAAATCCGTCAGGATGGTATTTTTGGGTTAGCAGGGGTAAGGCTGTTGTAGGGCCTTATGATACCAAAGAGATTGCAGAAGAGATGATGGCAGAGTGGGATAAGGAGGAGATATCATGAAAATAATGGTAATGCTTCTTCTAAGCTTAGTAAATCTAGACGCTAAAACATTTACCTGGAGGATTGATGAGATTTCATCAAATCTTTCTAGACAAGAGGCAAGCCAAGTAATCAAGTCAGCATGGCAACAATGGGAAAGATTTGTATACGTTGAAGATGAATACATCGAAGGAGGGGATGCAGAAGTAACCTTTAGGTGGCTTCAAGGGGATCATAATGACGGATGGCCTTTTGATGGACCTGGAGGGGTGCTAGCGCATACACTAGACTCAAGAAACCCTTATCCCTGGAAAGATCAAATCCATTTTGATCTAGATGACGATTGGGGTAACACTGAGAAATTCTATAGTATTGTGGTACATGAAATTGGGCATATTTTGGGATTGCAGCATACCAAAAGTTTTGATTCAATCATGTATCCATTCTATCATCCTACGAGGTATTTCACTCCTGAAGATATTCAGAATGTGAGTAAATTTTGGCCTATGAAGATAAGAATCAAATTACCTGAGAGGAAAGAAAGGCAATGACAATACAGCAACAGAAACAATTCGAGAAAGTCAAGCAATTAGCTAAAGATTTAGATGAACTTATTAAGGATATAGCTAAAGAGAATGAATATACAAGTGTTGATAAACTCGATAGAGCAGCATTCTTAATGGCTGATTTTTATAACGATCATTTTTGGGAAATGGCTGAAGAGAAATATTGCTAAATGAAAAAACTAATCTGTTACCTCTTTCATTCCTGCGGATGGCCGATTAATGGAAAATACATTTGCATCAAATGCCAAACTGTTTGGAGGGTAAAATGGCATTAATTCTTTGCCCATTCTGTAAAACTGAAGTAAGACGACTAAAAGGAAAACCATATGAAGCTAGATGCAACAATTGTTTATCATGGAAGTTTCACAAAAAAGATTTACCATTAATTAAAAACATGAGTGACTTTGAAAAAGAGCATGGATGGATTGCTTCTTTTACTGCATCATACATTATCAATTTTGGGCATAGAAACAGGTTGTAATGGCACTTTCAAGAGGAAGGATTTTTCAGATGGCAGAAGAGTACAAAGGGAAAGATTGCAAGCTGACTTTTAAAAAGGTAAGCGAAAAAGTTTATCTTTGGGAATCAACAGGGGAATGGATAGATGTTAGGGTAGTTTTTTGTGACTACCCAAAGGAAGGGACAGCTAAGATTGAGGGAAGGTTTCCAGGGATATCCAAAGCTGCCCAAAAATGGGAGGTACAAGTTAATTCTGTCTACTGGAGTAGAGACAATGGAAAATACTTCAATGCTTTAGATGTTGCGCTTAAGGCAGTGGAATTGATTTTAGAAAAACGATTGATACCAGATTTGAGAAAGGATTTAGGATATGTATTCCCCTAACATAGATTGGCTTTGGAGAGCTACAAAGGAACAAATTAGACTAGTCGAAAAGCTAACAAATGAGAGATTCAACTTTCAGTCGTGCATATATCGAAGTAGCAATAACTTTAATCTCAATTTGTTCGGTCAATCGTCGGGAGAAGTGTATAATCTTATCCAAAAATACGGAGAAGGGTATGCTCTAGAATTTTATCAAAAAGAACGATTGCACTCTCAACCTTTTTGTATTTTTTGGGATGAATTGATGAAGAAAGTTAGGAGTAGGGTTAGATACCCAAAATCATCAATGAAACAGACTCAAAGAATAAAAGCGATTGAATTGAAGGTTGGGGACGAAGTAATTGTTAAAATCAGTGATAGTAGGTACGAAAATAGAGTAGGTTTTGTATCTAAAATAGACTATTGGGTATGGGTAACGTTATTTGATGACAAAACACCATATCCTTGCAAACTTGATGAAGTTCAAAAATACGAGGAGATATAACAAAGTGACTACAATTGAAGCTTTTGCAATTAGGGAATGTGCTAGCTTAAGGATTTGTGACAATCTAACTAAAAACTATGTAGTAGATACAGGAGAGAAACAACATCGAAATATGATGTTAGGCTTTGCTGTTTTTAACCTGATATCTTTGTTTGATGCAGAAACAAACAAGTTTTTCTTTGATACTTTGCAAGCTGTTATTGAATCTTGTTTGACCGAAAAACCTAAGAATTCCTGAAAGGTAAGAAAAATGACAATCACTGCTGATAATGTACTTAATCAATTACGAGCATTGACTACCGAAACTGAAAAAGAAGAAACTAAGAGACAGAGTAAACAAATCCGTGAGATACTTCTTAATGAGAAAATTAGTTTTATTTTTAGAGAACTAATGAGAACTCCTGGAGTATCAATGGTTGACTTGTTTGCTATAACACTCCACTTAGGGTATTCTTTAGGACAAGCTAGCCAAATGGAGCAAATGTTTAAAGAGAAATCCTTATGACAACTGATGAAGTAATACAAGAGTTTCAAAAACATAAGCGCAAGGTGATTAACTTTGTGGTATTGCATAGAGGGTTAAATGATCCCTCTTACTCCAAAGAAGACCTAGAACAAGACATAATCTTTAAGGCATGGAAGTCTGCATTAGGCTATAGAGGGACACAAAAACAAATAGCTTCATGGTTTATTGGAATTGCTTTCAATATCTTGCGAGATAAAAACAGGCATAACAAAGCTGCAAAAAGGCAACAAAGCTTTGCAGACAAAGAACCGCATAAGTTTTTGTTTCCAGTTGAGGAACAAATTTTCATAGGAGAAATTTGGAAGGTAGTGCCAAAGAAATATGAGAGGGAACTGCTAAAATGGCTTAACCATTATCGTGTGCCTGGAATGGCACTGACAAACACAGAAAAACTTAGGATAAATAAATGCATCAAGATCCTAAAAGGTAAAGCAGAAAAAGGGGTGATATGAAAGTAATCATTGCAGGATCAAGAGAGTTCATCAACAAAGATTATCTATTTGAGATAATGGATAATCTACACAAAAAATATTCAATAACTGAAGTTGTTTCTGGTGGTGCAAAAGGAGCAGATAGGCTAGGGCAAGATTGGGCATATTGTAATGATATCCCAACTAAAGTTATGTTAGCTGATTGGGCAAAGTTTGGTAGAGGGGCAGGACCGAAAAGAAATTCTGAAATGTTAGCTTATGCCGATAAACTTGTAGCTTTTTGGGATGGAGTATCTTCTGGAACTGGAGATATCATTACTAAGGCTACAAGAATGAACAAAGTATTGAGTATTTGTTATTATTTGGAGGAAAAATGATAGAATTTAAAATCGGTGATTGGGTAAGGGTATTACCGTCTAAATGGAGTATTGAGTCTAACTGGAATGGGAGAATTGGTATAGTGATTAATGCCACTGAACTTGTTACAGTTAAGTTTAAGCATTGTAATATACCAGTTGTATTTTACCCTACTAGTGTATTGTTTCTTCACAAATAAGGAGAGGAAAAATGAAAGCTATCATCTATGCACGATGTTCTACAAATGATACTAAACAAGACGTATCCCTACAAACTGAACCTTTGATTGAATTCTGCAAAAGGTATCAATGGGAGTATTCAGTCATGGAAGAGTATGCATCAGGCAAGGATACCAAAAATCGGCCTGTGTTCAATTCAGTAATGGAAATGGCTTATCAAAAGGAATTTGATGTTTTGATTGTTACCAAACTTGATAGACTCTCTCGATCAATGGTAGATTTTGTAAACACTGCATTAAAGCTAGATCAGTATGGGGTACGCCTAATTGCAAAGGATCAAGGCATAGACACCGATCAGCGAAATCCTGCATCAAAGCTTCTCATGAATGTAATTGCATCTATGGCAGAGTTTGAAAGATCGTTGATTAGTGAAAGGGTAAAGGCAGGGATAGCAAAAAGAAGGAAGGAAGGTAAGACAGTAGGGAAACAAAAAAAGGCTTTAGGTTTTCCGATAGGTAATGCAATTCAAATGGTGCAGGAAGAAAAAATGAGTTATCGCAAGGTAGCTAAGGCAATGGGTTGTGATGTTAATACACTAATCAGAAGAGTAAAAGAATATGAGAAGATTATATAATATTGAATGGCAGATTGGATCAACCCAAATAGATACATATGCTCTTATCGAAGGAGGGTTTAGAAAGGTATGAACTATATCTATCTCCGGCATCCTAAACATGGGGACATTCCAAAACACCAACTAGATGAACTACGAACAAAATTGAAAGGGATGACTGTACTAAATTCAGTAGTGTTTAAAGACATAGCTACTTATGCCCATGAGCAAGTAAAGCTTAAACAGTTATTGAATATACTACAAAAAGGGGATACAATTTACACTTACAATCTTCTTACCTTTGCAGCGGGGGCAAATGATAATCGTTCAAGTAACCTTTTGCACCTTCTTGGTTTGTTTGTGGATTTGGCAGAGAAAGAAGTAACAGTAACTTTTGTAGATCCTAAAATGACTTGGCATATTGCAGTATTAAAGACTTTGCTAGACTTTCATACTGCAATTACAAAAGAAGCAATTGAGTTAGGTAGACGTAGAGCAAAAAAGGAAGGAAGAGTATTTGGAAGAAACAAAATCATTTTAGATGTTGAAGAAGCAAGAAAATTGTTGAAGACTCATAAAAAGTTTTCAGTAGTTGCCAGAATCATGAAATGTAGCGTACCAACTTTGCAAGCTAGGCTAAGAGGAGAATAAGGTATGAAATGGACTCCCGAAGATAATCTTTGTGTTATCAGTATCCTTTTATCCTTAGTTGCTGCATTGCTTGTGATTGGATTTGCAATGTGGGTAGGGTACTATTTAGGCTAGTACTAGGCGAAGATTAAGCGAATTGTGGAAAACTTTGTGGAAAAGTGATTTTAGGGCATTTGCAGGCGCTAGGAGCTATCGTTTTAGCTTTTGGGTACTTGCCTATCAACTGAGGTAAAAGAAAATTTTTAGCTAGTTAACGTTAACGGAAAGGAGTTTGGCAATGGGATTGCTAGAGAGTGGGTCTATGATCTGTTTGAAATTAGCTTGTAGACCCAACTTGCCTATAATCATACGATTAAGGCTAGTAGTAGGGGCAATGATAGGGGTATTGAAAAAGATGAAAGAAAAAGTGATTTAGGTATTGACTTTGCTAGTGGACTTGCTACAATGGCTTCAGATCATTGAAATCTGAATAGCGAGTCCGTAGCGGGAATACCCTGCCTTAGTAGTGATTCCATCCAACTGTCACAACTTGAATGAACAAGCTTAGAGAGTGACACCAGTACTCGTAAAGGCGATACTTGGATGTATCCATGAAAATGTAGGTGGAAAACGTGGGGACTTTAGCAGAGCAGAAAAAAGGAGAAAACAAAGATGGTACCAACTCGATTGCCCGAAGTTGACAAGCGATTGCTCAAGAAACTAGACAAAATGGATTCTGAGGCAGTTGCCGATTTGATCTATGCTTGGATTGACGATGAGGATGCCTTTGAACAATTCATTGGCCTACTTCAGGCCCGGGCAAAGCACTAAGAGTGTTGAAGGGGGAGATAGGAAACTGTCTACCCCACTTGAATACTTTTGATGAAGGAGAGAAAAAATGGCACAATGTGAAGACTATCCATGCTGCGGGCATGAATTAGGTGATTGTCCTGATGATAAGGGAAGGATGAAATGTGTTGAATGTGGCAAACGTCAACCTAAGACTGCTACATCCTCAATTTGCCCAAAATGTCTAAGGGCAATGCAGTATCGAGAGGATCATAAAGACGATTGTTACTGAGGTATGAAAAAGTACTGAGGGGGATAGCCTAGCAATAGGCTACTCCAATGAGTACTTTTTGAAAGGAAAACAGATGAAATGGAACCATAGCAAGAATTTTTTGGGTGGTACCTATCGCTGCTTGAACTTTGTGCAGGTAGACAATGGAAAAGGATTCGATATGGATCTGATATCCATTGATACTATCTGGTACAATGGCGAAATCACCAATATCATGTATGCAAGCAGAGATTGGAAAATTTCTGCTCACTGGATTTTTTGGATCTTGCAAAAGTTGTTTGGAAAGAAGGAGAAAGGGAAGTGAAAATAGAAAAGGCTCAATTCGCGGGGATGTGCTGCAAGTGTGGAAACAGAATTTTTGCGGGAGATAAGATTATGATTCTTCCTGCAACAACAAAACATCCCTGTATGGCAATGTGCAAAAGTTGTGCTTTGTCAACTACTTCTAAGGATTGACTTTCCCAAAGGAGCCAAGTAAAATGGGAAATGTGATAGGCAGGGGGAAGCATACGCTGTTTCCTCAAACTCAAACATTCGAGTATGGGCATCGTCTGGAAAACGATGGACCCTCAAAATTCAAATCAATCGAAAAGGAACTGAGAAACATGAAATTGAACCTTGTGAAAAAGATCGCGAGTACTCGCGGAGTTGGACGAGTGAGTACAGAACCCCGTATTACGATTTCGGATGTTGGACAAGTCCGAATCAACAAGCTAGCTAAGGAAGCTTTGGGAGCCTTTGCTTACCTTGCCTGGAGTACTGAGGGAACGGAACAGGCGATTGTGGCCTTTCCTAGCTTGCCTAAGGGGTTTTCAGAAGAGGATATGATCCGGCCAACTCTGAAGGACAAGACAGGGAATCCGGTAGATCAGTACTACTGGAGCTTTGGAGCCAACTTGACCGAGTATGGGTATGACTTCAAGGCTTCCGGCAATCAGAGCTTTGCAGGGGTAGCTACCACGATTAGCGTGGGCAAAACGGTGTTAAAGGCCGTAACTTTCCAATTACCTAAGGGTGCTTTGCCTAAGCATGAAAGCAAACCTCGTAAGCAGCGGGTTTCCAACATCGGCGCAAATAAGCCGAATGGGGCAGTTGCTCCTACTCCTGAATCCACTCAGGAAGATAACGACACCTTGCAAGAATTAGAACTGTGACCACCTAATACCTTGAATGGCTAGCCTTAGCAATAGGGCTAGCCTAGTTGAGGGTAGTAGGAAGGAAGGGAAATGAGCAAGTGTAAAGATTGTGGAACGACTGAGAAAGCTAAAAGGCATCTAGTTTGCCTATTGTGCTTCATGCGAATGACTGAAGCAAGAAAGGCTAGCTATAATGTGGCTAGCACAAAGGAAAAGCAAGGAAGCTTGAGGAGATGGAAGTAGGGAAGTGAGAATTTGCCCCCATTGGCTTAATCGCTGATGGGGGTTTTTTTTTGCTATGGGATGCTCTAGAACGAATCGCAAGGAAGGGGGGATACTAGACCCTTCCCCCCTCCAAAGCAACTCGCTACAGGGCATCCCACAGCATCAGTTCATGCAACACATGTGCAATGGAGTGGTAACGGTAGACCTTCCCCACTGCCAAACGAAGTAGAGAGCCCGTAGTCGCCTGCTAGGACTTGTTATCATCGTCCAATCAATCAGCACCTACCCTCCTTCCTGCACTCAACACAATATCCATTAGCATCTACAATACAATTCCCATCATCTTCTGGAATAATGTGACACTTCCCCCAAACTTCCAGTGTATCCTCAATCACCTTCTTCAATCCCTCCTTCATTCCATTATTAAAAGGTACTCGATAACTTCTGAAGTACTCATCAATCTTATCTTTGATCCATTGTTCCTTCATTCTCTACTTCCTTCCGTTCTTAACTTCTCCTTCATCCATTCCTGCCATGCTTTATTTTCTATCCTATTTTGTATCATATGTAATGCAGTATTAATTACTTCATCAAGATCATCCATAGTATTACTACCACTCCCACCCTGTTTACTAAGTACATCTCCTATAGTAACTTTATACTTCTTTTTAGGTGCAGGTAGATCCCCCCAACTTTCATTAGGTTCTAGTGCTTCTGCTATTTCTATATATATAATAGCTCTAGTCGTATACTGCGGGTTGTAAAATGATAATATTAGCTGTTCACTCATATTTTAACTTCCTCCATATCTCTCAAACTTCCTCCTTCCTTCCCTACACTCGCTTCAACCTGAATCACTAAACCCTCAGGCGCAAAGCTAGGTCTAAGATGTTTATTCTTTCTTGTCATTACTTCGTAGACTTCCTCAATACACTTATCCCTTTCATACATATACGGAACAAAAATAGTCGAATCATGAATCGTATTGATAAAATGATACTTCTCATTCAAACCCTCTTCTTCCAAATCCAAAATCTCATCTTGAATCATCCCAAAACTACATCCCTGCACATGATATGCCAAAAGTGCTTCTGTATCGTCTCCATGTTTCTTTTCCCAATGATTAGTATGCCAATTCCAGACCCACTTATAAACCTCAAAGAAATACTGAATTCTCCCAAACGGATTAACTATTCCATCCCAACCATTTCTATACCCTTCATCAATTAATCTTTCCTTACACTTTTCTACTTTAACAAATCTATGCTTAATTCTCTCCTGCAACATCTCAGCTTGTTTAACTGTCTTGATAAACTTCCTATTCTGCCTTTGCAACTTATAAGGCCCTAACCCTAACTGATTCCCTAACACTGCGGGTTTAGCCTGTTGCTGCCTAACATCCTTAAACCTTTTCTTAACCTCTCTACAAGCTTCCAAAATATCTGCATTGCTCCATCTCATTTGAATAGGTTCAAATCCATCTACAATCCAACTAGTAAAAATTGAATGCGGATCAAGTTGACTAAACCTAAAATACTCCTCATCATCTGCTATACATCCCATCATACCCACGTGAAAACTCTTCTTATCCATTTCTACAAAACACCTACCTGGAGGAGCTTTCAACATCCTTCTAAATTGCTTAGTAGGTACTTCGCTCTCATCCCCTCCCCACAATGCAATTGCTTCAGGGGTTGCATGTTTACTTGCATTAAATATATTCGGCTTCCTTGCATCCAACTGTCCTGTAGGTGCTTTAAATCCTATTTCACTATGCACTCTTCCATCTTCATCAGGTTCCCAATTTGGAATATCATTCGTAATGAGTTTCTTAACACTTCTAAACTTAATAATATTCTCAATCAACTTATCATCTGTTGCTTCCCAAATCGGAATCAATTCATCCTTACCTGTTGTCTCCTTCTTTACTCCTGTTTTTGGGTCTGGCTTGAATTTAAGAGGAACTCTATACTTAAGTGCTTCTGATTTTGTTCTACTATGCTCTTGTTTCCATCTGAGATATTTAACAACTTGTTCTTTTGAGGGTTTGAATTCATTCGTTCTAACCCATCTTCGTATAATTTCCCCATTTTCTTTAAGTGCTTTAACTTGTAAACCCGAACGCTCAAATATCCATAAGCCAAGTTCCCTTCCCTCCATTCCTTCAGTTTTTCCCTCAAGTATCAACTCAGTTATTTCTTTTGGTTGCCTCTTATACCCATATGAAACTTCTCCCGTTTCCTTATTAGTTCTTTTTGGTTCCATTCCTTTAAGTTCATTTGGATATATCTCCTGCATTTCTGCATCCAACTTATCCATCTTCCCTTGAAGGTCTGTCTGCAAACTTTCTCTTTCTGTTTCATCTACAGGAACTCCCCTAGCAACCATATTATCCATTCCTAAGTGTAAATCATAAACATACCTTGTATATCCCCCCCATACTCCTTTCTCTTTCATCAACTTAGGCAAAGCAGCAATTAAATATTGTACTGCATCAACATCAGCGCAACCGTAATACCCCAACATTGAACCATAAAGATGTTTCCATGCAAAGGGGAAGTTAAACAGACTGGCAACCTTTTGTAACCCCCTTTCAAGTTGTGGATGCCAATGTTTAAACATCCACATAGTGTCATGTATCTTACCACCAAAAACAACTCCTTCATTTCTGAGAATCGGGTTATCAAAATTCCATGTATTATGATTCGCTTTGATATTCGGAAGAGCAAGAATCTCTTTAGCAATCTTTATATACTCTCCTTCCCACGGGAAAGCAATCCCTTCCCCTTTTCTTAAACTAAACTGTATCTGCAAAATCTCAATAGGCCCAACATTGAAATTTCCCTTTTCCTCCTCCTCTGCATCGCTTATTGTAGGTGTTTCAATATCATAACTAAGAACCAAATTCCGATTATCATGCACTCTATAAAGAAAACTCCTAGCATCATCAACACTAGGCTTAGTTTGGTATTGAGGTTCCTTGTATCCTTTTCCACCCTTATAAGTATTGTAAGTTCCTTTAGCAACTGCAAGTGCTTTTTTAATATCATCTAAAAAAACAGGCGTTAAATGCCCATTCCCCCTCCGAAGGTAACTAGGGTGATAAGTTGGAACCACCCAACCATACCCACTTTCAAAAACATACCCTCTAAGATGAGATATGCTTTCTTTCTTTTCTGAGTCTCCTGTTACTCCAGTTAATCTAACAAGTGGGACATTACCAAATGCCAATACAGTCTTGTTAAATGGAGTATGAAAGTTATTAAATACTTTCTCAAAATGTACACTGCAATGTTCAATAGCTTGCTTTTCGTATGGAGTATCAGTTAATTGATTATTTGGGGGTTGACAAGCAATTACATTCCAAAGGTGAAAGTAATCCCTATCAATCCCCAAAAGTCTAAATGCCTCTTCAAGTTTACTCCCTGCTTGTGCCTTAGGACGAAAAGGTAAACCATCATAGGCTTCCTCTCGTCCTAAGGCTTCTCCTATTCCTATTACCCCTGATGTTCCTTTTCCTTCTGGAATACTAAAACTTTTTCCTTTCTCATACAAGGGGCAACCTAAGCATTCAAGGGGTTTCTGCATAAACCCATCCTAAGAAAGTTATTATAATAGGCTGATACGTACTACCAGTATAACAATGTCTCCCAAAATGTTTCATTAATCCTCCCCTAATGCCCAACCTACAACAATCAACAAAACAACAAAAGCCATAATCAACCAAAACACAATTTCAGCTATATTCAATTCATCCCCACTTTCTTTTTTATTTCATCAATAATTTCTCTATTAGCGAGATGACAAACAAGTAACCAAAGCATAATTATCACAATTGATCTTGTTGTCGTATGATTTACTACATAATCCGAAATTCCCCAAACATTGCAAATCACTGCAAGCCAAAAAACAAGACATACCCCCGCTGCTATTTTGTTCACCATTTATACAAACTCCTGATTCAATTGTGTTTTTCCTTGACTATCCTTTTCATTGAAATGTTGCAATGGGTGATTACTATTATAAAATTCTAGTGCTGCATAATTAGCTACATCAAGTAACTTCTCCAAATTTCCTGTTGTCTCATAATCCCTAAGACATTTCTTTAATCTCTTATGATAATCTTGACTCCTATGCCCAAAGTTATCTTTTCCTTTCTCATGTCGATAACTTCCTACTACAATTCTATTTGCCATCTGTTGCATAAATGATTGCAACTTTCTTGCCCTAACAGGAAATTTCTTGCTCTCTAATTTAACCCAAATCACAAGTTATCTCCTAAAAGCTATCCACTAAAACATCGTCTCCATCATTCGGATTTGCATCAGGCAACCAACTAACTGTTCCATCAGACCCAATTGTATAATCAACCCCTAACGCTAACCTTACCCCATTCCGATAAATATGAATCTCCGCACTTCCCTTTTTCACAATAACTGGAACTGGATTACTCTGCCAATTATAAACCGTTGTTGTGGGTTTGTTTAGACTCATGTTTAGTAATGCAATCAAATTTTTGAAGGTATTCATACCAATTACTCCCTATCTGTATCGCCTTAGGTCCCCCTAAGTATTTGTAGATGAAATAATATCTAAAGTATTCCCTATATTCCTTACTCATATTGGATTTAGGGAACCCAAATTTTATCAATTTATGACACCTTAAAAGGTGACACGAAGTACATTGCTTGAAATAAGTACACTTACATTTTTTCTTTCGTTTTCCAAATGGCAATTTTTCCTTTCTATTTTTTAAGGGGAATAAGAAAAATCTCCTATTCCCCTTAACCCTCTCTTCCCTACTTCTTATTCAACATTGTGATATCTTCCGCATGGGTTGCAGAAATAGCACGATAAACTGTAAGAACGAGATTTCTGTCTGTATCCTTCTGTTTTTCACTCAATTGACTATAAGGAACCATCAACTCTTCACCATCTTCTGCCTTTCTTGATTCAATTCCTTGAGATTGCTTTGATTTCATCCAAGCTTCATGTACCTTTTCTGCAACTATTTCAAAATCTGGTAGCATTTTTTACCCCAACAAATCCAAGGTTTCTTCATCGGCAGAACCATTAGTATCAATTTCAGGCGTAGGTTCCGGCAATGGTTCAGGCTTTGCTTTCTTAACTATAGTTCCCTTAGCTGCCCCCTTAGGGGCATTAGGGTTACTTGGCTTTGCTCCAACAGGCCATTCCTTAACCTTCAATTGTGCATTAATCTCCTCTCTTTGCCTATTTTTGGTATTATGCACCCCAACAGGCACAAACCCTCCTTTTCCATCAGAAGGAAAATCACTCATAGTCTTAAAAACTGTCCTATCGTCTTCCTTGCTATATCCTTCCCAATCACAAGGAACCTTCTTAAAAACAGGTTCCTTATCCAAAATCTTACTAAACAACTCTGCTACTTCAAAATCATTCATTTCAGGCTTCAGATGTTTACCTGCACCCAACCTAACAATCAAATCAGCCATAGTAGAGAGTTCCTTACCTCTACCAATTCGAGTTGTAACAGTAGGAAACACCCTCTGGTTTTCATAATCTGAATTGTTAACGATAACTGCTTCCATATTGACCTTATAGTAACAATTATCATTACTAATCGGCTTCTTTGGATCTAGCGCGTCTACTTCAAACCCATTCCTTCCAGGAGTAAGTTTCAAATCATATTCTCCCTTTGGTGCAGGTGGAATTCTAGCAAATGCATCGCTGGTAGGATCAAGCTTACTTACCTTACCCTTAACAATAATAGTAGACTTATCCTTAAAGTCTACCGAAACGGCGGTTTTCCCGCTAGCATTAACTTCAGCCATTAATTTTCCCCTTCTTTCATCATATCAATACTAAACCATTGCATTGCAGATTTCATACAACATAATTCGACTACATTGTTTTCATCAATAAGTTGAATTTGTTGCTCTGTTTCATTAAAGTTATGGCAATGTACTACTTCCGTTAATCCTTGCTCTAACCATTTGATAGTTATTTTGTATTTCATAGTTAAGTTGTCATTGATGCCAATTCACTAACCAAAACATGCGGCCTAATAAGTGCCCCCTCCCAACTACTTAGCATAGTCTTTTTGGTTGTATTATTCACAATATAAAGATGATTCTGCAAAGGCAAATCAAACCCTGGATACCAACTTGCAAGCGCAACCAAAATTCCACTAAAATCACTCAAGCTTGTTAGAATCCTTCCATTAACAGGAGGGTTATAAACTGTATTTGCATAAGTCTTCAGCCATCCTTCAACAATATTCACCGCATTTGCTTGCATATCTGCGTCATATTGCGGAGCATTAGTAATTCCCCATCTAAACCAAGGGTAAGCCTTGATTACATCGTCTGTTGTAAGTAGTGTCATAGTTAATTTTCCTTCTTTGTAAATTTCAATCAATCTTTCTATCATCATCTGCATTACACCTTGTCATGACTTTGTTTTATATAATCATTTATAACCCAAAGCCTATCTTGACATTTAAGATATCTACCCTGTAAGTTTTCGCGTTCCTGCAATAAACTACGCATTATACCTTCTAATTGCAACTTTAGCCCTTCATTATCTTTCTTAAAATGTTCTTTTAAAAGTCTTTGATTCTCCACTTCTCCTAAGAGATACTCAACCTTCTTTTTGGTTGAATGTAATTCATACTCTAAGGTTGACTTATCTTTTCCTGCCATCTATTCCCTTTCTGTGTTTACCTTTTGGCATAATTAATTGTTTCTATTAACTTAGTAATGACACATGACTGCCCGTAGGTTACTTGATTCATTTGCTTCATTGCAGATAAAGCAGAAGAAAGGGCAATATTCATCTCGCTAATATCGTAAGTGATTTTCATAACCTTATCCTTTAACGTATTATTCTCATCTACAATTTTGTTTACCTCTGCTAAGGTTAAATCTGTTGCTTTTTTATGGATTAAATCTTGTATAGTTACCTTTGATTTTGCCATCTATTTATTCCTTTCAATAACATCACAAGCTGTTTTATCATGCAACTCAAAACAAGCTTTTTGCACTTGAAGCCTAGCTACAAATGAAAACACAATCACAAGAAACAAAACAACAATCATGGCGATGATAAATGGCGTGAATAATTCATCTTTCATCTATTCTCCGTCTCTCCACTTATAGAATTGCTCAATCCCCTTTCCTGTTTTGGTAAGCAAAATAAATCCATGTGGAAACATCTTATCTCTTGCTTCAATTTTATCCACCAAAACCCTAACCTTTGCGAGATAATTACACTCCGTATCAGGATCTTTGTGATTGCTAAACCATCCTACTTTTGCATTTACTGTCTTTCCTTCCTTATTAGTAAATTCCTTATCCTCTAAATGCCAACAATCTCCAAACCAGCTTGGAATATCATTTGTAATTGCCGATCCTGCACTTGCAGGCCCGTAGATTGTACTACCTCCTTTCTTAACCTTCCCTTCACTAACCAAACTCGTACAAAAAATGTATTCAACAGGAAGGTTACTAACTCCCTTGTTCCACCAAATACTAAGTTCATTTTGGAGCATTAAATAATGTCCCTTGTCAACTCCCCCCATCTTAAAATCGCGTAACCCTGCTTCTCCAATCTCCGTATAGTCCCACGAAGCAAACCCTACCTTTTCAGGCTTCTTAGTAATATGCCCCTTCCATCTATCACAAAGGCTAGCAAGACCTTCAATGAAATATGCCCCTATATTTGTTCTTACATATTCCCTATCATACTCTGCCCATTCGGTATCAGACCCAACATATTCCCCATCAGGCCATCTACCCTCTGCAATAGCTTGACTTTCAACAAGTACAATATTTGATTCACTATTATCAAGTACTTGCACAAACCCTTCATCAACCATCCCACTTTCATGAAAAGGTGAATTTTGCTTACTCCCTCCATCAATTGCATAATATCGAATGTATTTATTTTTCTTCTCCCTTTTCCATTTATCCCTTAACCATCTAGCGATATTGTAAAGTTGAGTTGTTTTAGTTGAATCACTTTCTCCGTAGATTATTCCGGTTTTTGGCATTTGCAAATAACCTCGAATTCATCCACTTTCAAGTTAAGCGTACCAGCTAACCAAAAAGTACCTTCTGCATAAAGTGCAATTCTTAATTTCTCTTTGTTACACTCTTTTGAAATAACCCAATAATATTCACCTTCTTCTAGTTTAAATTTCCTCTTAACAATCAATTTAGGCTTCACAATACTAAACTCATACTTAGAGTATTTAAATATCTTATTTGGTTCTATTGGATCAATGTACATTTCCTCTATTTTTGGTACATCAAATCTAACTATTGTCCATGCATTAGTATCTAGTTCAATACAATCTCCATAAACCTCTCTAGCCAAAATTGAAACAGTGTAAAAGTACTTATTCGATAAATCTATCTTCATTGACTCTCTCTTTCTCCTTCATGATGAGGTTCTCTAAATTCCCAACCTTCGTCTATTGTAGGTTTAATTCCCTTGTGACAAATCGGGATGAAATTACAAGCATAAGGATAAATGCAACTCCCTCGATTCATAGGAAAATACTTTGCCAAATAAGCATCCATTTCCATTTCTTCCCATTTGCTTCTCCCCTCTGTTCCTTCTGTGTTTATGTCAATTTCATTCGCTAATTTTGCTACCTTTATTACTTGCCTTTCCTGATGCTGAATTTGAACTAACGTATCTTCTATCTCCCTTGGATTTCTATAAACCTCAAATAGTTGCACAATATCCAAAAGATTCCTTTTTGCTTCAGGTTGCACTTCCCCTTCCCAACAAGCTGATACCCAATCTGCTATTTCAAACTTCTCCCAAACATTAAATGGGTCCCAACCTCTACCTAAAGCACCTTTGCCTGATTTGTTGTTTGGATTGTCAAAATACCAACTATGTGCATAATCGGTTCCATTTGGATTATCCCTTTTATATCCCCTAACAATCGGTGAATGGGTACACTTGAATCCTGCACTTTCCCACGGTTCTTTATAATCTCCCTTCACTAAAATGCAATATCTAACTCCTACCAGATTCCTAACTCCATACCCACTTATACATTTTTCAATTGCATCTGCATGATTCTTTTTTAGTCCTGCACCCTCAACACAGTTAAGAAGATTATTTTTAATTTCATCCTCTCTTTCCCATCTCTTTTTTACACAAATACTCTCAGTCAATCCTTGCAGATCATATGCAAAGCTGTCTCTATTATAGGTTGTCCATCGCTTTGATGTTTTGAGATTATACAGCGTATAGCTATTCTTTCCTTCCTTATTCTTGAGAATAGCATCTACTCTTCCTTCCATAACTATTGTATCAATTTCTAAAGACTTTCCAGGAACAAGTACAAACTTTTCTTCCTTTTCAACTTCTACAACCTCATAATGCTTACTCAACTCAGGTGCTTCAACTAATGCCCAAAGAATAACTAACCCCTCTGTTAATGCTTTTTGTTCCTTAAATGTGTATTCATTTCCATAATTACTCTCAACTCCTTTGAACTTTTCGCTACAAATTGCCTCATACTTGTCAGTTGCAATCTTGCAAGCTTCCTTAATTCTCTCTTCATTAAGTATTGCTCCAATTCGCAAAAAATTCAACAAATGTCCTACACCTGCATGAACTGCTGTACCTGTAGTAAGGGGGACACTTGTATCTGATGGCCTAATTCCTTTTCCTAAGTAAAGATATTCCCAAAACCTTCTCCTTGGGCATCTTTGATACGTTTCTATTGCCGATCTTGATGTAAACAAAAAAGTTAATCCTCCTCTATTAACATTGGCTTTTTTACTATTGAATCAATAAAACTATTCCTGTAAATTTCTGTTATATACGTTGATCCTTTTTCAAAAAATGCTAGATCCTGCCCTTCCCTTTTTGCCTTAACTACGGCATTCATTAATACAACAGATTGTTGCACATACATCTGTACTTGAATACCTTGATCTAGATGTTCTTGTATAACGGGGCCAATTACAAACCCCTGAAAGTCAATCGTTACTTTCATTTTCTTTCCTCCTTCATCATCAATCTCATCTCATTCCCATAATCCATTATTCCCAAAATATCTAACGCTAAATTTCCATTTCCATAACTGTCCCCGAATACTTTTCCCCCCATAGCTTTAAGTCTACACTTAAGCACTATCGACGCTAGAAGTAGAAACTCCTTCTCTCTTTCTTTTGTCATTTGCCTTAATCGCTTCATCTAACATTTCCATTGCTTTAGGATATTTCTTTCCTTCTGTACTTAGCCTTTCCATCAAATCCCAGCCATCGTTTTTATTAACACTGTATCCATTTTCATCGTACATAATCAAATCTGAAAATTGATTCAACCCTTGCCAATTCTCAACTATGCAATACAACCCATTTCTACACTCCCAAACCCCATTCCAATGATCTTGTTTATTGATTGATGAAAATACTCGTTTGGGTTCTTCTATTGTTTCATTGGTTGGCTTTCTTGATTTGATGAATAATTGCCAGTTAGTTAATGGTGTGTCACTTTCCACTTTGATTTCTGATCTCCTTCCATCTATCCTCAATCAAAATTCTAATCACATTGCTTATTGTTGGACTTCTAAAAAATGCCTTAAGTTCTGTAAGCATTTTTATTGACTCATCAGCCAAACCCAATTTAATCTGTTTCATTCCATTCTTTTTATCCTTTCTCTAACAAAAATAGGGAAGTATCTATCTACCTAATCCCGTCAAATAATTAGGTTTCTGATACTTCCCTTTCACATAAGGAGGTTATGCAAACGTGTGTCCCCTAATCGTTTGGGGGCAACCTTAGCCTAAGATGGGTATGATATGGGAGTCAATAGGGTAAGGATAAATACAGGCGAAAAAATCCCGTTAAGGATTTATTCATTGCTTTTTGGTGGGAGAGGAGGGACTAGGAAGGGGTTAACCTAGTCCCTCAAGGAAGGAGAAGCACCATGTCAAGATCGCTTCACTTACGGCCATGATACCAGACTTGACAACTCTATTCAACCCGGCACATACTACCTTCAGGCCCACAAAGCCTAACCTCAAGTAGTTCAATAGTTTAAGGGGAATATGAGTACAGAAGATAATCAAACAGAAGACCTGGAATCGCCTAAGGTAGTGATATGCAAAGAGCCTACCTTTGCAGCTACTATAGACGGGTTTTACATCCGACGCCTAGAGGGTAGTCCCCTCTTTGACCGTTTGACTAATTTTCATTGCAAAGTCACTAAGGAGGTAATTTTAGAAGGAATCAAAACCAATAGTGTATTTACTATTTGGGCAGGAATTCCAAAGACTGCGACAAATACTGAACCTATACAATTCACTTATGAGAATGAAAGAGTTTTGGAGGTAAAATCCAAAGAGTTTCATTCTGGTAAATGGGTTAATGAACTAGGAGGAGATTTCGTACTTTATCCTCTTAAGTTTCCTGCAAGCTATGTAAACATGATTGCACAAACATGGCGTCCTGAAAGAACAGTACAAAAGGTTTGTCAAATCATAGGCTTTAAATCTGAAGGAGATAAAATTTTCTATGTGTCTGGTAATGACATTATTGGTGATTATTCAGGCATAGAAGCACTTCCACTTCAGGGAAGCCACAAATTAGCAAAGTACGGACTTAAACAAACATCAAAAATTGAATTAGAAAAATCACTTATAAATTCTCTTGGATTCTTGGATCTTGGATCATTGAAAATTACTGCTCCGTTGTATTGTGCGGTTTGGCGTGCACCTTTATGTTATTGGAAACCTTTTCAGGGGATTCTAACCTTAGTTGGTCGTACTGGCTCTTTCAAGAGTAGCATAGGTGCAAAAGCTTTATCTCACTTCGGAGCATTTGTAGACAACACTGATTTACCCCTTAAATGGAATGACACTGTAACGGCGCTTAATGTTCAATTATCTTCTTTGCGTGACACTCTTGTTGTAATTGATGATTTTAACCCTGAGTTTAGTAAAAGTACAAAAGATTCTATGGCTAATACCTTATCTATGATCTTAGGTGATAGCGGAGATGGTATAGCTAGAAAACGTGCAAACTCTGATTTAACTTTACGTGATTCTTTTGTTGTTAGAAATTTGATTGTCTCAACTGCTGAAATTATTCCAAATATTCCCGAATCCCGACTTGCTAGAATGTTGGTTATTGAACTTAATGAGGGAAACAAAATAGATAGATCAGGACTTTTTAATTATGACCCAACTATTAACACTGCCTTGATGAGAATGTATATTGATTGGCTTAGGTTAAACCCTCCTACATTTTTGGAAGAGAAATATCGAGAATTCAAAAACAACGTTACCGACAAAGGAATTTTTACCTACGAACGCACAGGGGATTTATATGCTAACTTGATGGTAGGTCTTTATACCTTTGATCAATTTCTTAGATTTCATGGGTACAAAGTTGAAGAAGAACTTTATGAAAATGTTCATGATGCTTTGGTTGAAATTTGTAAAGATCAAAATTCAATATCTGACGATGAGCCTAAGACTTATTATGATATGTTTCTAGACGGAATACGAACATTAGTAAATGAAGATAGAGTTTACATAAAACCTAAGTATGCTAAGGATTCGGTTTTAGGCAATGAGCGAAAGGAAATGATAGGATGGTATGATGATGATAACGTTTACTTAAGTTTCAATGTAGCGGTAACTGTGCTTAACAATTATAGAACTCACAACGGAAAACATGAAATTCCACTTAGGACTTTGGCTAGTGAGCTCAAGCAAAAAGGATTGAATGTTAGCAAGATGTACAGATTTGACAAATATCAATCGGTTAGAGCATGTTTAGTCTCTTACCACGAATTATTTAGTTCGTAAGTCCTTTGTTTTGAAGTAGGTAGCGCCTCGATTTGTAAGTGCTACTTTTGGTGCTACCTACTTTAACCCCAAGAAAACACAAGACTTAAGAGAGAGAGAGAGAGAGATTTAGTAGCACTTACAAAAATCTATCTATCTATCTATCTTATCTATATCTTACGTCCTTTTTTCCTGAAAAAGTAGCACTTGTAGCACTTAGGATATATAGGCAAAAGTAATGTAAACTGTCTCAACATAAAATGGGGTTTATGAGACAGAGGAATTGTGTATGTGTCCCCCTTATATATGTGTCCTATGTTTAGGTGGTGATACGGCGCTACACGCGCTACATCATTGATTTTAAAGAGCGATTCTGTAGCACTTACGTTTTTAGGTGCTACTTTTCAACAACTTACAGACGAAATTATCCAATCGGATAATGGTAAGTGCTACTTTTCATTCTAAGGCCCTGTATGCAATCGGTGAAGGTGGGGATAGGGCAGGATAGGTAAACAGGAGAAAATTCAACCACGAGGTTATTTGATGGCTTTCCTTCGATTCTGGTATAGGTAGAGGGTACCCACTTGCAGGTACCCCCTTCCTATCTATTTACTCCTCTTCTAAATCCTCATCATCTTCACATTCACTATCTTCGTCTTCATCATAATCATCTTCATCGTAACCCGGTAAATCATCTTCATCTTCTTCATCTTCCTCGTCTTCTTCTTCTTCAACAGGTTCCATATCTTGATCTACTATTTCAACTTTTTCCTTATCATCAGGATTTTTGAATAAATCACTAAACCATCCCATTTTTATCCTCCTTTCTCTCTTTTGGATATACTAACAAACTTGCATCACAGAAACCTGAAACTTTTCCTGAACAAATAGGGCAGGATTTTTCATGTTTCTCTTTAAGACTAATTATTTCTTGCTCTATTTTACTTGTGTCAATATCTATCAATTTAAGCAGAGCAAACATAAAATCCCCAATTTTTCTCAAGTTTTCATCAAGAGTGAATTGATTAGTTCCCTTAAATATTGGGTTGCGGTGTTTCTTCCTCTTTTCCTTCTCCATTTTCTTCCTCATTTTCGCTTTCAGGTTCCCACAAATCAAATTCCAACTTTTCTGCTAAACCCTCTTGTTGTTTTGTATATACTTCATCAATATATGCGTCACGAGGGTCTGTCATATCTAGGTTTTCTAAAGTAGTAAGCATAGTAAGAATCAATCTACTATTAACTAACAAAAGACATTCTCCTGCCCTTTGTGCAAGTGCAGCAAATTCAAATTTATGAATATCTTGTACATGCTTTACAAGTCCTGTAGACACTTGATTCAATGCTGTTGCTTTGTCAATAACAACTGATCTAAACATTTCACCACAGACAGCGCAAGTTAATTTCATGATATACCTCGATCTTTTATACCAATTAAATGAACACCAAACCATACTTTTGTTGCTTTCTCTGTTGATTTCATATGCACAGTAACCCTCCAGTTAATAAAGCTTGTCGCTAACCATAATCTTTCCATTTCAAATTCAGCTATTGTAAATGGAATACTTGCATAAAGTTTACATCCGTACCAAAACTGTAGATACGAATTAGGTAAAAAATTGTCACTACATACAGGTTGTATTTTATCTAAGTGAAAACCAAAATTGTCCCTAATATTAGATGGATAGTCATTGTTAACTGGAAATAAAGATAAATTATGATTATCTTCAGGTCCAAACAAATCTTTAGAGATAGATAAATCAGCTTGATTATTAACTGAAGTCAAACTCCAAAAAACAAAGGGTATTCGTTCTACATAGGATTTTTTAGGTGGTAATTCATATTTCACTCTTTTACCTCCATAAATATTTTACCATCTTCAGCTTTTTGTATTAGACCCCAAAATGAGTTGGAATTTGCTATTTCAAATACAACTTTCCTTAGCGTTATTGAGTCAATAAAACGTGTCATATTTCCTATAATTGATCCCAATAAATCTACCATTGTAGCTTCATTAATTTTTTCTTTTGGGTAAAAGTCTGTTATAGAAACACTTTTCATTTTAAGCCCTTTTGGTTCTTTCATTTCTTTACCCCTTCTTTAACTTCCTTTGATGGAGTAACTATAGGCCCTTGCTTTTCAACACAACTAGGATCACCCTTTTGGTCTGTACCTAAAGTGTAATTCTCTCCACAAACCTTTTGCATTACTTGTAAGGTATCAGCGTATTTCTTTCTTACTTGATCTAAAATTGTCTGCTGCCTTTCTTGTTCAAATGCTACTCGCCAAAAAGCTGACTTAACTTCTGAGGTTAATTTTGGAGGTTCAGCTACTTTAGTTTCCTTCTTATCATCAGTAGCAAATAAAGGTAGAGAAATTAGCATGGTAATAATAAGTCTTTTCATTTTGTGTCATCCTGTATAGGTTGCTGCAATATCCATTGAATATATTCAATTCTCTGTTGTGGGTGAATAGCAAAAGATCCTGCAATTGCTTCTCCATTTGCAAACACTTTTTCAACTTTTGCTTTTCTAATACTACATTCTGGTAGCCAAGGAGAGAGTGCTAAAAATGTAACCTCTTCTCCTACTTCAAACTTTTTAGGTTTCATTTATATTTTCTCCTCTTCTTGTGTTGGACCTTCAAAGAAATTAGTGATAAAATCTAATACATTTTCCTCCCCTCCATTAATACAGGCCCTTTGCCAAAATGCAGGAACAGATTTTGCAGCACTAATGATGTTTTCTTTTCCTATCATTTTTACTTGTGCGTATGCCTCATCCCCAAACATACGAATAACATCTTCTGCAAATTCATTTCCTGTTGCTCCTTGATCTAATTGGCTAATTACAACCTGCCCATAATTTGCAATAAACTGCTTTGCCATAGTTTCAAAATCAGGTTGAGATATTTGTTGAGTCTGTGTAGTTGGTTGCTGTGCTGTAGGAGTAGGAGCTAAATTTCCCATTCCTGCATTTGGGTTAAAGTTCATCTTTGCCATAAATATTTGTGCTATTGGCCCTGCTACTTTATCAAGTACCCTTTCAAACCCATCAATAACAACTTCTGCTGTAGATCGTCTTTGATTCCCTCCTCCATTTCCAAACAATTCCATAACCTCTTTAAGTTCTGCCAATTCATCCTTAAGAGTCTTTTTAGGTTCTTGAGATTCTTTTGCTTTATTCAATTCCAAAATCTGAGTTGTAAAGTTTTGTTGCATTTGAATTATTTGCTGAAACAAAGCTGTAGTACCATTCTCTCCTGTACTAGCTGGTTTCATTAATTCAATCATTTTAAGCATCATATCAAAATTGCTTCCGCTGTCTTTTCCCTCCATCATTTTCACCAAAAGATCCTCTCTTTTGTCCCTTTCAGCTAAAAGTATTCGCATCAAATTATTGGCATCATTGTTCCCTGCATTAGCTGTAGTCTTGATAGACTCAACAAGTGATCTTGTATTTCTATCACTTTGATCTACAATCTTCATAAACAGGGAAGTAATACCATCAAGTTTTGTAGTATTTGGTTCTACCACGTCAAATGTACTCCCATCTAGAATTCCTTTATTGATAAGATATGTAATGTATGGTTTGTTCTTTTCATCATTAGTGAGAAGTTCTTTGTAGTTAATAATTGGTTCAAATTGTGTCCATGGAATTTCAAAGACACAATAGCAAACTGTTCTACCTTTTCGATCTCTTCCTAAATCAAGGTCATTTACAATTACCTTAAACTTTCCTCCCCCATGTTTTTGTACAAACTCTTCAGGAGTAATTGATCCTGAAATTTTATCAATGCTATTGCTTGCATTTGGATCTATAATCTTTTTGTCGATAAGTGGAAACAACCTATAAACATAAGCAATTGCATGAGTCCATTGTTCATCGGTGAAACTGCTTAGGTATTCCATCATTTCAGTAAAAGAAAGCGTTTTACCTTTTGGTAGTGGTAATGCTCTTGTACCTTCTGTTGGGATACCGTTAATAATTCCTACATCAGAATAATTTTCATCAGGAACTATCTCATCTGTTTTGATATCCCTAATAACAATTTCATCTGATGGAGGGGACAAAACGATTGGAGAAGCTTTTGTTTTTCGCTTAACTAATGCCATTAAATCCTCTTTCATGCGCCGTAGCGTAGTACGCTGTCCTACGATTCAACTATGCATCAGGATCAAGTCTGTTGTAAAGAGGTATGCAGGCGAATATATCCGTATGAACCTATCAGGCGTGCCAATGAGCGTACAGCGAACCGATGGTGCTAACAGTGATATCTCTACTGCGGACACCATTAAGCAGATGATTCAGATTGTTCATGACAACTCCAAGCATCCTCTCGTTGTTGATAGAGTGCAAGGAATCCTTCTTACATCAGGTGCAAGCACAAAGAGTAAATTGATAGCTTTGTATGAAGCAACTAAACAAAACATCAAATTTCGCAATGATGAAGATTTGCTAGGAGAGTTGTTAGGCTTACCACCTGATAAAGAATTACTTTTTACTCCTCACTTTGTTTTGACGAATGATAACGTAAGTGGGGATTGTGATGATTACTCAACTTTACTTGCAACTATGATTGTTGCAGAGGGATTAGATGTTGATACCTATTTTGTGACGATATGTGCAGATCCAAATGAACCGAATAGGTGGAGTCATGTTTATGTTGCAGTGAAAGATAGTGAAGGAACCATGATTCCAATGGATGCATCGCACGGGCCTTATGTAGGTTGGGAAACGACTAAGGCAATTAAGAAAAAGTATTGGCTAGTGAATGAAGGGAGAAAGAAAGAAATGGTTTTACATAGTGGTGTAAGAGGAGTAGGCGATTTTTGGGGGGATTTTGCTGCTGCAAGCAATTCAGGGGATTACTCAAATCCAGGGAGTAATTCGATTGATTGGACGAGTATACTTGCTCCTACTGTTAGTCAGGGAATGAATATTTTGAAGTCTGTTGTCACTGCTCCACAACCGGGGCAGTATTATTCAACTGATGCTAAGGGAAATACAATTGCTTACGCTTTGCCTACAGGCGCAACAAGTTTGACAGCGGGAATGTTTCCAACTAGTACAGGATCAAGTACTATGTTGCTTTTGATTGGAGCAGCGGTATTAGCTGTGATTGCTTTTTCAAAGGGATAAGAGATGAAGAAATTACTTTTTATCTTATTGTTGGCAACTATGATGTATGGGCAAAGAAGCGATACGATTTATTTTCCAGCTTTTACAAATGCAGTAGCTACAGGGACATCAACGGTTACAAATATTGGGCAGAGTTATCATTTGTTGACTGTCACAGCTACTAATGCTCCTGCCCATGTTTGCGCTGTATGGGGTGCAAATGGAAGGATTGAATTGCAGGGTAGTTATGATAACTTGACATGGGTGAGAATTGGGCAACCAATTAATGCTCTTGTTACAAATTATTCAATTCTTACATGGGGGTATGGAGCTTTTCCTTATGTGAGGGTGAATTACATTTCAGGTGATACAGTTAATTGTGCAATAACTGTTACCTATACGGGTAGTCTGTATGGGACGAAAGTTACTCCAGTTTTTGATAGTACGGTAAAGAATGGCTTTGCCCCTTCAAGCTTTACAACAGTAGGTGCAGGGGATTTGACTGTATTTACTTGCGGAAATTTTACCAAAAACGTTTCAGTCTATCAATACAATGTGAATAACACTACGGCAGGAACATTAACAGGGAATGTGATTAAGATTGTAGATAGTACAGCAACAAATATAGATACATTATTGTTAGGGTCTATCCCAACATTGGGTAGTAGAGATATGCATTCCGATGCAATACCTTTAATTGGGTCTAATCAGGGCGCTCCTGCATTTTTGGCTACTCCTCCTGTTAGTGTGGTTGTTGCTTCAAGTGCAGCGGGATTGACTGGATATATTTTGGCAAGGTGTGAATAAGGAGATTTTATGATCTTTGGAATGGGAGGAAGTATAACCTTTCCTGTTGGGACAGTTGGAGCAGCTAGACAAGCTGAAGCAATTATTAACTCTCTTAGACCTGGAAGTGCGGCAGTAGGCGGGTTTATTCCACAAGGGAAAGGGGATAATGATGTTGTCCCTACTTTTAATTCAATTACAGTAGGAACAAAAAACTATGATGCAAGTTATGTTGAGAATCTAGTGAAAGGTGGAGATACTACTGCAATTTTGAATCTGTTGGGGCAGAGTGGAATTAGCGTAGCAACAGATACGACGATTAATAAAAATGTAACTGCAACTACTCCTTATACAGTTAGAAGTGCGGGGTTTGAGTTAGTAGAAGCTGCTACACCAACAGGGCAGGGAATACCAACAGTGAGTACTCCTACTCCGTCTGTTACTGCGGTTGCTTCAGGGTATGCAACAGGGAATGTAGTTAATCAAGTAAGCCAAGTTCCAACAGTGGCAAATACCACTAGTCAGAGTATGACTGATGTTTTGAGTGGGCAGACTTTCGGGCAAAGTAATACTACATTAATTATTGGTGCAGTTGCGTTAGTGGCTGTTTTGTATTTTATGGGAAAGAATTGAGGATTTAATGGCTAGAGATTATTCTGCTCCTTGGAGTGGAAGCCAATCACAAGTTAATCAGGTAAGTGCTGCAACAGGGGATAGCTTTGTTCAAAATCAACCGTTAAGTGGGCCGTATAGTTATAATGCTGCAAGTAATAATCTTTGGATTAATAAATATGGGCAAGGAGCAGCGGGATTTTGGGGTAATGCACAAAGGTATGGAGAAGCTTATGCAATTAGTAGCTGGAAGAGTGAACAAGCTGTAAATGCCTCTACACCTGTATATAATATTTCGGTTGCAGCAAAGCAAACGGTTGTAACTCCTCCAGTTGTTGCAACTCCAGCAGCAACTACAACAGGATTGTTGTTGAATGTGGGTAGTCCTGATTTAATGAGGCAATTAAATCCTGTTCCTCTTGTTATGGTTGCACCTGTTCAATCTCCTACTAGTATTGCAGCTAGAGGAACAGTTACATCAGGGCCTAGTAGAGATATTACGACAATCAATAACCCTAATGCCCTTGCTAATCCTAACCTTGCAGTTCCGGCATCAATACCAATTGCAACAAGTACACCTAGTGTGATGGATCAGGTTAGTAATATCTTTTCAACTGTTACTAGCCAAAGTCCTACAAGTACAGTGAGTAGTAATTTAACTTCATCGGCTGAAGGTATGATACAGAGCATAAATGCAGCGGGGGGAATTTGGCTATGGGCAGGAATTGGGGCAGTTGTTTTGTATTTTATTATGAAGAAATAAGGGAGATATGAATAATTGGATTAAGCTAAGTCAAATTTTTCAAGTTGTGTTGAATACAGAAGAGAAAGCCTTTCCGGTATTTATTCATGATCCAAAAAGTCAAATGATTGCAGCTTTGGTTTTGGTGGGAGAAAGTATTGCAGTTAGCCTGTTTAATCAGGCGACAACAACACAGACGAATGTTACTCCTACTACATGAGGAGATAAGATGATTTATGAATATGGTTTAGGCGATGCATCAACACAACAATTGATTACTAATGTTGGGGCAAGTGCTGCTAGCGTTGCTGCTCCTATTGGGTTAGCTATTGCAGGTGCGACTAGTGCTATACCATTTGTAGGTCCAGCTATTTTAGGTGTTACGCTTTTAATTGGATTGTTTACTAAGCATGGAGCGCAAAAAGAAGCAGCAAGTAAGATAGTTGATGCAGTTGAACCTTACATGAAACAAAATCTTGCAGCTTGGAATGAGAGTACAAAGACAAAAGCGGAACAGGTTCAAGCGTTAGCTAATTTTGATTCACTATGGAAAACGGTTTTGAGTAAGGAAAGTGATCCAAGTTTAGGCGATGCAGGAAAGAGGGGGATTAGTGATAGGAGTCCAGGCGGTAAATGGGACTGGTTTGCTTATTATAGAAACCCGATTGCTAATGACCCTAATGTGCAAGCTGATTCGATAAGTTCAGTAAGTAATTTGTTTAGCTCAAGTGGTGGAAGTACAAATTGGGTTGTTTTGATTGGAGTAGGTTTGATTGCATATTTGATGATTGGAGGAAAAGGATAATGGAAGGTTTGATTAAGTGGATTGTAATTGGAGTTGCGGGATATGTGGTAGGTAGGGAGTTGGGATTTATTGCAGGAGGGAGTTTGTTCTCTCAATTAGGGGCAGGTACAGGAACAGGGGTTACACCATTACCTAGCCCACAAAATAACCCCCAAGGAATTATTTCTGGTGGTACTCCCTCTGCTGGAGTCACTCCTACCCCCGCTGCACTCTCGACGACAAAGGCGCAATTGTTAGCCTTAACTGCTGTAGATGGAACCTACAAAGCTAATGGTGGAAAACTTAGCTACGATCAATGGAATTACTTTTTACAGAAGATAATTCCAAGCCCGATTATTAATTGGGAAGATACACCAGCAAGTAAGAGCAATAGAAGTACTTTGTGGGGAATTGATGACTTTTGGGGATTTGTGACAAGTAGAGGGATTAGTGGATTAGGGATGTTGAGAGATCCTTTTATGTTGCAGAGATTGAGAAGTGGGGGAAGTAACTGGTACGAGAGAAATGTAGGAAGAGATTTTAGCGGAATGAGTAGAAAAGATTGGAGGATGTAAGATGTTGTTTACTGTAGCAAAAGGTGGAATGGTTAGGAATATGAATGGAATGGGAGATGTTACTACAGGCCCGCAACAACAGATATTTAGTGAAGCAGATCCTTCATTAGTATGGGGAAGTGGGGGACAGTTATTTTCAACAGGTAATGTTATTGGATCTACAAGTTCAGGTACAGGAAGTTTTCAAGATTGGGTAAACCAGAATAAGGTTTATATAGGAATTGGGGCAATTGTACTTGTATTGATTTTGTTGATGAAGAGGTAAGTATGAGCTATGAAGATGAACCACTTGAAAATAGACTTGATGTACTTGCTTACCGATTAATAAATATGGGAATGGGATTTGTTGAAAAGACTTATGGATTAGGGGGGTTGCAAGAGAGTCTTAAGCCCTTTGTGGCAGCGGGAGTTAAGGAGAGTATAGGGAAGAAAACTAAACTTCCTAATGAGTTTAGACTTTTGGGAGAAATGCTATTTAAGAAAGGAGGATAAATGGGATACGATGCATATCAATTGTTGAGTAATTATCTTGTATCTGCCGATCAATCGGTTATAGATAAGATGAATGAATTGTTTTATGGATTACCTAATCCTCCTAGCCCTAGTTTAGCTGCACCACAGACAATTGAACAAATGACTGTTGGGGGTAATTGGACGCCTGAAGTTGCTGCAACGGAAACAATGGCGAATTACAAACAACAGTTACAGGATTTTTATGCAGGGATACCAGATACATCAAGTAGAGGGTTTGGGACTTTGTTAGTAATTGGTGGGGGATTGTTGCTTGTACTTTGGTTAATGAAAAAGTAGAAAGGAACTTATGATATTTAATGCAAGTATGAATGGATTAGGGGATGTTCCTCCAGATCCTACAGGGACAACTACGGCGCAAAGGTGGACGCCAAAACATCCACGATTGCACCCTAGATGGGCATTTTGGAATAACGTGATTAGTAGAAGGTTGCATCCTCCTGTTGTTGTAGTAAGTGAACCTCCTACTCCTATTGTTAGTACAGGAGCAGCAATAAGCGGACTAGGGGATCTTGGAGGGAATTGGCTTTTGTATGGAACTATGGGATTAGTGGCTTATTTGGTTTTCTTTAATAAACCCGGCGGATTATTTAGAAAGAAGTAGGAGGGTAGATGTTGAAAAGTACAGTAGGATATCCACAGTTTGACACGATAAGTCCTAGTCAACATAGTTTGGTTACGGCAGGGCATTTAAAAACACCTGATTTGTTGAAAAGTCCTAGTTTGGAGTATCAAAAGACTTACTTTGATGCGGGGTTTCAAGGGTTAGGGTTTACAACTGATACGAATACGATAAATGCAAGTTTGGCTAATGCTTTGCCTGATTTTAGTACTTTGTTTTCGGGAAATATGGGTACTTATTTGTTGATAGGTGGAGCGGTTATTTTGGGGATTATGTTACTTAGTTCTGATAAAAGAAAAGAGAGAAGCCAAGAGTTGAAAAGAGCTAAGGAGAGTTATAAGAAACAAACAAGTGGAATTAAGGCAAAGTACGGGAAGTTAGGACTGGGGTTGTGATATGGCAATTGATAGATTCAATGATATCAATAAACAGGGGTTTATGAAATTAGGTAGGGGAAAAAAGCCAGTTAAGTATGAAGTAATAGACCCTGATGAGGGTTTGATCTATCATGGAGAGAATAAGTATGAAGCAGAAAGAATAGCTAGAAGCAAGAAATTAAAGGTTACAAAATATAAGAATCCCTATCTAGGCTTCAAGAAACTTACAAAGCAACTTGAGGCAAAAGGGGCAGATACACCTAAGGCGTTAGCAGCATGGATAGGGAGAAAGAAATATGGGGCTAAGAAGTTTGCAAGTATGGCAAGAAAGAGCAACCCAAAGAAGAAACAGTTTAGGTTAGTTTATAAAATGTACAGAAGAGATGGAAGTAGTTATACTACAACTGAAACTATTGAAGGTACTTCTTTAGAGCAAGTTACAAAGAAATGGGAAAAAGAGCATTTAGGGGATTTGAATCCTAAATATCTATTGGATATTAAAGAAAATAATCCAGGAATCGGAGAAGTTAAGTTAGGGTATAAGATTACAAAAGGATACTAGAATGAAATTACTTATTTTGTTTATTTTCGTTTTGAGTATGTTTGCCCAAACCCCTACGCATCAAGTTACGCTTACATGGACAGATGCAATTAATCCAGTTGGAACTACTTATAATATTTATCGTGTTAGCAGTACTTGTGCTAGTCCTACTTTTGGGACAGCTATGGTTACAGGAGTTGTGCTTAAGACTTATGTTGATGCAACAGTAGTTCCAGGAAATTATTGTTATGCAGTAACGGCATTTTTGAATAATTCTGAGAGTGGGTTTAGCCCTACAGCTTTAGCTCCTGTACCTAGTGCTTTTCCTCCAGGGAAGATTTTGATTATTGTTCAATAAGGAAATTTGAAAATGAAACATGTAGATCCTGTTTTGATTTTGTTGTTACTAGGGATATTAACTTTTACATGCTTACTTATTTTTGTAAACTATCTTTGGCGCGAAGATGGGCAAATGTTTCAAGTAATAAGTGGAATAACTACAGGGTTTGCAGGAGCATTTTTTGCAAGGATGAAACCGGAGAGTGAGAAGAAAGGAGGAGAGAAAGAAAATGAGAAATAGTGAAGCAGTTAAATTGTATGGACCTGGAATATTGGATCTACCTGTAGGGTTTTCAAAAGCTAGAACAGTTAGGGAACAAATAGATATTTTGTATGCTGCTGCTGATTCTCCAAGGGTATCAAGAGCTAAGGCAGAGAAGCATTTAAGGTTGATTAAAAAGTTGAAGACAAAAAATCCCGATTCAGTTGACAATTTGGAACGTGCAGGAGAGATGTCTAAGGCTTTTCATGGAAGAGAACCTAAGGAAATTGATGACGTAGTTGAGACTTATAAGTATCCTACTAATCTAACAAAACTTGGGAATTTGACTGAGATTGAAATTGAATGCGATGAGGGGAAGAGTGTTTGCCCGATTGAGTTTAAGGGAGTGGATCTTTGTTGTACTCCTGATGGAAAGCAATTGTATTTTGTAGGGGGGAATCAGAAGATTGACCTAGAGGATTTGGGAATTGAGGAAGATGGGAAGCAATTTTACGAGTTAGGATGTTGTGTAACGATTAGTTACTTTACGGATAAACATCATTTAGAGGGAAGTAGGAGTCAAGCTAATGGGGCAGAGTATATTCATGAGTTTGGGGAAGAAGGGGGAGAGCAACCTATGGTTATTTATGATTGTTTGAACGCAAGGTTTCAACTTGCAGGAGGAAGTTATAGGGTGGAAGAAGAGGGGATAAAGGATTAAGATTATGTTTAGAGTACTAAGTCCTGTATCTACAGTTACAGTAAGACAAACAAAAAAGCAAGCTGTTGATTCTGCAAATTATTATGCAAGTTTGGGAATGTATGATGTATATACAGTCAAAAATGAAAAAGGTAAAGTAGTATATTCAACTAAGAAAAAACGTAATCCAACTTCCCTACTTAGTGATTGGATTCCTGCTCATGCGGTTAGGATACTTCCTACCGGACAAGTTCAGGTTTTGAAGGAAAAGAATCCAAGTAGGAAGTTTAGAAATGTTGAGATGGGATTTAAGGATAGGAGCGGAATATTTCATCCTATTAGGGCAAGTGAGGATTATGAAGAGGGTTTGGTAGGTACTCATCCTGTTCAGAGTAGGAAGAGGGTTGCTAAGAAAAAGGCGAAAGGAAAAAGGAAAAACCCTTCTTCTGCCGAATACGCATTTCAAAGAGGTATGAAATATAGTGTAGGTTCAAAGGAAATGGATGATGATTACTTTACAACAATAGCTGAAGCTAAAAAATATTTGAAGTCTCATCCGTTTGGAGATTTAGGGCATACACAAAATGTGTATAGACTAAGCCCAACACCTTTTGGTATGGGTAAGGTAAGAATTAAGCTGAGGTAAGATAAAAATGCCATTAACAAAAGAGCCTTTGCAAATGACGATAGAACAATACAATCAAGAGCAAATACTTTTTGCTGAAGCATTGTCAAAACCTCTTACTCAAGTCCCCTATCTTGATACGCTTTTGGGGAAACCTGTAGAGGGATATGAAGAGATTTACTGGCACTCACTAATAAATGATTCTACTGAAACAGGAATTATAACAAGTGGTGCAGGGGTAAGGATACCTACAACTGTTCATATCCCTACAGGGGATACACGGAGTTATAGGAAAGTTTGGAAACAGATTAATGGTGTAAAGACTTCTGTATGGGAAATACACCAAAAGGATCTAAGTGCTTCTCATGAACCTTATGGGGAGTAGTTAGGTAGAAAGAAAGGAAAAGATATGGCAGTTACGAATACGACTGTTTTGGCAGGTACTAGCACTTTCATTTTTGATATTGCTGCTACTGCTGACGGAGATGTTACTACAGGAAATGTTGCTCATGGTTTGGGTGCTATTCCACTAGATATTAGTGGGGTGCAGATTTTGAGTCAAGCTATTGGTGCTTTGAGTGCATGGGCAGTTACTACTGTTGATATTACTAATGTTGTTTGCACTAAACTTGCTACTGCGGGTAGTGGAAATGCTGCAAAGCAATATCGAGTTAGGGTTAGTTTGCCTCATAGCATTGTTAAGTAAAGAGGGGGTGATCCAAATATCTAAGATTTGGTGGAAAGGTGGTTAATGAATGGCAACAGTTTTGAAAAAGATGAAGTTGGTTAACCCGGGGAGACGTAGAAGTAATCGAAGACCTAGTGCTAAGCAACTTGCAGCTAGGGCTAAGTTTACTGCGATGGTTAGAGCTAAGAATCCAAAACGCAAATCTACTATGGCACCTTCTAAAAGGCAGGGGTTAAATAGAAAACAGCGTAAGGCTTACTCTAAGGGCAATATGGCAGCATTTAGGGCCTATGGTGAAATGTCTCGAATGAGAGAGAATCAAAGAGTAGGCAACCCCGGAGAGATTATAACAATTGGTTTGAATCCAGGTAAGGTAAGAAAGGTTAGAAAGGTAAAATCTATTATGGCAAAAACTTCTAGAAAGCGACGTAAGTCTATTGGCCTACGTCGTGTTAATTCTACTCGGCGTCGGCGTCGGGTTGCTGTGACTCATCATCGTCGGCGTACCCGTAGGAGCAACCCTGCTAGGGTTGTTGCGCGTAGGCGACATAGCTACACGCGCTTGCATAACCGTAGGCGTCGGCGTAATCCAGGGGGTTTTGGTGGTGGTATCAAAACTACTGGTGTAATGATCGCTGGTGTTATTGGTGGAGCTATTCTCACCAAAAAACTAGTGGATGTTATCGCTGGTATGTGGCCTGCTGCTGGAGCTGGTTTTATGAAATATATTACCACAGGTGCAGTTGCTAGCATTCTAGGTTATGGGATTTCGCGGTTTGCTAAATCTCCTCAACTTGGTAGTGGCGTTGCACTTGGGGGATATACGCTTGTTGGGCTCCAGGTAGCTAGTGATTTGATCCCTGGATTCAGCGGTTACAATCCATTCGGTATGGCTGGTATGGGCATGATTATGCCTAGCAGTTTCTATACTCCTCAGGTTCCCATGAGTGGGAGTATGAATCAATTTGTAACTCCTAGTGCAGTTATGGCAGCTATGCCTGTTATGAAGGGTCTTAAGGGTATGGGTAATGTAGTTACTCAGCCTGGACGGACTAGGCTTACTAGGGTTGCTTAGTAGTATTTAAAGAAGAAAGGAAAATGAAAAATATGCATGAAACGAATAATGTGCGAATTGCCCCTAGTATTCCTAAAGGGCTAGCACGAACTAAGAATAAGTATAAGCTGCGTAATCCTATTCAACCTAACGCTGCTGATGTTGTGCAATGGCAGTTGTACGATCGGCAGACTACTGCTGCTGCTGCTACTACTGCGGCACTTTATACCTTTTTCAATGTACCTATTGGTGGTGCTAAGACAAAGGCAGATACCAATTTGGAACAGGTTTCTAGGCTGAGTGATCCTCAGTTTATGAACGTGCAGAGTATTGGTTTTTACTTTACTGGTAACATGGTAAAGATAGACGTTGACCAATTTTTGAACAATTATTGGTATGAATTTTGGGTTGGGCAGAAGATTTATTCTGAAGGTCCACTTCAAAGTGCTGCATCAGGGTATGGCTTGAATGGCTATACTACCATGAATAACATCGGAACCAATAACCTTGGGAATCCTAATGGAACGCACTTGCAGTTTAACCTTGTTCTTCCCCCTCCAGTTGGAGACGGTTTGAATGGGGTTAGTATTTTGCAGGGACAGACTTTTTATGTGAAGGTCTTTGCAGGGGCTACTTTTGCTCTAGCTGCTGCTGCTGCACCCACTAATGGTATTGGTTTGAATCTTATGTGCTTCCTAACTGGCATCTTGAGTCGTGGTGTTCAGTAAGAAGTAAGAGAGTAAATCAATAGTCAAATAAACCAAATGTGGGGGTATGCGCGAGAAAGCCAAAGTAAAAAGTGGTAGAACGATACCCCCTTCTTAAATTAAGGAA